>CAYRKU010000007.1:0-26881 GCA_964425055.1 uncultured Lawsonia sp. | reverse complement strand
CCGCCGAGCTCTTCGGGGGTAGAAAGGCCAAACATACCGAGATCAGCCATCTTGGGAATGCTTTCAGCCGGGAAACGGTGGTTTTTGTCAATTTCTGCGGCAATGGGTTTCACTTCTTTTTCGGCGAACTCCCGTACCATGTCCTTAATCATTTGTTGTTCTTCACTAAGCTGAAACATGAGAGTAACCTCCCAGACTGGTAAAAGTTATTTTATTGACAAGTAATCGCAATGCCACAACACTCCTGAACGTGGTGTAGCATTTGGTGAATATTTCTGCAAGACTTTTTCGTACCGGAAATAGAGAAATCCTCTTTACAGAAGTACAGGTAGGTTGTCTTTTTGAGATGCTATCAGGCGCTGGTGTTTCGTGGCGTTAATATGTATATTCATGAAACGTAAGGTGGAATTGGTTTCGGGATACAGAAGGGAGGCAATGTGGTGGCAAAAGGTCGGGAGACCTATATATGTACGCAGTGCGGAGCACAGTCTGCCGTCTGGAGGGGCCAATGCCCGATGTGTAAAGCCTGGAATTCTTTACAGTGCATACCTGCCGGGATTAAACACGGGCATACGTCAGGTATGTGTGCAGCCAAAGCTGTACGCCTTGGTGAAGTGGAGGACAGCCTACATCAGCCTTTCGGGACTGGGCTTGAAGCCCTTGATCGTGTATTGGGTCGTGGCATTGTGCCAGGCAGTGCGCTTTTGATGGGGGGTGAGCCCGGTATAGGCAAGTCTACTCTACTGTTGCAGCTGGCAGGAGCTGTGGCTGCGTCAGACAGGACGGTTCTGTATGTGAGTGGGGAAGAATCCTTACCGCAGATCAAAAGCAGGGGGGAAAGGCTTGGCGCTCTACATGATAACCTTCTGGCCTTATCCACTTCTCGGATAGAAGATGTGATACCTTTACTGATTGGGAAGGACGCACCAGATTTGTTGGTGCTTGATTCAGTACAAACACTTTCATCGGAAAATGCAGAGGGGCTTCCCGGTAACGTTAGCCAGGTACGCGCTGTGGCTACGGAGGTAGTGGATGCCTGTAAAAGCGGTAAAACCGCTGTCGTGCTTGTGGGGCATGTTACCAAGGACGGCACGCTTGCCGGCCCCAGACTTCTTGAGCACATGGTAGATACGGTGATTGCCCTTGAAGGAGATCGCCGCCAGATGTTCCGTATGCTTCGTGTTTTGAAAAACCGTTTTGGCCCAAACCAGGAGCTCCTGGTTTTTCAGATGGCCCATCAGGGCCTGGAAGTTGTGGAAGACCCGTCTACTTATTTTCTTGGCGCACGGGATGCTACGTTAAGCGGTACTGCAGTAGTTATGGCTGTAGACGGACAAAGACCGCTGGCAGTAGAAGTGCAGGCTTTAGTTACACGCAGTTATTTATCCATTCCCCGCCGTGCGGGCATGGGCTTTGATGTAAACCGACTGCACCTTTTGCTTGCCGTACTGGAAAAGCGGTTGAGGCTTAATTTTGGACAGGTAGATATCTATGCCAAAATTGGCGGTGGAATTCGTCTGCAGGAGCCAGGTATGGATCTTGCTCTGGTCGCGGCCATGTTGTCTTCTTTTTATGATATTCCGTTGCCGGAGCGGGCTGTATTTTGGGGTGAAGTAGATTTAAATGGACAGATCCGCCCTGTTGCGGCACACGATATCAGGCTTGCCCAGGCCAGGCGACTGGGATACAGGCCTGTTTTTCATCCGGAGTCCGGCGGTCTGGTTACGGTTGCTGAATTACAGGATCGGTTGTTCCGCCGGGGGAAAGGCGGTACGAAGACACAATGATATATCCTGCTTTTTAGTGATTTATGTCTATTTTGTTCTTGGAGTGCACGTATGAGTGAAATCCCCCTGTATTCTGATCCAGACAGCCATGCCATTGAAAAAGATAGTATTGTCTATCCTCGGTTGTTCCAGGTTCTCCTGTATAATGATGATTACACAACCATGGAGTTTGTTGTGGATATTTTGATACAGGTTTTTCATAAAAAGCCAGAGCAGGCCACGGCTGTTATGCTGTCTGTACACAAAAACGGTATCGGCGTTGCAGGGGTGTATCCTCACGATCTGGCTGAAGCAAAAGTTGCACGGACGCTTCACCTTGCCCGTGAGTCGGGATTCCCACTTCGCTGTACAATCCGGGAGATTAGCGCATGATCGGCAAAAGTCTGCGGAAGGCTTTGGGTGTGGCAGTGCGCGAAGTCAAGCAGCGGCGGCACGAATACCTTACGCTGGAACATCTTTTGTTTGGCATAGCGTCAGAGGCTAATGGCAAGCGGATCATTGAAGCCTGTGGAGGCAATGTCAGAAATCTGTTGCACTCCTTGGACTGGTATTTCAGCGAATTTGTGGAATCTTTGGATGAGGTTGCGGATACTATTTATCAAACGTCTTCTGTGCAGAGAGTTATGGACAGAGCTCTTGCACAATTGAGCAGTGCCGGCAAAAATGAAGTGGAAATTGAAGTAGGTGATGTGCTCGCTGCGTTTTTTGAAGAAGAATTTTCCTATGCCGTTGACTGCCTGAAACGCCAGGGGATAACGCGGCTGGCTGTTCTTGAACAGGTGACCCGGGAAGCTGATGTGGAAGCACCAGCCCAGGAGGCAACATTCTCCAGTGATGATCCTCTGCAGGCCTATACGCGCAACCTTACAGAAGCAGCACGGAACGGGCAGCTTGATCCTTTGGTGGGCAGAGATGCCGAATTGACGCGAAGCATTGAAATACTTGCCCGCAGGCGTAAAAACAACCCGTTGTATGTTGGTGAACCTGGTACCGGTAAAACAGCCATTGCCGAAGGACTTGCCCAGCGTATTGCTAGTGGCAATGTGCCGCCGGAATTTCAGGACGCACAGCTTTTTTCACTGGATCTTGGGGCAGTACTTGCAGGTGCACGGTACAGAGGGGATTTTGAAGGCAGGGTTAAGGCCGTTATCCATGCACTGAAAAAAGTCCGTGGGGCCATTTTGTTTATTGATGAAATTCATACGGTGGTGGGGGCAGGATCCGTTGGCGGTGGGGCAATGGATGCATCCAATCTGCTCAAACCTGTTCTTGCCGATGGCAGCCTGCGATGTATTGGTTCCACAACCCATGAGGAATACCGTAATCATTTTGAAAAAGATCGGGCTTTGGTACGTCGTTTCCAGCGTGTGGATATACAGGAGCCTTCCCGGGAAGAATGTATAGAAATTCTCAGAGGGTTGCAGGTTCACTATGAAGCGCATCATGGTGTGCGCTATACCCCCTCAGCCATTCGGGCCGCGGTGGAATTGTCAGCACTGTATGTGCAGGATCGTATGTTGCCGGATAAGGCCATTGATGTTTTGGATGAAGCCGGTGCCTTTGTCCGGCTGCGTCCTGGGTTTCGCCCCGGGACTCAGGTAACCCGGCAGGATATGGAACGCATTGTTGCCCGTATGGCCGGGATACCTATGCGGACTGTGTTGGCCAGAGAACGTGATCGTCTGAAAACATTGAGGGAAGATCTGCGTAAGAGTATTTGCGGGCAGGATCAGGCAGTGCAAAGTGTTACCCGTGCCATTCTCCGTTCTCGTTCTGGTTTGGGTGGCAGTGCCCGACCGACGGGGGCTTTTCTGTTTTATGGCCCTACCGGTGTAGGCAAAACAGAGCTGGCCCGGCAGCTGGCTGCTCGGCTGGGGGTGCCTTTTCTGCGGTTTGACATGAGTGAATATATGGAAAAGCATGCCGTTTCCCGGTTGATTGGGTCTCCTCCTGGTTACGTGGGATTTGAGCAGGGCGGCTTACTGACAGAGGCAGTGCGAAAAAGCCCCCATGCGGTCTTATTGCTGGACGAGATCGAAAAGGCACATCCGGATATCTATAATGTTTTGTTGCAGGTTATGGATTATGCCACACTGACGGATAATACCGGACGTAAGGCCGATTTCCGAAATATTGTGTTGATCATGACTTCTAATGCGGGGGCGCGGGATATGGCAGCACTTCCCATGGGCTTTGCCAATGCTGCTTCCGGTGTCCAGGATGCTGCTCAGCGGGGGAAAAAGGCGGTTGAAGCTGCATTCAGCCCCGAGTTCCGTAACCGGTTGGACGCGCTTGTGCCGTTCAATGCTCTGACGCCCGATTTAATGGGACGCATTGTGGATAAAAGTATTACAGAGCTGAGCCGCGCACTTACCGAAAAACGGGTTACTCTCACGCTTACTCCCGCAGCCCGCGATTGGCTGGCCGCGAAAGGTTTTGACGCCGTTCTTGGGGCAAGGCCGTTGCAGAGATTACTCCGTGAAGTATTGGAAGACAGATTGGCCGAGGAAATTTTGTTCGGCCGTTTAAGCAAGGGTGGTCGGGTTACCGTACTGCCACCGGGTACGGGCGAAAACGGGTTACATCTGACTATAACCTAGCGAGACTTTGGGGCATCTGTAGTTGCCTTGCATGCTTGCTGGTGGTCAAAAATACTTGGCAGCTAATGTTACGAATAAAATGGCCATGGAAACGATCAGGAAAATCCGTACTACTTTTGATCCATTGCGCAAGGCAAGCTGGCTGCCAATAATATTGCCCAGGGTATCCGCTGCGGCCATGGGCAGAGCATACAAAAATAATACCTGCCCTTGGGGCAGAAAAATGGCCAGTGCCCCTATGTTAGAAGCCAGATTGATCACTTTGGCCAGGGCCGATGCATTGATTAGTGACATACGGACGCAAAAGTGCAGTGCGATGATGTAAAAACTGCCTGCCCCAGGCCCCATAAAGCCGTCATAAAAGCCTACACTGAAACAAACCAGGGGGATGATACCGTATATATCCAGCTGGGAAAATTCCTGCCGGGTTGGGCGGGATTTCCAGGGGATAAGTGTGATCAGTGCGGTTATGGGCAGTAGAATAACCAAAATGCGCCCAGCCGTTTCCGGGGCAAAAGCCATGATACAGTGCCCGCCCGCAGCTGATCCTGCCAATGCCGCTGGTATTCCCCCAACTGCAGGCTTCCACAGGATAAGTCTGGCACGGGTAAAGTTGAGCAACGCAGCAGATGTACCAAGTGTTCCTGCAAATTTATTTACGGCCATGGCCTGTTGAGGAGTGATTCCTGTCAGCATGAGGGCAGGAAGTTTTAGTAACCCCCCACCCCCGGCAATACTGTCAATAAGTCCAGCGAGAAAAGCAACAATACAGAGAAAAAGAATAGTCAACATGGCAAAGGTCGGGCTGTTGTGGTGTGGGAACAGCCCGCTGATTACTAGAAAAGTTCCGGAACAGCAACTAACCATGATCTATCGCCTGAATAACAACCCGTTTCTTTTTCCCAATGCCGCACAGGCCGATCCTTCTGGTCTGCTTGCTGTTGGGGGTGATCTTTCTCTTTCCAGATTGTTGACAGCTTATGCGCATGGCGCCTTTCCATGGTATTCAGAAGGGCAGCCTGTCCTTTGGTGGTCGCCGGATCCACGTTGTGTTCTTTTGGTGGAGGAGTTTCGCATTCCCCGTACCGTACGCCGTGAACTGCGCCATTGTACCTTTACAGTAGGATATGATTGTGCTTTTGAGGAGGTGATGCGGGCGTGCGCTGAGATGTCCCGTCCGGATCAGGAGGGAACATGGATCACTTCTGAAATGATCGCTGCTTATGTTCAGCTGCATAAAGCTGGTTTTGCCCATTCTGTGGAAGTATGGGAACGGGGCATTTTGGTTGGAGGCTTGTATGGGGTTGCCTTAGGAAAGGTATTTTTTGGAGAATCCATGTTTCACCGTCGTTCGAACGCTTCCAAGCTGGCACTAGCGTGCCTGATGGAGCATTTAAGTGCGAAAAGGTTCAGACTGGTGGATTGCCAGATGGAAACGGCGCATATTCTGCGCTATGGTGCCCGTTCCATTCCCCGTGCTGAATTTTTTGCCCGGCTGGCTGCTGCCGGAGTGGAACAGGCCTGGCGCTCTTCCCGGAAAGTTTGTAATATGCAGGCAAAATAAATCTACACAGGGGCTCTCTGCTTTGATATTCTAGGGCTGATTTTGTTTTACCTTTCTTGCCTGTACAAAGGCATAAAGACCTTCTTTGTCCGTACGGACCACGATACCCCCAGGAAATCGGAATTGTTTTGTTGCTTGTGAGGTTGCACTGGCAGTATCTAGATCAAACAGGGTTTTTGCCCGGGTCTGTCCGCTGCCCAGCCGTTGGATCAAGGCCATAAAAGCACGCAGACGGATGGCCCGAGGCAGGGTAATAAATGCGGAACGTGGCAGCAGAAGACCCGCCGCAACCGTTTGGATCTGCCGCAATACCGGCTGCAGCTGCTCTTCCCAGAACAGCTCGTCTGTACGGGCCAATTCCCATAGCGTGGCAACGGAGCGGGAAAAAGCTGGATTTTCTTTTTGTAACAGAGGGATGATGTGATGCCGTACCCGATTTCGGCGAAAGGCATCATTTTTGTTGGAAACATCTTCCAGCCAGGTGACCCCAATACAACGCAGGAAGTGATACAATTCTTCTTTAGGCAGCATCAGTAAGGGACGGATCAAACGCCGCTCTCTGTCCAGAGCCTTCATACCCCCCAGCCCTGGCCAGCCTGTCCCGCGGATTAGGCGCATCAGCATGTCTTCACTGAGATCGTCCAGATGATGCCCGACAGCTGTCCAGCTGGCTCCGAATTGTGTACGTGCTTTTTCTAAAAAGGCATATCGTGCCTGCCTCCCGTATTCTTCAAGGCCTACGCCTGCTTGCCGTGCCTGATCGGGTACGTTGATCTCTGCAGTAAGGAAAGGCACGTTCAGTGCCTGGGCAAAACGGGCCACAGTGAGCGTTTCCTGGCCGCTTTCTTCCCGTATGCAGTGATCCAGATGTGCTAGGCTTAGTGGATAATCGAGGCAGCGTAAGATAATCGCCAGTGCAGTGGAATCAGCACCGCCGGAAAAAGCCACTACAAAGGATGGTTTTTCCAACGGCAGAAGTTTGGCAATGAATTGGCGTATACTTAGGCATATTTTGGCGCAGTGTGGAGGAAGTTCCCTAAGGCGATGCGGTAATACAGGCGTAACAGGCATGGAAAATCCTTAAAAGGTATTTCGGTTGGCTGTTGAGTGCTCTCTACCGGGATACGTGGTCATTTGCTACATACGCTTTCAAGCCACAGCCGATGTAGGCCTTCAATAACAAGGTCGGGGCATACAAGGTCAAAACAGCTTACCACCTGGGCCATATCGCGGGCAAAACCTCCTGTAGCCACAAAAGCCACAGGTCCTGCAAGACTTTTGGTCAGGCGGGTATATAACCCTTCGGTCATAGCTGCGAAACCAAACAAAAAACCATGGTTCAGGCTGGTTATGGTGCTGTTGCCAATTATGGGAACGTTGGAATGCATATTCAGGGCAATACGTGGCAGTTGTGCTGTGCGGGAGGCCAGTGCACTCAGTGAAGATACGATCCCAGGGCAAATTAAGCCGCCCAGGTAGGCGTTGTCAGTTACGCAATCAAAATTTGTAGCTGTTCCATAGTCTACCGACACTACCGAGCGTGCATCCGGAACCAGCCTTCTGGCTCCAAAGGCACCTGTAAGCCTGTCCGCCCCAACTTCATCAGGACGATTGTAGTGATTTTCCAGGGGAATAGGCAAATCCTGGTGTGCAAACAGTGGGTGGAGACTAAGGTAACGTATGCAGGCATGGGTGATCAGGGGATTCATGCCTGGCACAACAGAGCTGGCCACACAGGCGGTAAGGTGTATACCGTCCTTACATTCTATGTTGTTCAGGCATACCCCTGCATGGGTTAACAAGCAGGATAGTTGCAGGCCAAGGCTGTCTCCACTCTGGGATGTGTCCGTGGGCAGTGTATAGACAGCAAGCAGTTTTTCAGGGTCAGCCAGGCCGATTTTCAACGATGTATTTCCAATATCAACAAGCAGGGCATACATGTTCAATTTTTCCACGAATGAGGTGAGGCTTCGCGTTTCCATTCAGATACTGCCCGTTCCACTTCAGTGCGCAACGGTGTTTCCACATTTTTGAACTGCTCAGCAAAAACATGCAGATGCGTACCACCGCGCGGGGCAAATAGCCCTCTGACTCTACACCATAGTGGGGCAAGAGTTGTAAACATATCTTCCAGTATACTGTTGGTGATGGTTTCCATGAATGACTGGTGGTTGCGATAGGCAAACATATATAGTTTAAAACTTTTTGACTCCAGACATGTTTGATGTGGCATATATTCCAGTACAATGGTGCCAAAATCCGGTTGTCCGGTTACCGGACACAGGGATGTGTATTCGGGAAAGGCCATAGTAACAATATATATACGGTGGGGAAAGCGGTTGGGGAAAACTTCCAGGAGCCCTGCATGCGGGCCGCTTTGCGGCTGAGGAATCCGCCCGGTTCCCAATGTTTTCAGATGGGCGGTCTGATCACCGCCTGAAGTCAGGGTGGTCATCGCATTCTCCTTGGCTGTGGATCGTAAAGACAGATTGGTGTGTACTGCATGCAAGATACAATACTGTTTTCCAGGGTACAACTCTACAGGGTTTTCCGGCCAAAGCCAGTGGCTGAATATTTTCCTTGTAGAACATTGTTCACTGTTGTAAATATTGCCTTACGTAAGGTAGTTTTTCGGGTTATTTCAACTGGGCAGAAATTCAGTTTAGTGTGCGTCCGCTGAAATTGCGGATAGGGAGAAAGTATACTCATGACACGTTCGTTTGATGCCATTAAAGCACGTGAAGAATCACTTTTATGCCGCACCTACGGCCGGTATCCCGTAAGTATCGCCAGCGGAAAGGGTTCCCGCCTGTACGATTTGGATGGAAAAGAGTACGTGGATCTGCTGTCCGGTATTGCTGTAACCAGCCTTGGGCATAGTAATGAAGAAATTGCCCAGGTGATAGAAAAGCAGGCCCGCAGGCTCATTCATGTCAGCAATCTTTTTTATCAGGAGGAACAGCTTGAACTTGCCGAGAGGCTGCTTTCCCTGAGCCATCTTGACAAGGCATTCTTTTGTAATTCGGGTGCTGAGGCCAATGAGGCGCAAATCAAACTGGCAAGGCGCTATATGCAAAGAGTGCTGGGGAACAGCGCCTTTGAAATAATCACAGTTCAGAATGCGTTTCACGGTCGTACATATGCCACCATGGCGGCCACGGGGCAGGCACGGTTTACGGACGGATTTTTGCCCATTCCTCCCGGGTTTAAAACAGTGCCATGGGGCGATTTGAATGCGCTTGAAGCTGCCATAACACCTCAAACAGCTGCTGTGATGGTGGAAATTGTCCAGGGAGAGGGTGGGGTACGCCCCATGACTGCAGGTTATGCCAAAGGTATAGAAGAATTGTGCCGGCGTAAGGGAGTGCTGTTCCTTGTGGATGAGGTTCAGTCCGGTCTGTTTCGTACTGGAAAACCTTGGGCATTCCAGCATTTTGATCTGCATCCTGATATCATTTCTTCGGCCAAGGCATTGGCCAATGGCCTGCCTATGGGCGCAATTATGGCTACAAACGAAGTTGCAGAAGGGTTTGTAACCGGCAGCCATGCCACCACCTTTGGGGGTGGGGCTCTGGTGTCCGCTGTAGCTTGCAAGGTATTGGAAATCATGCAGCGTGACAGGCTGGATCAACGTGCAGCGCAGCTTGGGACCGCTTTTATGGATAAGATACGTGCCGTTGCAGCCAACCACCCTGGAACGATATCGGAAGTGCGTGGCCTTGGCCTGATGATTGGTATTGAGCTGGCATTCCCAGGCAAAGATGTTTGGGAAACGTTGATAGATCGGGGATTTATTGTTAACCTTTCACATGAACGCGTTCTGCGTCTGCTGCCGGCGCTTACCGTGCCGGAAGCTGACCTGGATGCTTTTGCTGCAACGCTTGCTGACATTCTCACTGCATATAATTGATGGGAGCTGCTGCCATGCCTGTTGGACACATCAGCAACTGGAATCATTATGGCTTTGGGCCCAGTTTGGGAAGCTGTGATGACCCCGGCAGGCGTCAGATCCCTCAGCCATCCCAGATGGGCAGTGGGCGGTCAGTGATTGCACGGTTACAGTAAGCAGTTTAAGTACTCGTATAGCTTCTGCCTGTCACTATGAATATCATCAGCCTTTCTGTGATGTTCATATGGTGCCTGAGGGGGGGGAAAGAACGGTTAATTACCAAACTGGTAACCAGTCTAACCCCTGCTGATGCTCTTGATGAGGCAAATTATGCCCAGGCCTGCTGCTGAATCACGGGTAACATTGCGGCCTGGGCTGTTTGTTTTGGCTTTTCCCTGGGATGCGCATATTCCCGCTGTGGCAACGGGAAGCCCTGCCTTCCTGTATCTAGTAGTTTGGAACAAAGTCCGGGTGCAGAAGAAGTTGAGGCCATACCGTGATATTTAATGCATCATCCCCAACTGAGCCTTTTTCCGCAGCTGGGAAACGTCTGTCCGGACCGTTCCCTCACTGGATTTTAGGGGTAGCACTGGGGCTGATGACCTATGGTATTGCTTTTGGGCTGCGGTTTCAGGAATGGCAGTCATGGCAGGATGTGGAGTTTCGACTGGGGAGCGAAATGCTCCTCGCCACACATGATGCTTATCATTGGATTGCCGGGGCTGAAGGTTTTGAATTTGGGGTGGGGCATCCCATGTCTGAGCTGCTGCGGATATTGGCGCTGGTCTTTGGCAGTGATCCGGCTCAGCTTGCTTTCTGGCTGCCACCGGTCATGGCTAGCTTTGTTGCTCTGCTTGTTTTTCTTTGGGCATGGAGTATGGGCAGTATGGAGGCAGGATTTTGTGCCGGCATTCTTGCTTCGCTTGCCCCTGGATTTTTGGCGCGCACGCTTTTGGGATATGCGGATACCGATCTCGTAACGTTATTTTTGCCGTTGCTTATGGGGCTTGCACCTGCCTGTTGGTGTATGCGTTTTTTGCGGCATCCCTTATTCCTTCCTTTTCAGTGGTTGCATCGACCTATCCCCATTGCGTTTGAAGCCCCGGGGCATAGGCATGCCTCCATGCTGTCACCGTTGTGGATATTCCTGCTTGGAGGGAGTGGCCTTCTTTCGGCGTGGTCAGAAGTGTGGCATTCTATGTTCCCCTATTTGGTGCGCTATAATGTGGGCCTTTTTGCCCTTATGGCGCTGTTCCTTGCCAAACGGGGCGAACAGCGTACGGCTTTGCTTGCTGTTTTGTGTTATGCGTTGCCTGCCCTGGCTGGACTGGCAGGACTGCTGTTTCCGCTGACTTTTCTGGTAGCTGTGATCGGTAAAGTCAGAAATTTTCTGAATACGCTCCATCGACCGATACTCATTGCTGGTTTTTGTACACTTGTTCTTATCCTTGTTGTGGATATGAACGTATTGAGTATCATGGCGCATCACGTTCAAGGCTATTTGAAGCGATCCGGGGATCCGGTGGCAGTAGGGTTTGCCGAGCCTCTGGTTTTTCCTTCTGTAGCGCAGTCGATCATTGAAATACAGGATCTTTCTCTGTCAGAACTGCTTGCTTATTTTCACCCGTGGACTTGGGTAGGCATTCTCGGTACGGCTGGTTTTCTTTTTGTACTCTGTGCCCGCTCTGGAGTACTTTTTCTGCTTCCTCTTGCCGTACTTGCCTTTCTCAGCACTAAAATGGGTGGCCGTCTTGGTATGTTTGGTGCACCTGTGATCGCACTTGGCCTGGCGTTGCCGGCAGATTGGCTAGCCTGTGCGCTTGGGGATGTCAGGGTCAGAGGGTTCCGGTGTATTTTTTTGCTCTTCTGTAGTGGTGTCCTTGTTGTCTTTGTGTGTATATCCCAATACGGAGAGTCTGTTTGGAGCTTCTGGGTCGGCTTGGGCAATATGCGCTATGTCATTGCTGGTTGTGTTGCGGTACTCTTGTTTATGGGGACGGGCCGTAGCCAGGGCTGGAAGTTTACCCGGTTAACGGATTCCATAGGCCCGCATTTTGTGTATCGCTTGGCTGCGGTTCTCGTTGTTCTGGTAGTTGTTGGCTTCCCTTTGGCTGATCTTGTTCCGGCCATGACGCATGGGCCCATTCTCAATCGCCGCCATGCCGACGCGCTGCGAACATTGCGGACTGCTACACCTGAAGAGGCCATGATTTGGCATTGGTGGGACTGGGGATATGCTACACATCATTTTGCCCAAAGGCATACCATTGCCGACGGTGCAGCACATGGTGGCCCGTCGCTATATCTGCCGGCTGCAGTATATGCAACATCGGATCCCAGGTTTGCGCGCCAGCTTATCAAATATACGGCTGTTCAGGAAAATATTCCCGGTAACGTCTTTAAAAACCTTACCCCAGAGCAGGCTGCAGAGCTTGTCACCTGGCTGAATAATCCCCAGACGCCTCTGATTCAGGCAGATGGCAAACAGTATCTGGTTGTCAGCTTTGATATGCTCAATCTTGGCTTCTGGATTTCCACATTTGGACGTTGGAATTTTTTGACCAGGGAAGGCAGTGGATATGCCATCAGCATTGTACCGCAGGCACTTGCCTATCGTTTAGATACAGGCGAGGTAGTCATTAAAAATACAGGAGTCATAGTACCCGCAGCCAGTATTGATATTTTTGCCGATGGGCGGCTTGATCATCGTAATTATGCAGCTGCCCCGGAGTATTTTCCTGACAATGCAGCTGTTAAAGTCTGGCAGGAGAATATGGAACGCAGACGCAATGTCCATTTTTTGTTTAACAGGGTCACCGGGGAAAAGCTCGTGATTGATGACCGCCTGTACAAAACGTTGATGGTACAATTGCTTATAGCTGACCCGACTGACCGGAACTTTGCTTCGTATTTCAGGTTGATTTACGACAATGTTTTCTGCCGGATCTACGAGGTATTATAACTTATTAGAATTTTGTGCTTTGATGCTTCTATGCGATTTTTTGAATGTAGACCTGTGGTTGTCTGTAATTTAGGCTTCTGACCAGCTGAGAGGATTGTCTCCGGGCATTTTCGACAACAGGGGGCAGATATTTTCCTGCCTGTAGCTGACCGAACCCCGTACTTTTTCAGGTGAAAACAGAAAGTATGTCCGGGCAGCCTGCGAAAACGGACCAGTCTGTTTTTGGCAAATCCCCGAAAACTTTTTATCTCATTGACATGGGAACATTTATTGGCAGACCCGTTGTGGAAGTGTTTCTGATATCTCGGATCGACAGGACCATCATAACCACGCCAACAGTCTGAATGATGCTTTTCAGATCCACCCGGCCACAGAGTATGCCTTGAAGAGTGGCCTTTGGAGCAATCGGGGGAACTATTTCCGTATAGACCTTGCCACGTTGCTTGAACAAGCTGAAAACAAGGGGGGGGGTCCACGGGATCCGCGCCCTCTGACACGGACCGAGTAGGTTTCATGGACTTCAACTTCCCGTTGGACAGGAGACTCCGCTTCGCAATAATGAGCAATTCTTTCCCCTCAGGGCAGTTACATGCGCCGATTGATGGGATTACGATTGACGCCGGATAATTCCGCAGCTTGAGAGGCCGTTAGACTAACAGAAAAACGATTCACGGGTTGCCGGGTTTTGCCTCGGAAATTCCTGAACGGTATACACCGGTTTTTATTGTCATGACTAGCCAGATAACCCTTTTCGGTCCTATCAGCCAATCAGGAGCATTGAAAAAAATACAGAGTGATTGTCATATAACATAACATTGTTTACCATATACAAAAAGCGAAAAGATTGTTTTCGACCTTTGGAAGAGATGCAAAACAACGTTCAGATCACTTCAAAATTCTATGGACAAGGTGCTGAAAACTGAAGTCAGATATAAAACGGGTTCCGGTGGAGCAACCCCACTGAACATCCTTATTTTAGGGATGTTTTTGTATAAAAACGGTGTGAAAGAAGATAGTTTGACACAGAATACCGAACTGTTACTCTGTCGGCATCACCCAGCGCATAATACGAAGGTGCAGCCAATACACATCAGCGCCCGGAAACCACTTCACTGTCAGCCACACCAATGTAATAACCAGTGATGTATTATCTGGATCATGAACATTATTATTATGAATAATAAAGCCGGATTTCTGGTCAACTTCTGGCGTGTACTCATCCTCCGCCTCCGCGAAGAGGGACACGAGGTTATCTGTCTTGTTCCTGCAGGGGATCCGGAAGCAGAAACTACGCTACGCAACCTTGGGGCTGAGGTTTGGAATTATCCTCTGGACAACAAAAGCCTGAACCCGCTGCACGACCTGAAAACCTGCATCGCGTTGTATGGTATTTTCAAAAAAATCAAAGGCGACATCCTGTATGCTTCCACCATCAAATCTGTTGTCTACGGTTTACCTATGGCCACGCTTGCAGGCACAGACTCCTGTTATGCCATGATCACCGGCTTGGGGTATATGTTTGAAGCAAATTCTCCCATTAAAAAAGCTCTCACCTGTCTAGCTGCTCTGCTCTATCGAATCGCCCTAACCTTCAGCAGGGCAGTATTCTTTCAAAATACCGATGACATCAAAACCTTTCGGCAATGGCATTGCCTGCCTTCAGGGGCAAAAATCGTTCTTACCCGGGGTACAGGGGTTGATACTGCTCATTTTTCCCCTGTACAGTATCCTGAAGGAGATCCGCTCTTCCTTTTTGTGGGCAGGCTGCTTGAGGCCAAAGGCCTGTATGAATTTGCCGAGGCTGCGCGTATTGTAAAGCGAATGCGACCTGATGCCTGTTTTGGCGTACTGGGCGCCCCGGAACCATCCCGAGGTGGAGTACCTATGACCACCGTTCAGGGATGGGAGCGTGAAGGCATTCTGACTTATCTTGGTGTCACGCGGGATGTGCGACCCTATATTGCGAAAGCCGCTGCCGTTGTATTACCTTCCTGGGGAGAAGGGCTGCCCTGTTCCCTAATGGAAGCCATGAGTATGGGCCGAGCCATTGTGGCAACAGATGTCCCCGGATGCCGCGATGTGGTCCGCACTGGCTGTAACGGCCTGCTAGTTCCGGCGCACAATCCTCAGGCGCTGGCAGACGCTTTGCTGAAGCTTGCGGCTGATCATGATCTGGCCAGGGAAATGGGCCGCATAGGGCGAAACATGGCTGAAAACGAACTGGATGCCCGCAAGGCTGCGGATCTTATTCTGAAAAAAATGAACCTAATTTGACTTTACTATCTATTTCTGTCTAATAACCGGAACAATTCAAACGTACTTGGGATGAACCCCGAATAAGGAGTTTGTTTTGCTTATCAGCAGTTATCGCAAGGGGCTTTTCAAGACGCTTGATGCCGTATGTATTCTGCTGGCACTGGGTATCACTGGATATTTAACACTGCCGGCGGATCTGTCTGTTCTGGACGACTATACCGGTGCTTCACTGTTTACCGTTATAGCCTACCTCTTCTGTTTCTACATACTGGACGCATACAGTATCGGCGCTGAAGATTTCAGGGACACCATTGGGCGTGTGCTTGTGGCCTTTGTTCTGGGCGCAATCGCTTCAGCCACTGCTTTTTATACCTTTCAAAACTGGAGATTTGACAGGGAAACGCTGATACTCCTGTTCACACTATGCCTAGTGTTTTGCCTTGGCTGGCGAGCACTGTATTACAGGCATATTGGCCGCTTTGTACACCGAACTCGTGTGCTCCTAGTGGGGACGGATCGCGCAGGTAAAGTGCAGCAGACACTTGCCGAATGCATGAACGATGCGGACATTATCGGCTATGTCAGCGATTGCGACAGTGCCAAAAGTATCCCCTACCTTGGACCTCCGATCCAGATAGAAGAACTGGCCTGTACCCACAATGTAACCATGATCGTACTTCTTCCGGATGCCCCCATTGATGAAGAAATTGCAGAGACGCTGCTGCAGGCTAAGCTGCACGGACAGATGATAGTCGATGTCCGTGCTTTCTGCGAACATATGGTCAACCGCCTCCCAGTATCTCAAATCAGCTCTGAATGGCTGCTCACGGAAGAAGGCTTTTCGCTGAATACCCGAGGGTCTCTCCGACGTATGAAGAGGGCTCTGGATCTGTGCGCGGCTGTACTTCTCTTGTTGTGTGCTTTCCCGGTCATGCTGATCACAGCACTGGCCATACGCTTTGAATCTCCCGGCCCAATCATTTACAGTCAGCGTAGGGTTGGGCTGTTTGGCAAGCCCTTTACCGTGTTCAAATTTCGCTCCATGCGCAATGATGCGGAAAAAAATGGTGCAGTATGGGCAATGGAGGCTGACCCTCGGGTAACAAAAATTGGCAAATTTATCCGCAAGACCCGTATAGATGAACTGCCCCAGCTCTGGAATGTCGTAAAAGGGGAAATGAGCCTCATAGGCCCCCGGCCGGAACGGCCGGAATTTGTTGAACAGCTGGAAAAAGAAATTCCTTTCTACAGCCTGCGCCATGCCGTAAAGCCAGGCGTCACCGGCTGGGCGCAGGTATGCTATCCCTATGGATCTTCTGTTGAAGATGCGCGCCGAAAGCTGGAGTATGACCTGTATTACGCCAAAAACATGTCCCTGTTACTGGATATTAACATTATCCTGAAAACTGTTGGCGTTATCCTTTTCCCCAAAGGTGCCAGATAGCTGTCTACCCGCGTGGGGAATTAGCCAACTGGCCTATTCCCGGGTTTCACTGTCTCTCCACAGGGGCACGGCATTGCCCTGCTGCCGTGGCCCTTGCAGCCTACAAAAGGCAAAATCCGGTTACTGTGCCTTTTAAAAGCAGCAGACATTTTGTCGTAAAACTCTCAACAACGCAGCTAATCTTCATACGGCACAGCCAATACAGCACTGACGTTGTCCTGTATCACCTTCCTTTGCCTGCCACATCAAATTCTCCGGTATGCTCGCCTGCAGGCGGTGCGAAAAAAAAATATCCTCAATCTTTAAAAGTATTATTCCAAGCATTGAATAGATATGTTTTCAGGGGAATCTGAGCGTTGACGCTTTTATCACTGCTGCCACACCCCATCCTAGGAAGTCTCTTGCTTTTTTCAGAAGTATGCCTACAATGAAGAACACATCGGTTTGCCGGGCAGACCGACGGCTTTCTACCTACGGGGGCGCACTGGTTTCGACGGGGATGACGGAAGCCAAAGTTGCAGGTCGAGGCGCCGCTGGCCTCGTAAAAAGCGGCACAAAAGTAATTGCCAACGACGATTACGCATACGCCTGCGCTGCATAAGCAGTAAGGTATTTGACCGCCAGACGGTCACGTTGAATCGGCCGAAGCCTGATACGCCGAGGAGATGTAAATTTATTGGGCTGGCGTGGCTTTACGTTCCCCGAAAGCCGCGTAAGATCCTGCGGGGGCTGGTTACGGGCAAGCCCGGTCAGGGGCGTGTACGTAATAAGAACAATGCCTGATCTAAACCTGTAGACGCTTTGCGTGGACCTTTCTCGGACGGGGGTTCAATTCCCCCCGCCTCCACCAAAACAAAAATTTTTGAGTCCTTTTTAGCGTGTAATCGCTTGAAAGGAGTTATTTTTATAAGCGTTGTTCAGGATAGCTCTGCAATGTGTACCTTAACGGGTACCCATCTGAAGGAAATTGTGTTATTTTTGGTGTACCGTTAAGGCAGGGATTTCCAAGCAAAGGTATACATCTTTGTTCATACGAGGCCGCCTCAACGGCGTGCAAAAACGACGCGTTCTTGGCGACGAAAGAACTACTCTCGCTGAAGCTCGGGTACTAAGAAATTCGAGTAAACCTATTTACAAACTGTACAGAAAGGCTTCCGCGGCAAAGAATATTTCCTTCGTATGCAGGAAAAGGCGCAGGAATTTCCTGGCGCGCAAGGCTCCAATTTTTTGAGGAAATAGGATAGAGAGGGAGGGGTGATTCCCTTCTCTCCCAAAACCTCTATACTTTTTCCACTGTCACGATAACGCGTTCTTCCTTCAGGGATTTTTTCAGCGCGTCTAGATAGGCATCGCCGCGCAGACTCCTGAGGGTGCGCAGGAGCTTTTCCAGCCTTTTCGTCGCGGTTTCGGTATCCGCAACGCTGCTCAGCTGGGCCAAGTCTCTCAGGAACTTAGAAGAAAGCGTTCCCACGTTCTGGATATCCCGCGCAAGTTCTCTGGCAAAAGGCTGAAGTTCAACCGACAGTTCCCTGGTCAGGCGGTTAAGCACGGACACGGCTATCACGGAATCCGGCAAACCGCCCTGAACAGGCACACCCCTGGGGGAGTACGTCTTGAGTTCCTCGTAGATGCCCCTGGGCGTGTTAGAGCCTTTCTTCCATTGGTCGTACTTCCAAAATTCCTGGCTGAACGACAGCCGTGGCTCCTCAAAAGCGCAGGAAATCTGCTCAATGGCAAGCTCCAGCGGCCATTCCTCCACCACGCGCTTTTCCTTATCAAAGGCTATGGCCGAGAAGGTTCCGCCGCGCCGCCGGAACATAAACACGCCGTGTTTGTTTTCGTCCCTGGCCTTCCATGCGGTTTTCACCATATCCGGGAAGCGTTCTATCCGCTCAAGCGCCTCTGGGTTCTTACGCTGCAATTCTGCCTCTACCTTGGCAAATGTCTGTTTCATAAGGGTATAGGCGCTCAGGCTTTCCTCACTGTCCAGAGAACAGAGCTTGTTGTACAAAAGCGAAGCCGCAGGACGCTCCTCCGGCGAAAAAATCTGCGCGTCTTCCCCCAAAATTTCATGTATGGCAAACATTTTCTCCTGGGCTATGGCGCGGTTGCGTACAACGGTACAGCCCTTACGGGTGGGGAAGAAGTTGAAAATATAGAGATTCTCAAAAACCTTCTTACCCACGCGGTTGATGCGCCCCACACGCTGAATGACCCGCGTGGGATTCCAGGGGATATCGTAGTTGATGACCAGTCCGGCGCGGTTAAGGTTAAAGCCTTCCGAAAGTTTGTCGGTCGTGACGAGGATATCGTATCGGTCGAGCTGCTTTTCTTCTTCAAAAGACGCGTCAAAATTGTGTTTGACCGCCTCCGCCTTAGAAGCCGTAAAGCTGCGTCCGTCCACACTCATCACGCGGCTGCCAAAGCGTGCGCCCACAGCCTTGGCAAGGTGCGCCACGGTGTCGGCAAATTCGGTAAACACCAGAACTTTCCGCTTCACATCTTCCACCGTCACGTCGCTGTGCCTGTTCTCCAAAATCTGCTCCAGCACCTCCGTCAGCTTGGCGCTCTTCGGGTCTTCCTCCTCCAGTTTCAGCTCTGTCATTTCCTTCAAAATCCGGTTCATCAGGTTGATATCCGCGGCAATGTCACTCTTAAAGCGCGTAGTCTCAAAGTCGGGGTCCGTCATGGAATAGTCGAGCCGCTTCCCCCCGCGCAGGGGGCGTTCCGCCTCCCACTCCTCAATGGCGGCAAGAATGGCTTCAAACATATCCGCGTCATCCTCCATCGATAGCAATCGTTCCATCAAGGCGCGGTCGTACAAAAAAATGCCCGCACGCTCTATGAATGACTGGCAGAGCTCCAGAGTTTTCTTGAGATTCTCAACAGACTTGCGGAAAGCCCCAAAGGAACTTTCAAAGCGGCGCACAAGTTGAGCGCGAATTATGTTGTAGATATTGGTTTGGGCGTCGTCCACACCCTGTTGGTCGCGCCTGTAGTTATCGGGACGGTACACCGCGCCACGGAACAGACCGGTTTTGCCAAAGTATTCCCGTATCACGCGGTCATAAAAGGCGTCCTGCGACTCGCTAAGTTCAAAGAACTGTTCCTTGGGGGCGTGTACCTGCGAAAGCGTGTTGATTTCCGTGGCGTAGTCGGGGTCGCGCACAAGGTCGAGCCTGTTGCGTCGGATGACAATTTTTTCCATCACCTGGCGCACGGCACTGGTCAAGGCCTTGGAAAGTTCCCCATGTACCCGCTTGGCCTTCTCTAGAGCCTCGGCTTCCGTTCGGTTCACTAAGGGCATGCCGCAGACCTTGAGCAGACGGTTGATGCTGCTCCAATCTTTGGCCTGCAGTGCCTTACTCAGTGCGGACAAATCTTCGTAGCGCTTTTGGAAGCCTCTAAACTGGGCCTCTAAATCGCCAAAGCTGGATTGTTTGGCCGGAACAAAGAGCCGCATGAGGGCATAGATATCAGAAGGCCGGTTGTTAAAGGGTGTGGCCGTGAGCAGAATCACTTCTCTGCCAAAGCAGATTTCGGAAAGTAGGCTGTACTCTTCTGTCTTTTCGTTGCGGTAATTGTGCGCCTCGTCCACAATAACCATATCAAAGTGCGGGTCGGTTTTGAGCTTTTCCAGAACCGCGTCCAACTTCCCGCGGGACCACACCTCCCAGCCGCGCTGTTTTAGGCCAAAGCGTGTGAGGTATTCGCTCCAGCCGCCCGCGTTGCCCTCGGCAGGCCCGATAAGCCCGGGCGGGCAGAGAATAAGCCCGCGGCAGGAACGCATGGCCGCCACCAGCCCGGCAATAATGGACTTGCCCAGCCCCACCACGTCTGCAACCACCACGCCGCCGTATTCATTCAGCTTTTGCAGCGCCTGGGCCACAGCGTCGGTTTGATAGCGGTAGCGGGTAAAGCGCGCTCGCTCCAAAAGAGTATTGAGACGCTCCTCGTTGAGCTGAGCCTTCTGGTAGTCCAGGTACTGCTTCAAAATAAGGTAATAGGCCTCAAATGGCGTCACTGCCGCGGCCACGGAACCATAGCGCAAAAGCTCCAGTAAGCGCCGCCGTCCATCTTCTTCCGCCGTCAGGGGTACGGCGTCTTCCCAAAGTTCGTCAAAATATTGCTGCACAATCTCCTGACCGTAGTCGGAAATCTGCACGTTGAGTTCATCGCGCGACATAAGCCCGGGTTCGGAAAAGTTGCTGCTGCCGGTGACCCATATCTTATTCTGGGCCACCAAAAGCGACTTTTCGCGCAGCTGAAAAATGTAGAGCTTGGAATGGTTGGGTTCGCGCGTTTTGCGTATTTCCAGTCGGCCCGATTCCAAAAGCTCCATAACAAGGCTTAGGCGCTCGTGAAATTCCTGATTGTCCACCGCGCTGGAACGCACCACTCTTCTTACGGAATCTAGAAAGCGCTCATAAAAGCCGCTGTAGCTCTGGTCGCCCTCCCTCGTCACCTCCACCAGCTGACCCGCGACAAAGTCAGACTCCATGCCCACCAAAACGCGCAGGGTGGTATCCGGATTTTCCCGCAGGGGCTGGGCAATGGCCTTGATGCCGGAAAAGTAGAAAAAGCCCACCAGCATATCCAGTCTACTAGAGGCGGACATAAGTTCGTAGAGGCGCTTGCCCAGCGCGCTTTTTTCGTCACGAAAAACCAGCATCGTTCTTCCCCCCGCATCATGGGGTTAAGAGGTTAATCCAGCCACTCGTCTTCCTGTTCTTCAGAGGGGTGCGGCCTATGGGTTCGCACCCCTCTTGCGCAGCGCTTCTTTCGTTCTTCCTTTGGCGTGTCCGCCTCAAAACCTTCCGCCCTGTACACGCCCTGCGCCACAATTTCGGCTTCCTCTTCCGTCAGACCGTAGAGCTTGCACACCAGGGCGTCCAGCTCTTCTTCCAAGGCATGGACATCCGCCTTTGAGTCGGCCTTCTTGGCCGCGCGGATGCCGTCCACGCAGTCCGCAAGCTGCCGCTCCTCTTCTGACTCAAGGGTGCAGAGGGGAAAATTCTCAAAGTAAACTTTACTGATTTCGCGCGTGCCGCCAATGAGTTCCGGGGTATTGTACCAGAGCCACAACCTAGCCAGTTTGGAATTTAGAAGAGCGGTGAGAGCTTTCAGGAGCAGTTCATCCTCTGCCGTCATGATAAAGCATTTCTGGTTGGTAAAATACCCTTCGTCATCATAGCAGAAGGGGAATTTGGAGGTCATATTGGGGTAGATGATTTTGGGCTGCCTGAATAAGGCATGATAGGCAATGGAATCTTGCGTTTCAAACCACTGATTATTGGTTTTCTTTCGCGAGCCAGGCACTCCGCTCTGTTCTAGCCTGACTCTTCCAAAAGAACTCAGGTGGTTCCTTATGGCGGGATAGTCCTCAATATTCAAATTAAGCGCGGGGAAGGTGGCAATCATGAAGACGCCGCTGGGGGGGCTGTAAAACGCTTCTATATCTTTCCCCCGCAAAAGCGGCACAAGGATGTCCGCGCTTCGGGCGTCTTTTTTAATCAATGCCTCCCGCGTTTCCGCGTCAATGTAGAAGGCGGCGTTATAGCCGGTTAGGATGCCCCTATACAATTCTACGGGCAAATCTTTCAACCTTTTTTTCAGACCCTTGAGCCTGTCCATAATCTTCAGGTGCCGCGCGTCCTTGATGGACCAGCCGTCTTTGCCCAGGTCTTCCAGCCTGTACGGCCCGGCCTTGGCGCGGATATCCGCCAAAAAGCTGCCGCTGAAGGTCTTCTGGTTCAGGGAAAGCGCCTTGAAGTTCCGCGCCGGCTCTTCCCTGGCGTAGGAGAGAATGCAGACGCAGTTCGCGGCGTTTTCAAAAAACTGCACGTCGCCAAAGTTCAGAAGTTCCCGCAGACAATAACGGGAAAGAAAGCGCCGCAGGGGGCGGCCATAGTCCACCACCATCCATTTATTGGGCATGATGTAGGTGAGCACGCCACCGGGCCGCAGCAGTCTTTCACCCAGTTCGGTAAAAAGGCAGTAGAGGTCCGCGCCCTTGTTGAAGGTGGCAAAGCCCTCGTGTTCGTACTTTTTGGCATAGTGGCCCTTGTCTTTCTGCAACTGCACATAGGGCGGATTGCCGATGAGTACGTCAAAGCCCTCTTTGAGGTTGAACATCCAAGCTGAGTCAAAGAAGGAGGAACAGGCATTCTGGTCGTAGGGGTCCCAACTGGCCACAAGGCGCGCCAGTTCGTTGACGCGGGAGCGAGTTTCAGCAGAACCGCGAGCCTTTTCCTTTTCTAAGAGTTTGCGCGCGGAGTCCAGAGCGGCGTCCAGGGTAGCGCGCCTTGGGGCGTTGGCGTCATATTCCTCGTACTCCACAGTGCCGGGGCTTGTGTCCAAAAGCGACTGTAAGGTAGGCTTGACCCGATGCTCCAACTTGGGCTGCTCCACGGCGCGGCGCTCCTTGAGGAGCTGGGCGATAACAGCCTCCTGCTTCGCCACAAGGGCTTCATCTGGAGCGGCAAGCCGCTTCTTCACCGTGGCGCGAATCTGCTCTCGTATTTTTTCGTCTTTCTCACGCAGTTCCTGCTTGCGCGCAGCCGTGCGAGCGCGAAAGATTTGGTGCCGGTTCTTCTGTAAATTTTCGCGTAGAGTTTTGATTTCCGCCGTTTCCAAGAGTGCGAACATGTCCTCGTGCTTGGGCAAGGCCTTCAGGGTATCGGCACACACAAACTTGGCCTCAAGGTTAGGCAGCGAAAGCAGACCACAGTTGGGGGCGTTTTCGTCGCGGTTCTTACGCAGTTGATCGCAGAGCAGCGAGATGAAGAAACGTAGTTTGGAAATCTGAGCGGCTATGGGCTGAATATCCACACCGTAAATGCAATTTTCTATGAGATAGAGCTTGCGGGCATAATCGGGGTAGAGCTGCCCTTCGCGCATCTGCGAATCCAACGCAGTGATGCGCTCATCCAATGTTTCTTCCGGCGCGTAGAGCTGAGATTTCTCCTCGCGGTACTTGGCCAGGAGGCGGCGACCGAGGTCCAGGTTTTTAGGATCCAGACGCTCAAAAAGGCGTACCATGCACTGCAGTATGCCCATAGGGAAAGCGCCGGAGCCGCAGGCTGGATCCAGAATTTTACACTCATACAGGGCGTTTCGCGTCGCTTCGAGGAGTTCGCTGCCAAAGGAAAGGGATGCGCCGGCTTTTTCGCGGTCAAAAAGCTCGTTTATGTTTTCCTCTGTAAGAGCAGGAACTTTTCTTCGCAGATACTGCCGGAGCGAGGATTCCACCATGTAATCCACAATCTCACGGGGCGTGTAGAAGGAGCCTGTGGCCTTGCGCGCGGTTTCACTGGTTTCGGGGTTATAGGCGCTCAGCAGGTTTTCAAACACCTTGCCCAGAAGTTCCGGATCCAGGGCTATATCGCAGTCATCGGCGTTGTTTTCGTCTATGGTGAACTCATAGGCGCCCAAAAGGGGGAGGAGACCACGGCCCGGGTCAAAGAAAAGGCCATTTGGCAGATGCGCGCGTTTTTTTGGGTGATTGCTAAAGCCATCCCAGCAGTATTCGCGCCCTCCTTCCTGCGGGGTTTCCTTTTTATCTAGGCAGTCAAAAAGCGCGCAGTTGAGGAAGGGAATACTGGCCATCACACCTTCGCGAAAGGCTGTGGGGTCGGCAAGCTCATCCTCATAGCGGTACAGGGTTTTCACGTTGTGCCCACTGCTTCTGCCCTGGAAGGCGCGCGGTACAAAGCGGCGCTTTTCCGGCTGGCAGTTGAACGTGGCAAAGAAAAGGTTCTGCAAAATACAGCGGTAGTAAGAATCCTGCCGCATGGAGCATGGCTCAAAACCCTTGAGAATACCAGCCAGGGCCTTTGGTTCAAAGAGTGTACGGGGCACAATATCCTTCTGACGCAAAAACCAGGTGAACATGAGCCGCGTGACGAGCCGGATAATGGCTATGTTGAGGGCGTCTCCCCCGCTCATGCCCTCCTTGGGGAAGTTCGGAAAGGTCGTGCCCGTATGCGGATCTATGGCCCATTGGTACCACTCAAAGAGCTTTTGATAGAAGTCCTTGGTGAGGCTTTCCACCGAAAAGGCTTCCTTCAACTCCGCAAAAGTTTTTATTTGCGGCAAGAGACGGCTGCGCAGAGTATTGTTGGCGCGGGAAGGATCCACAAAAAAGGATTGGCGCTTGGCGTCTCCAAAGCGCAGGAACCGCCCTTCCACCGCTCCTGTGACCAGAGAAAAGCGGAAGTAGCCCGCAGCGTCATAAAAGAAAAAAAGCCCCTGCAGCGGCAGGCCGTCCAGGCCTTGAGGGGCGGCGCGCAGGACACTTTGTAAAATTTTTTTGGCGTAGGAAAACTGGATTTGCCGGTGTGATCGCTCGTTCAGGTCTTTTTTGAGTTCTACCGCGGCAACAAGAAGGGGGTGGTTGACGGCGCTGTTCTTTTCTTCCGGCAGGGTACGCACATAACCTAGAATTTGCGCGGAACAGAAGAGCGCTCGCTCGTTGGCGTTTTCAGCACAGGCCAGGTTTTGAGCAAAGGAGCTGTCAAACGAGCTGAATTTCCCCCGCAAAAAGGCCGTGGCTCTTTCCAGGCTAAAATTTTCCAAAAGTTCCTGAAGCAGCTTTTCCGTCTCCGTTGTAGCCATACCTCCCTCCCCCTATGTGGAGCGTTGCGGACATATAGGCCCAAATTACTTGAAGCTGGGGGGCGGTGTAAAGCCTTTGTCCACCACTGCCTTCCAGGGCAGACGCATGAAAATTACGGGAGAGGAGAGGCTCTCAAAACGGATTCCCCAAATTCATTATCCCAGCCAGCTATCTTCCGACGCGAGCGCATACTTGCTTTTACAGATAAACATTTAATTGTAGTAGTAGTTCAGACTTAATCTGACAGATAACCGTTTTGATGGTTTGCCTGTAGGGTTAGTTAAGTTGCACGGCCTTTTCGTCCCAGAGCTTTTTTCCATCCAGAAGGGTTTGTATGGGTGTTCTGCCGCAGCACATTTTTCCTTGATGGGTTCGTTCTGTGTTGGAATACTCCAGCCAGGCATCCAGATCGACCTGAAGCTCGTCTAAAGATTGATATAAGTTGCGCCTGAATGCAACCTGGTAAAACTTCGTGAAGAATGGTCTTGTGGAAACGTTCACAAATACCGTTCGTCTGTGGGTGATGCGCCTTGGTTTTTGTATGTTCAATGCCGTTTACCCCAAGGTAGAGCTGGTAATCGTGTGTTTCCAGTTTACCGCAATATTCCGTACCACGGTCGGTCATGATCCGGATTACCCCCCCCCCGTTTTGCAAGGGTCTATTGTCGGATCAAGTCGAAACTCGAGCACATCAATTAAAAAAGGGTAAACGTTGGTAAAATAACGTAGAACATGCTCCCATACATTCAAATGGATCAGTTAGTTCATCTCCCGTCTTTGAAAATCAAAAATATGTAGGTTTCGCATAGTTACCATCAATAGTGGGTCCTACTATTATGGATTCGTTTCTTCCATTCATCATATTTTCAGTGACTATTTCAAGTTTATACATTTTAGGTGTTATCTTTAGATATTTAATATCTATATTTATTCCTGCTTCCTCATTTCTTTGTATTAAATTATTTAATACTTCGCCCACGGTAGAATTTCGTGAATTTTTTAAAGTATCACACGTTAATATCAAATCTTTTATTGGACATTTATCTAAATTTACTGTTTTTGCGTATCCTCCAACATGAACTAGCTAAGATCGAACGCGCTTATATCACTTCGCTGGAGCGTGGCGAGAAGAGGCCGACGTTGAACGTGCTGTTTTATCTCAGCGACGCTTTCGGCCTGCTGCCGTCCGATTTAGTCAGGCTGATAGAGGAGGAACGCAGGAAGCTAAACAGGGAGAATAAGGGAACGTGAACGAAGACGTGTTCACGTCGAACACGTCTTGCATGAAGGCCATCACACGTTGGAACTCTCATACCAGTCAGAGAAAAAATAAAAGAGGCCCTAATCACTACGGTGAAACGGGCTTCTTTGTTGACAATGGTGCAGAACGTATTCAGAAATAGTATGATTTAATCTCTAAAGGAAAGATTCTCTATGAATAATCAACCGACATAGCATAAAGAAGTGTGTATACAAGTAAATGCCTATGTAGATGAAGAAATTGCTCCTGTTATAGAATTATTATCGAAGATACACGACGTAATAACCGAGTTTAGTTGGATGAGCTTACAAAAGATTAGTGTTTACCATAACTTCGTGTTTCCTGATGACATTTCTTGCACAAGATTTGACAATTTGAAAGTTCATCTCCGCCACCTGATTTCACAGAATGTTTATGCTGGGCTTCACACGTACCCATAGACACTGATTTGCCACATTTTTTACATTTGTAGCCTGCATTTTCAAGCGCCTGTTGCCTTGT
>CAYRKU010000006.1:17764-27894 GCA_964425055.1 uncultured Lawsonia sp. | reverse complement strand
GAGGATAGATGTAGCAATTGCGATAGTTTTTCGGCATGAGTCATAATATAGGAACATAGAGTTAAAAGTCCGGGTGCACCGGCGTTCTAGAGACGGTGAAGAAGTTTCAGTACCGTATTCTGACGTATCTGTATAACAAGGGAGAATCTGCTCTATGGAAAAGATTGTGATTAGAAATTACATCAACGGGAAATGGGGCGAGAGAGAAGAAAGATATGTTTCTCTGTATAATCCTTCAACCGGCGAAGTTATTGGTGAAGTTCCCATATCGGGAAGAGAAACGACCGAAGCCGCTATCACATCTGCTGCCGAAGCCTACATATCCTGGCGTGAAGTCCCCATTGCCAAGCGGATGACTTATATCTACAAGATTCATGCGTGTATGGTACGGGATCTTGAAAAACTTGCCTGTAGTATTGCTCTTGATCAGGCCAAGCATATCTTCGAAGCCCGTGGTGAAGTTCAGCGTGTCATTGAAATCGTCGAGGCCGCAGCCTCAACGCCATCTCTCATGCAGGGAGATATCCTTGACCAGATTGCACCAAATATCTATGCTAAGGTCGTGAAGCAATCCCTTGGAGTCTTTGGTGGGGTTGCTCCCTTCAATTTTCCCGCGCTCGTATTCGGCTGGTTCATTCCCTATGCTATTGCGGCGGGCAATACCTTTATCTATAAACCCTCCACACAATCTCCTTATTTCATGCAACTTATGTGTGAAATATTTACAGAGATCGAATTGCCTGCCGGTGTTGTAAACGTGATTTATGGCAATCGGGAAATACCGGGGGCGTGGTATGAAGATCCACGTATCGCCGGTGTTTGCCTGGTTGGATCGACGTCAACCGCAAAAAAAATGGCGGAGGGATGCGCACGCGGCGCGAAGCGTTCCATGCTGCTCGGGGGCGCAAAAAACATGCTGGTGGTTATGGAAGATGCGGATATCGACGTTTTCATCGAAAATTACCTGAATTCCTGTTATATTGCCTGCTTAAGACCGACATCAATAAAATACCCGCTGATGGTTTCTATAAGCCCGATAATCAGCCCACCGAGAAGGGCTCCAGGCATGCTGCCCATACCTCCAAGGACAACGACAACAAAGGATATGATGCCAAAGTTTATGCCTACAGTTGGAAAGACAGGGAAAATCGGTGCCAGCAAGGCTCCTGCAATACCCACGATGCAGGAACCCACAGCGAAGGTCAGCCAAAAGATTTTATTTATATCAATGCCCATCAGCTGCGCTGCTTTTCGATCTTGTACCGTTGCTCTTATGGCTCTCCCCATATGTGTGTATGCAAGAAAGAGAAAAAGAAAGGCAGATACCATAATGGCAACAATGAAGGCAATCAATAGTGCTATGCTTACTAGTATTTCTCCAATGGAAACTGTTTTTGATACAATTGGATCCTGGATCATGCGAAAGTCGGCAGACCAGAGGATAAGAGCTATATTGGTCAGTAATACACTCATACCAACAGTCGCAAAAATTTGAACAACTTGAGGTGCCCACATTGTTCGGCGCATTACCAGAAAATAGATAATGCCTCCGAAGAAAAACATGAAAAGTGCCGTTAGAGGCATTGCCCAATAGGGTGATATTTCAAAAAGTGTTACTATCCAGTAGGATATGAACATTGCCAGCATGACGAATTCACCATGGGCAAAATTTACGATGCGCATTACTCCAAAGATCAGTGTCAGGCCTATGGCAATCAATGCGTATACTCCGCCGATGAGCAATCCGGAAATGATGAGATGGATAAGCACAGTTACCTCCCATACCTGCTTCATTAGGTATATGGCGTTTTTTGTGGCACGCCATATACCGGTATGATTGTGCGCTATGTCCGTTCTTTCCAGATCGGGAGAGGAATGAATTCTGGCTGCCGGAAGGCATAGGATTCGGGGTACACGACGGAAAGCTGATCATCGAGCCATTGCATGATGGTACAGAATGCACCGGCATTCTGGCCTCCATTGGGTTTGTCATGAGGAATGAAATTCAGACCGTAGCCATTGGGCAGACTGCCTCGCGGCATGTCGATTGATAAGGCTGCCTTGCGAATTTCATCGGAAGAGAGGGATTCAATTTTGGGAAAGACATATTTGAACAGTGCGATGGCTCCTACAAAACCACACCATGCGTGGGCCGTGGCCGTTGTGGAACCGTAACGGCGCAGAAATTCGTCGCGGAGAGCCAGAGCATCGGGGGAAAGTGCCTTGGCTCCAACCATGCATGGATGGTCGGAACTGAATATCCCGTTGATACTTTTGCCGATATTTGGAGCCAGGCTTGGCACACACCAACCGCCTGATGTACCAATAATAATCTTAGGATTTACATCCAGATCTCTCATCTGCTTGCAAAGGAGAATTGCATCGGATCCAATACTGGCGCACATGATGGCATCCGGATTGACCGCCTTCAGTTTCAGAACAAGGGGAGACAGGTCTGTGGATTTTGCATTGTAGCTGGAGTCCAGGATGATATTCAAACCGTTTTTTCTGGCGCCTTCTCGAATCCCTGTTCCAACAGATGATCCGTAGGTTCCATCTTCCCATATGATGGCAACCTTGAAATCTTTGGGAGCAATGCCCAATTTGGGTGCGATGAATTTGGCGATGAATTCAGCGGAATCGCCCCCTGCTTGAGAGGCAGGTGCAATCGTCCTGAACAGGTATTTGAAACCCCGTTGCGTCAAATCTGTTACGACGGCATTTGTTTCCCAGAATATGACTTTGCGTCGTTCGGCTATTGGAGAAGCTACATAAGCAATGGCGGAGGAAAAGCTTCCCATGATCAATTTAACATTTTCATTGCCAATGAGGCGGTTCATCTCATTGACAGCCGCTGTTTGATCCGGAGCATCGGCTTTCGTGAAATAAAGTTTTTTCCTGCCGGACAGGGTCTGGGCTCCACCATCGTCATTTACCATGTCCATGGCTATCTGCTGCCCGCGCAGAACCTCATTCCCTCCGAGTGCCAGGTTCCCTGTAAGGGGAGCAATAAAGCCAATTTTCCAAGCGTCACTTTGTGCGGCAGATACTTCCTTGAGGAAGAAGGGGCCAACAGTTGATACCACTGATGCTGCCGCAACTCCTTTGAGAAAATCTCTTCGGCTGAATTCATGGTTGGAAGAAATGTTTGTGTGAACGTTTCTCTGTGCCGTTTCTTTGCTGATACCGTTTTTATTCATTGTAGAACCTCTTTGAGATTGGTTTTATGGGTCTGTCTGTTTATGGGGATTGGTATGCTTTGAGCCTGAGGAATTGCTGTTATTTTATGTAAACATGGGATCCGTTACCAAAGATCAATCAAAAATATTTTTCTATCAGTGCCTCAAGATCATCTGCGGTGGCTTTTCTCGGGTTGTTTTCCATCAGGCGTTGAGTGTTGGCCGCTGTCTCGGCAATATCGCGAATATCTTGGCGGGCCACTCCATAGGCGGCGAGGCCTGGTCGGATATTCAGGTCTCCAAGCAGTCTTTCAAATGCGACTGCAGCATATTGTGCCTGTTCATTGATATCTTTTCCCTGCAGGTTGCAGCCGAGAATCCGGGCAATGCGAGCATATTTTTCAGGGGCGGCCATGGCGTTGAAGGTAATACCCATCGGACTGATGGCAGCCATGAGCAGACCATGCGGCAGATGGTAGGTTGAAGGTACAGCCATACCAATGGCATGAATGACACCATTTTGCGTGTTGGAGAAGCTCATGCCGCAGATGGCCGAAGCATACAGAAGTTGAGCTCTGGCTTCCCTGTTGTTTCCATTGGCGTAGGCCTTGCGGATATTGCTGGCGATCATGCGCATTGCCTGAAGCGCAGGACCTTCCGTAAAGGGCGTTGCGCTCAGGTTGACATAGGATTCCATGGCGTGAACGAATGCATCCAGCCCGGTATAGGCCGTGTAATTGGGAGGGAGCGTTGTTGTCAGATCTGGATCCAGCAAAACGGTACGGGCGTAGAGGTAGTCGCTTACAATTCCCTTCTTGGAATTTGCGGTTTTATCACTGATAACGCTGATGGAGGTCATCTCACTGCCTGTTCCGGCTGTAGTAGGAACAAGAATGGTGGGCATGCAGGGGGATGGAACGCGATGCATCCCGAAATACTGATCCAGAGGACCTTCATGGGTGGCAAGGAGAGAAGCTGCCTTTGTACTGTCAAGGGCACTGCCGCCGCCGAGTCCAACAAGTAGGCTTGCTCCGAAGGCTTTTATTTGGGCTACGCAGGCATAGATGGACTCTGGACTGGGATCAAGTTCCACGTCCGAAAAAATATCTGTGGCGATACCATATTGCTCAAGAGACTCAATGAGTTGCCTGTGCACGCCATATTGGGCAATTCCCCTGTCCGTAATCAGAAGAACTTTATTTCCGCCAAGCCGCTTGATTTCCCTGCCAAGTTCGGTTCCAGCTCCATGCCCGTAGACGATTCGACTGATGGTCTGAAACGTGTAAGCCATTCTTTTGTCCTCATCATATTTGGGGGTATACTTGAAAGACATGATTTTTTTTAGTTTCCGTTTTTATAGTGAAAACACATTCGAGGATTAAAGAATATAGCAAACGCTACATGTAGGTAAAAAAGAACGGTTTTTATAGTTTCAAAAATAATATACTGATATCGTTGAATATAAAAATAATGTAAGTGCAGCAGAAAGGAGCACACAAGGTGTGGCCTAGATGACATCTTCCGTTTTCATTATGGGCTAACGATGAAGGCAGGGGTAACTCGGCAGGGAAATCTGAATGTACTTTTGGAAAGCATGCTCTGCTCATTGTCTTTCTTCAAGCATTCCAATACGGCGGACTCATGAAAACAGATTATGCTGATTCATTGGAGGCTAGGCTGGAGCTTGAGCTTGTATAGGGGCGGATGCAACACTTGCTCTCGGACGTAATCTTGGGAAAGTGTTGTCCCGGCAGGTATCAGCATATGGTGTTCGCTGTCTTTTATTTTTGGGGGAGGGGATCAGAAAAGGCAAAACACTCACTCTGGGAATGGTTGCGTCGCTGCCCGGTGGAGAGAATGCAGAGGTTTTCGCGCCGATCTGCACTCTCTGCGCAACGTGTATCCCACAGCGTCTGCTGTGCTGTATTGTGATTTGTACCGTTCCGAGTTTGGCTTACTTTCTTGTGAAGTAGCCGAGCCTTGGGTTCGGGCAATGGGTTTGGTACTGGTAGAGTAGGCGGAGCAAATTGTTGATGAAGACTTGTCTCCAGACATCTGTTTTAGGCTATGTAGTACTAATCGGCTGGTGGCGCTGGAGCCTCGATGTGACCTTGCTTGGTGTCCGTCTGCGGGAGCTGACCCTACTTTGGGGATTGCGGTCTGAAGGGGGCGTTTCTGCCATTTAGGTTATGAGGAAGGAATGGAACTATGCGCATGGCAAGCAAGAGTAATGCAATTGCGGGTCATGCGTTGCTGATAGTCAACAACATTACCCTTACCGATGACTGAAGAGAGAAGACTTCCTAAAATGATTCGCTCTGTATCTATGGAACAATTTTATCAGGTCACCATAAAAAAGTTGACCGGAATTGTTAATTTTTTAATCATAGTTGCGCTGAGATACCGTAATTATAACAATGATTGTTGATTTTCATAAACTCGCACATCGCTGTCAATCTATATAGTCACTGATTAGACATTCCCCTATTTAGGGAACGATAATCTGCGGAAATGTATATATCACGGGGAAAGTACAGATAAAATCCTGTCCGGGTGCGCTAACCGCACCCGGACAGGATTTTTTAGCGTGTAGTTTACGGGGTTGTGTTATCTGGTATCGGAATGTTTACGGAAGGTATCTCCGGATGGACTTCCGGTGGATTATCAGCCGGGGGATTGCTCGATGATGATTCCGGGGATGCATTAACTCCGGGTTCAATGACTGGTTTAGCTGGTGTTTTGGGCGCAGATGCAGAATCTTCCGAAGTACTGCCTGTTGCCGGCGGTGTATCGGTAGAGGCGTTTGGTATATCAGCTTGGTCTTCAGGAATATTGGCCTGGCTTTTAGGCAGAGAGCTGCCAGTACCGCTATCGGTGGTTGGCCAATTTTCCGGAGCAACTGGCACGGCCTGAATCGGGGCGATTTCCTGTACCGGCGTTTGTTCGGTGGCTGTGCCTGCCGTACCGGGAAGTATTGCAGCAAGCAGTAGAATTAGGCAGGTACAGGCCAATAGGGCACCCTCCGGGCAGCTACGATTAACAACTTTGGCCAGCAGAAACGCACATAGTATGCTTCCGATCGCGGGCAACAACAGCGGCACTATGGGCAAATTGACAGGTTGTATAGCCGCCAATATTGGAGGCGGGTTATCAAACATCAGTGTATACAGGGCAATGATGGCATAGATAAGGCCAAGCAACGCCAGCAGAATGGCCAGAAGCAGAAAAAATACCTGGCTACGCCGTTGCCCCAGGCATAACAGCCCCTGTGCAGTCAGTACTGCCAATGGTGGCAGCAACGGCAGCAGTCCAGCAGCCGTAACCGTACCCAAAAATGCGTATACGATTATTCCGGTAAGAAGCATACACCATAGCCAGCCCTGACCCGGGCGCTCCATACGGTTTGAGCTGATACGGCGTATAAAGCTACCCACTCGTTCCCAGGGCAAGAAAATAATCACTATGGACCACGGCAGCCAAAAAAAACATAGGCTTATCGGCACTGCCCACGCCCGGCTGCCTTTTGCCTCAAGCCCGTACTGAATGGGGAAAATAAAATTTGCTTCAAGTTGGGTTTTAAGGATATCCCGACCGCTGTCCGTAAGACCTGTGTACATGCCCCAGGCGCACAGCAGTAAAAGCATCACCCCAAAAGCTGCCGCACCATCCCGCGCCCCAGCCCGGCGGAACGTTCCCCTCCAGATCAGAAATACCGTACTGCTTAGAACAGAGATAAGCAATGCCGGCAACCCTCCAGCCAGTGTGGACAAAGCCAGCAGGGTAAACCCACACAGCAGCCATAGTGGGGCAGAGTCTTTTCGCCAACCACAATACAGACACAAGGATGTCATGGTTGCAATGGCCGTAGCCAAGAGGTCTGCTCCGGCTGCATCCGGCAGGCCCATGCAGGCTAACCCTGTCAGCAAAACCAGCCCGGCAGCAAAAGCAGTTTTGCGATCGCTCCCCGTAGCCCGGGCCAGACACCATGTAGACAGCACGGTAAGCAGAGCTGCCAGAACCGCAGCACTCTGGATGAGGACAGTATCCAGATTCGGAGCACTCATTTCTGTCGAAAATACGGCTGCAAGGCCTGACATGGAGTTATCCAGGCCGGGGATATGCCCCAGTGCCTGCACAAACCACGTATACACCGGGCTAGATGCGGGGCTTTGTGCCAGCCCCTGTTCCAGGCCCAAATAGCAGCTTTGGATGTGTGTACTTAAAGTATATACCGCACGCAACTGTTGTCCACGTAACATCGGGACAGCCTGAATAACCCAAAGAACAATCAATACAAGCGGCCCTGCCAATGCCAGACAAGAAAAGCAGTGGGCGGCGATACCTGGCCTGCTTGGATCATTGTCTGCGTGGGTGGCACCTGCAGGAACGGATTTACTGCTTGTTTCCACTTCCCCGGCCTGTGCAGAAAACGTGTCTGCCGTGGCATCCGTAGTTGGTTCTGCTTCCCGGATATCGTCTTCAGAGGAAGGGGCATCCATAGTGCTTGGCTGTGTGTCATGCAGGGGAGTATCCATAGTAACCGGATCCTTTGGGTTAACTTAGCCGGTTAGGTTGAATTTTGCCATTTTTATAATTCGCAATAAGAATTGCGTAATGTCTGCCCACCAACATATGGTTTCTCATGTATATAGCGATAAAATTTTCTGGTATCTTTCCAAAATTCTCCATGGAGTACAACTGTGTTCCACAGTGAAGAAAAATTTAAAATCTTGATGCATGCCATCTTGTTCATATTCATCAAAATTCTGTTAATGTATCGAACCAGCCGTGCGTTGTGATAACTATCGTCAATATCTGCATATTTCTGCTTTTCTGGGTTTCATTTTTTCATATTTTAAATATGTTAAGTATATTTTGCAGGCTGGATATATATCGTCTGCAGTCTGCGTACTGTACGTTTGCCGTTTATGTGTGCATATATTCTCTTCGTATCGCCCGGCACGCTGCAGCAACTGAAACGACGGATAGTTATGGATACTATTTTCTCCTGTATAGGCACTCGCTGTCAAGGATCTCAGGATTTGAAATATCACCGTATGGGGATGAAAAACATGCTTGACGAAATCTTCCGAAAAGAATTTCCTGCACAGGTAAGTGGATAATATCAACGAAAGGAGATGCCATGCCGACCATTGTTCCTGGCAGTGTAAGATTTCTTGCTTCTGAGCTGCCTCCCGGTACGCCGGATACAGCACTGTTTCATTTGTTGCCGGTACCTTTGGAAGCTTCAGTTTCGTATGGTACAGGGACTGCGTGTGGGCCTTACGCTATTCTGAACGCATCCGATCAACTGGAACTGTGGGATGGCCAGTCCATCCCGGCCGATCTGGGTATATACACATGGCCTGCAGTGGACTGCACGGGGAATATACAGGCTGTTTTAGAACGTATTGAAACTGCCGTAGCCCGTATTCTGTACTATGGTGGGTTGCCGGTACTTTTGGGCGGGGAACATACCCTTAGCTATGCCGCACTGGAAGCCCTGGTACAAAAAGGGAGCGTTGGCGTGGTACAGATTGATGCCCATGCTGACCTGCGAGACAGCTATGAAGGCAGCTCCTGGAGCCATGCCTGTGTTATGCGCCGTGTAGTGCAGAACCTTGGTCTGCCCTTAGCCCAGTTTGGTGTACGGGCACTGTGTTGTGAGGAAGTTGCGGTGCGCCAGGAATACGGCGTGCAATATTTTGATGCCGCAGATATCGCATTTACTGGCCTGCCGGAGCAGCCCCTTCCAGCTGGTTTTCCTGATATGATATATCTGACGTTTGATGTGGACGGGCTGGATCCTTCCATTATGCCGGCAACCGGTACCCCGGTACCGGGAGGCTTGGGTTGGTATACAGCCTTGCGTCTGCTGGGAAATGTCATACGTGGCCGAAGAGTGTTGGGCATGGATGTGGTGGAGCTGGCCCCAATTCCCGGCTTGCATATGGCCGATTTTACCGCGGCTCGTCTGGTTTACGGCCTTATGGGGCTGGTGCAGCGGAGCGGAGCGCATCCTCAGCCTGCTTCCACTCAGCAAGGTGCTTCACGATAAAATCAGCAATATATTGATGCTCATCCCTGCCGGTTCCAGTGATGTGTAGGGATTCTCCAAATACAAAATGAATGGTTCTTGCTGGATTAATGGTGCCAAAGTCTTTCAAATATTTTCCGTTACCCCAGGCATCGGTTTTCAGTGCAATGGGGATTACCGGTACGCCGGTTTTCCTGGCCAGTTTTACGCCAATAGTGTTGAAATGGGCCGGGTCAAAATCCGGAGTACGGGTGCTCTGTGGGAAAATAATCAGGGATCGTCCGTTGTTGATACATTTACTGCCACCATCCATCACTGTGGCAAAATCCAAACGCGGGTTTTTTCTGCCCACCACGACAGGGTCTCGACTTTTGAGTACGTTACTGAAAAAGGGGTAGTGGAGCAGACTTTCTTTCACCACAAAGGTAACGTCCCGCAATTGCTGGATCAGTGAGGGCAGTACAAAAGTTTCCAGCGTGCTCATATGGTTGCCGATAAAAATGCAGGGTTCATTAAGCCCACGAAACTGTTCCATGCCGCTGGCTTCAATGCGGCATCCGCTGCCTTCAAGAATTTTTACAACGCATTCACTGCTGCGGGCCCAGTCTTCCCCTGTGTACAACCCCGTGTTCGCTTTGATCCCGGATCGGATCACCAGGAGTAAAAGGGGCGCGTAAAAGCCGATATCCGGAAAGGTCTTGCGAAACCACCCAGGGATATGTGCCGTGGAAGCGTAGGCAGCCTGCTCAAACAGCCAGGGAAGTGTCTGCATGATTTTGATCTCTATTCAACGGAGGTTCTTTTCAAACGTCTGGTCCAGCTGGCCAGGCGTGGTTCTTCGCCATATTCCTTTGGGTGATAGAAAATTCTGTTGCCCACGGCAGCGGGCAGATAGTCCTGTGCAACCCATCCTT
>CAYRKU010000006.1:13247-17754 GCA_964425055.1 uncultured Lawsonia sp. | reverse complement strand
GTAATCCTTACCATAACCCCATTCCTTTTGCAGCCGGGTAGATGCATTGCGTAGGTGCAGCGGTACTGCCTGCTGCCCATTCAGCTGTACTTCACGGGCTGCATTAGCATAGGCCGCATAGGTTGAATTGCTCTTCCGCGTAAGTGCTAAGTAAACCGTTGTTTCGGCCAGAGGAATATGTCCTTCAGGCATACCCACAAATTCTACGGCCTGTTGGCAGGCCACGGCTAGGGGTAGTGCCTGCGGATCTGCCAGCCCTACATCTTCTGATGCGGAAAGGATCAGCCGCCGGCAGATAAAGCGCGGATCTTCCCCACCTTCCAGCAGGCAGGCCAAGTAATAAAGGGCAGCGTCTGGGTCACTCCCACGGATGGATTTGATCAGGGCCGAGGCATATTCGTAATGACTGTCACCATCTTTATCGTGCCGGGCAATCACTTCAGGCAAGCTGGCTTTAACGTGTGCAAGTGTCCGCTTTTGTTCCGGCAGTGAGGCAGCATATTCCACAAGGTTCAGCAGGGTACGCCCGTCCCCGTGCGCTGCGGCTACCAGAAAGTTCAGAATATTTTCATCAAATGTAACCTGCAACAAAGCAGCCCCGCGCCGGCCAAGATCCAGTAAATCATTACGGGCCAGTGGCTGCAGTCGCAGTACATGCAGCCGGGAAAGCAGCTGCCGCGTGACACTGAAGGACGGATTTTCCGTAGTTGTGGCAAGCATAGTCAACTCGCCCGATTCCAGCAGTGGGAGGAAAAAATCCTGCTGTGCTTTGGAAAACCGGTGCAGTTCGTCAAGTACCAAAATGTCCACTCCAGTAAGGTGGCGGCGTAATTGCTGCAGGCCTGCTTCAGGCGCGCTTAAACGCAACACATTTCCGCCCTTGGCATGTGCTAGAAGCAGCGCTAGTGTGGATTTGCCGCAGCCCGGAGGTCCAAACAGCAAAAGACTGGGAAGCCGCGGCGCCGCAAGCAGCGCCTCCAGGCGATCAGCAAGGTGGCGTTGTCCTACAAATAAGGAAAATTCCGTTGGCCGTAGGCGGTCAGGTAATGGTTGGGACAACATCATGACTTACCCGGCACTTTCCAGCAAAACTTCATCCACACCATCGCGCTCAGTAAGCAGCACGTTGACATTTTCCGCCTTAGCCGTATTTACAGTCCTGCCGATATAGTCACCATGGATAGGCAACTCGCGATGCCCGCGATCCACCAGCACGAGCAGTTCCACCTGATCGGGTCGACCATAATCCAGAATGGCTTCCAGCGCCGCCCGGATTGTCCTTCCTGTAAACAGCACATCATCCACAAGGATAACTTTTTTGCCGTCCAGAGGGGTAGTGATACGCGATTCTCCTATGATTGGCCGGGCATTGGATGTAGTCCAGTCATCCCTGTAGAGATTGATATCCAGTGTGCCAAAGGGCATCTTACGCCCGAGTTTTTCTTCAAGCATTTTTTCAAGGCGCAGGGCTAAGTCTGCCCCGCGACGCTGAATCCCCAGCAGGACGGCCTGTTCACAGTTGCCGTGCCTTTCGATAATCTGGAAGGCCAACCGATCAAGAATACGGGCTATTTCATTGGCATTGAGCAGTTGTGTCGTCTTCATGGTAATCCTCACAACCAGTTTGTCCGGCATCAATAATAGCCGATTCCCTCCCTTCTGGGAAGAGCCACCCCGGACTTCTGGGTATGGACTGAAGCGTGTACTTGGCATAAGAAAGGGTTGTGCAGTGACCTGCAACGCAACGAGCCATAGCTGATGGTAACAGGAGGATATATGATTTCTGTAAGTGATGATGCCCGTAAAGAACTTGAAGCGTATTTTGCTACGAATGAAAAAAGCCCTATCCGCGTATATCTTGCTCCAGGCGGGTGTGGTGGCCCACACCTGAGTCTGGCACTGGATGAACCGGGTGAAGAAGATGTCAGTTTTGAAGATAGCGGGATATGTTTTTGTATCAATAAAGATCTGCTCTCTGCAGTGCAGTCAGTAACCATCCGCCTTACGCCCATGGGCTATTTACCGGTTCCCAAAGAATTCCCCTTTGAGGCTGCGGGAAGGGAAGATTGTGGCAGCAGTTGTGGTGGCTGCTGTGGCGGTTGCCATTAATCCTCTGTAATGCAGCATTGTTGGAAGAAGTATATGGAACAAGGATCGTTGACGTCTGCCTCTGCAGAGGCATATAGGGCACGTGTGGAACAACTGCGCCGATTTATTGCGTACCACAATTACCGATATCATACACTTGACGATCCCCAGATTACAGATGATGAATACAATGCTGTTTTTCAGGAACTGCTGCATCTGGAAGAGCGCTTTCCGGAGCTGAAAACTCCGGACTCTCCTACAGAAAAAGTAGGTGGAAAGGTACTTTCCACATTGGAAACACGGCAGCACCGATTACGTATGTACAGCCTTGATAACGTTTTTTCCACTGAAGAATGGCACGGCTATCTTAAGAGGCTGGACAATGCTGTGCCAGGTATCCACCCCGAATTTTGGTGTGACCCGAAAATGGACGGTCTTGCCTTGGAACTGGTATATGAACAGGGCCGGTTTATTGCCGCCTTAACTCGCGGGGATGGAGAAGTTGGGGAAGTGGTTACTGAGGCCATGCGTACTGTGCGCAATCTTCCAAAAATTCTGTTTGGAGAAGTGCCGGATCTGCTTGAAGTGCGCGGGGAAGTTATCTTCAACCGTAAAGATTTTCAGGAACTTAACGAAAGGCAGCGTGCGTCTGGGGCAAAAACGTTTGCTAACCCCCGCAATGCTGCTGCTGGTTCTATCCGCCAATTGGATATCTCTGTCACAGCCTCACGACCGTTGCGCTTTCTTGCCTATGGTTTTGGGGATATTAAGTGGGGCAGAATTGTCCCATGGGCAACCTATGTGGAGGTGATGGAACGCCTGCAGGGATATGGCTTTGAAACACCCCCTGGTGGTCGTCTGTGTTTCGGAACGGATATGGTAGAGGCCTACTACGCATCCCTGCGTGATGGGGGCAGGGAAGAGCTTTCCTACGAAATTGATGGCGTTGTCATGAAGTTGAACGATCTTGCCATGCAGCGCCGTCTGGGATATACGGCACGGGCCCCGCGTTTTGCCGTGGCCTGGAAATTCCCTGCCCAGCAGGCTGTTACAGAACTTTTGGATATTGTTATCCAGGTAGGTCGCACCGGTGTACTGACACACGTGGCCGAACTGCAGCCTGTCAACGTGGGTGGGGTGCTTGTCAGCCGGGCGACATTGCATAATGAAGATGAAATTCTCAATCGTGATGTCCGCATAGGCGATCAGGTTATTGTGCAGAGGGCCGGGGATGTGATCCCCGATGTGGTGGGGCCTATACCTTCCAGGCGACGGCCTGATGTACAGCCCTTTACCTTTCCCCATATTTGTCCCGCCTGCGGTGAACCTGCTCACCGCCTGGAGGGAGAAGCAGCCTGGCGGTGCGTCAACCTTTCCTGCCCGGCAGTTATTCGGCAATCTTTAGCACATTTTGTGTCAAAAGCCGGATTAGATATCGAGCGATTGGGCAGCCGCTGGATCAATCTGCTTGTTAATTCCGGTCGGATAAAAAACCCGGCGGATCTTTTCACGCTTACTGTCCCTGATCTCCTGCATTATGAGCGCATGGGTGTAAAACTTGCTACAAATTTGGTGCAGGCGCTGCAATATGCCAAACAAAACGCAACATTACAGAGACTTATCTGTGCTTTGGGGATTCGCCATGTAGGCGAACAGACAGCAAAAATCCTTGCTTCCACCTATCCGGATATGGATGCTCTGATTGCAGCATCGGCTGATGAATTACAATCTCTGCCCGGCATAGGGCCGGAAGGGGCTGGTTCCATCCAGGCCTTTCTGTCAGATGAGGCAAATCTGCTACTGCTCAAACGCCTGCGGGAGCAGGGGTTGTGGCCGGTAAACAACCTGCACCACACACCTGTTGGAATGCTATCCGGCAAACGTGTGTTATTTACCGGGACACTGTCCATACCACGTGCCCGGGCACAGCAATTAGCCGAGCAGGCAGGGGCCGAAATAGTAAGTGTTGTTTCCCGCAAACTTGATTTATTAGTGGTGGGGGAAAACCCCGGATCTAAATTAGAAAAGGCGCACACACTTGGCATAGAGACAGTGGATGAAGCAGCTTTTATCCGCCTGCTTGATTCAGAGCAGGACGGAAAGGCAGAAAATACAAACGAGGTGATGCAATGAGCCTTTCTCTTGTTATAATGGGGGCTGGTGGCCGCATGGGTAAAACCATTGCTGATTTGGCAGTTAAAAGTGGCTTTACTCTGGCAGCAGTGTTGGAACGACCGGAAAAAGCCGATGAACTGAAGCAGTTTAGCTGCCTTACCGGAACGGATGTAGAAGCTGTCCTGCCACAGGTTCCCGGTACGGTAATTATTGATTTTACGGCTCCGGAAGCAAGCCTGGCCACGGCCCGCGCAGCTGTGCGCTGTGGCAACCCAATGGTTATTGGCACTACCGGCCTTTCTGC
>CAYRKU010000006.1:0-13237 GCA_964425055.1 uncultured Lawsonia sp. | reverse complement strand
CAGAAGGAAGAGCTGGAAGCCCTTGCCCATACAGGGAGGTTGCTCTGGTCACCCAATATGAGTGTTGGTATTAATGTATTACTTGAAGTATTGCCAAAACTGGTGCATATGCTTGGACCCGATTATGATTTAGAAATGGTTGAACTGCACCATAAGCATAAAAAAGACGCACCCAGCGGTACAGCACTGCGCCTGGCTGAATGCCTGGCCGAGGCCAAAGGCTGGCAGCTTAGTGATGTGGCCAACAGTCATCGGGAAGGCGTTATTGGCGAACGTTCCCAAAAGGAAATCGGCATTCAGGCCGTGCGCGGCGGTGATGTGGTAGGTGTGCACACTGTATATTTTATGGGGCCCGGCGAGCGTATTGAAGTAACCCACCAAGCCCATTCCCGTGAAAATTTTGCTCAGGGTGCGCTGCGTGCTGCAGCCTGGATTAGTGGATGTAAACCCGGTAAGCTGTATTCCATGGGTGATGTTCTGCTTTCGGAGACAGAATCATGACTGCTGTTTCTGCTGAAAACCAGGAGCAGGTGTGGAACAATATCGCCTGCGGGCTACACCGTTTTATGGATGACAATGGCTTTACCGATGTTGTATTGGGCCTGTCCGGTGGGATGGATTCTTCCCTTGTGGCTGCCCTTGCCAGAGATGCCCTGGGGCGGGATCATGTGCATGGTGTGCTGATGCCTTCCCCCTGGTCCAGTGAAGGCAGCCTGATTGATTCCAGATTGTTGGCCAGCAATCTGGGCATAGATACGGTAACTATCCCCATTCAGCCCATGATGGATGCCTTTAACGAAGCTCTGCACCCGATTTTTTCCGGACAGACTGCCGATGTTACGGAAGAAAATCTGCAATCCCGTATTCGTGGGGTGCTGCTTATGGCACTCTCCAACAAATTCGGTTGGATGCTGCTGGCCACGGGCAACAAGTCTGAGCTGGCCGTTGGCTATTGCACCATTTATGGAGACATGTGCGGGGCCCTAGCGCCTATTGCGGATCTGTATAAAACTGAAGTCTACGCATTGGCCAGCTGGTATAATAATCGCGAAGGCCGCGATGTAATTCCACAGCAGGTGTTCACCAAAGCTCCCTCAGCTGAATTGCATCCAGGCCAAAAAGATCAGGACTCTCTGCCCGAATATTCAGATTTGGATACAATCTTGCACGCCCTTATTGAAGAGGGACGTTCCGCAGAAGGTTTGTCCATCCCTGGTATTGCTGAGGAAGATATCCAGCGTGTGGTATTGCTGGTACAGCGGAGTGCATTCAAGCGGCATCAGGCTCCACCTCTGTTACCTGTGGGTAAGCATGCCTTTGGTCTTCATGTCCATATGTGATTTGGAGCCTTTTCGAAAAGCACTTACAGTTAAAACATGATACCTGGAGTGGATAATGACCGAACAGACATCGTTTACGTGGAAGTTTCATCGGATCGGCGGACTGGATCAGCTTACACTGCGTACTGCAGATGAATTGCTGCATCTTGATGAGCTGGACCCAAAACTCTGGGTTGCCTTAAGCTGCCCTGTGGCAGGGCTGCAGTTTGATAGTCGGGCACTTGAGTTGCTCGATGAGGACGCTGACGGTCGCATCCGAATGCAGGAAGTGTTAGATGCTGTCCGCTGGACAACTGCCCGCCTGCGTGATCCTGTCACATTGGCTGGCGAGTACGATGTCTTTTCCTTGGACTATCTGCGTACTGATGGTGAAGAAGGCCCCCGCCTTGCCGCAGCGGCCCGTCGTGTGCTGGAAAGTTTGGGCAAACCTGATGCAACAGCACTTACGCAGGAGGACGTATCCGGTGCAGTACGCTCTGTGGCCATGACTGAGTTCAATGGCGATGGGATCATGCCGAACAGAGTGGAGTTCCCCGCAGATATCAGAGAGTTTATCCAGCATGTACTGAATACCTGCGGTAGTGTAACCGACGCCGGTGGCGAGCCGGGTGTTGACCTTGATTTGGCCAGGAAATTTATGGACCTGGTACAAACATGCCATGCCTGGCAGGAAGAGCAGCCTACCTGCGCGGCCAGTCTGCCTTTTGGAGCTGGAACGCCTGAAGCCTTTGCCAGCTTCTGCGCTGTGCAGGAAAAATGTGATGACTACTTTATCCGTTGCAGCCTTGCTGCCTTTGAGCCTGGGGCTGAGCCTCTTCTCAATGCTCCTGAAAATCTGTTTTCCTCATTTACCGGGCAACAGTTGAACACAGCTGCCATGGAGGGCATGTCCACATTGCCCATGGCCAGAATCGCGGCCGGGCGGGCACTCTCATTACAGACAGGGCTTAATCCAGCCTGGCAGGACAGTATTGGTACGTTTCAACGTACTGTTCTCACACCCCTGTTTGGTCCTCTGGACAGTTTGAGTGCCGATACCTGGCACCAGGTAAAAGCATTATTTGCCCCCTATGCGGCGATTATGGCCCGTAAACCTGATACAGAAGTTGCTGATCTTCCACCGGCGCAGCTGGCAGCCCTGTTGCAGGGGGACTCCTTCCAGCATTTTACCGCTCTGGTAGAGCAGGATCGTGCAGGCGCTGATACTGTTGCCCTGATTGGAGAAGTGGAACGGCTGGTGGTATACCATAGGCATTTACACCGGTTATTGATGAATTTTGTATCCTTTTGCGATTTTTACGCACTTTCTCGGCCAACAACCTTCCAAATAGGCACGCTGTACATTGATGGCCGCAGTTGTGAACTCTGCATCCGGGTAGAAGATATTGACCGCCATGCCCAACAGGCACAATTAAGCCGACTGTGCCTTGCCTACTGCCGCTGTGTGCGCCGGGATCATTCGGAAATATTGAATATTGTTGCTGCGGTTACTGCCGGTAATTCAAACCTGTTGATTCCAGGCAGGCATGGCGTGTTTGTAGACAGAAATGGTGCTGCGTGGGACGCAACGCTCGTTCGCCTGGTGGATAATCCCATAAGTATCCGCACATCCGTATTCGCTCCATACCAACGTGTTGCCCGTCTGGTTGCCAGCCAGGTAGAAAAGTTCACCGCAGCCAAAGATAGCAACATCACTGCCAGCATGACAAAATCAGTAGGAAAACTTGTCGATACCGGCACAAAAGATACCGCTGCAGCCAAACCGGCAGCACCCTTCGATATTGGCCGCAGTATGGGTATTTTTGCCGCTATTGGTCTTGCACTTGGGGCCTTGGGCACGGCACTGGCCAGTATTGCAGCAGCTTTACTGTCGTTAAGCTGGTGGCAGTTGCCACTGCTGATCATCGGTATCTTTTTGTGTATTTCCGGACCATCTGTGTTTCTGGCTTGGCTTAGCTTGCGTCAACGTACATTGGGGCCGGTATTGGACGCCTCCGGCTGGGCAGTGAACAGCAAAATTCCGGTCAATCTCATGATGGGGCGTTTCCTCACTGCATCTGCATCTCTGCCACGCAACGCTCACCGATCCCTCAATGATCCGTTTCAAAAATCATCGGCGTGGAAAAAGCGGATTATTGCCATTGTAATTGTTGCCGCGATTCTGGGTTGCTGCCTTGGTGGCTATTGGGGGTGGAAAGTTTATCAGGACGTGCAGGCTAAGCAGGCGGCTGTGCCTGACACTGCCCCTGATGCCAAACAATCCGTACCCTTCCCCGCTGCAGAATAAAGGCTTTGCCATCCTCCCTACCCTAAGGCAGGGAGGATGGCAGGCGTGTACAAATTTTCCTTGGATGGATCTGCTTTACTGTTATAGCGTTCTCTCAGATCATCGGCCCCACGGAAATTGACTGATCGTTCCCCGGCGTCCGCTTTTCATGGCTGCTTCCTGCTTTCCTGCCAGTTTATACCCTGCGACCCATAGCATAGGCTTCCTGCATGGCTGGTTTTGATTCAATTTCTCCTACGCCATACACACCTTTTCCATAAATGACGCCACGTTCCACGGATCCTTCAAGGCATTTGGCCAGCCCACGGAAACATTCGAGTGTACAGTCCATGACGGTGGGGCTGTCTTCCGCAGCTGTCATGATGTAGTAGAATTCTTTGTTTTTGATACTCAACCATTGGGCTACCATGCGGTCAATCAACGTCTTCATCTGCGCGTTGATAGAGTAGAAATATACGGGGCTGGCCATAACAATAACGTCAGCCGCATGTATTTTTTTAAGAATTTCGGACATATCGTCCTTAATAACGCAAATTCCGCCACTTTTCTGGCAATGGTAACAGGCCCGACAATAGCCTATTTTTAAATCCCGCAGATAGACGGTTTCCACCTGATGCCCGTTTTCTGTTGCACCACGGGCAAAAGCCTGACAGAGTGCTGCGGAATTGCCGTTTTTACGTGGGCTGCCAGAGAGAATAAGAATGCGTTTACTCATACCATACTCCTTTGATATATTTTACTGTTTCTACCACGATTACGTAAAAAATTTATGCCTGATCCGCCAGAAAGATTGCCTAGTTCGCTCATACTCTGATCCTTTTCCTACTAAATTGAGTGGAAAGGGCAAAAGATTGAACGGATTGTGTCTGGTTTTTTGGGGGAGCTGTATCTACTAATAGTATTCGGGCGTGGTACACAAAGTCTCGTGTTTTCGCAGTGCGCAAAGGAGGTGCCATGGACGCGACTACCAAAAAAGAGTTGTTGCAAAATTACGCTGCAGTGAATGCTGTGGCAGAGCAAAAAACACCCCTTGTCGGGTGCCGAAACGTGACCGGAATCACAACATCGGGATCCCGGGCCAGGGTATATTTTACCTCACATATGGATGCGGAACATTTGCTGCGGCTGTACGCACAGATCAACAGTGGTATTTATGGCAACGTGGCTATAAAGCTGCATACAGGGGAAAAGTATGGACCAAATATTCTTCCCAGGGATATGGTTCGGGAATTTCAGGCTCAGATTCCCAACAGTACTATTGTGGAAACAAATACACTCTATCAAGGTGATCGGTACATAACAGAATCGCACCGGGAAACACTTAAAGTAAATGGGTGGACCTTTTGCCCCGTGGACATCATGGATGAGGAAGGGGATGTAAATCTGCCCGTGCGCAGTGGGTTGCATCTTAAAGAAGTGGCTATGGGCGGGCATCTGGTAAATTACGATTCAATGATTGTCCTCACTCATTTTAAAGGGCATGCCATGGGTGGATTTGGCGGTTCCATGAAAAATATTGCCATTGGATGCGCATCCGGTCAGCTGGGAAAACGCCAGGTGCATGATGTGGTTAAAAAAATTCCTGCAGACTGGAATGACTGGCCAGGGAAAGAGCTGTTCATGGAACTGATGGCCGATTCGGCCAAAGCTACCTGTGATTATTTTGGCCGCCATATTGTATTTGTCAATGTTATGCGAAGAATGTCAGTGGACTGCGACTGCGCCGGCACAGCTGCAGCTGAACCCACCATACCGGATATAGGCATATGCGCTTCCACGGATATTCTGGCAGTGGATCAGGCTTCTTGTGATTTGGTATTTGGTAAACCGGATACGGAAAACCATGATCTTGTGGAACGCATCCAAAGCCGACATGGCTTGCGCCAACTTACAGCCATGGCTGAGCTCAAAATGGGCAATCCGCAGTATGAATTGATTTCTATAGACTGAGTTTAGCCTGCGCTGGAAAATATATCGGCATGTGACGCAGGGTTACTATAGGTTGTACATATTGCACGCTGAGACGCACGTGACAGCAGATGAGGAAAAGAGTTTGAGGAGAGTAGAGGAAGAGCCGGGGCCCGGCAGCCCCGGCCATATATTTAAAAGGGCATATCGTCCATACTGGAAGCTTCAGAGGGGAATGCCGGGCCCATATCTTCGTACTGCTCTTGCTGTTGCTGCTGTTGATATTGCCGTGGCTGTCGGGTTTGCCGATTGCCTGCATTCTGATGCCGGGGGGCGTAGTCTGCCTCAGTGTTAGGTGCTGCATCCATGCTAGCAGTATCATTAGAACTCCGTCTATCCAGAAAGCGAATTCGTTGCGCCTTGATCTCAGTCATGTAACGCTCCTGGCCTTTTGGGTCCTGCCATTTACGGGTTTGCAGGCTCCCTTCCACATATACCAGGCTGCCTTTACTCAAGTAACGGTTGCAGTTTTCGGCAGAGCGCTGGAATGTGATCACCCGATGCCACTCCACACGGTCTACCCGGGTACCGTCACGATTTGTATAGGATTCATCCGTAGCTACGTGTAATGTGCATACAGGATCACCTGTTTGCGTATAGCGTAGCTCAGGGTCCCTGCCTAATCTGCCAATGAGCATAACTTTGTTCAGCATGTAAATTCCTCACAGAGTAACAGTCAACAAAGTGGAGCAAGATGCTCCAGTTCAGTCAATATATCTTTCCAGCTGATCACTTAACCTATTGGCCTCGCTGGAGTACCAATCAGCCGCAACCTCCAGGCTGGTTTTCAACTGCGCAGCTTTAGTGATGCTAATTTTGAATTCTTCTGTAGCCTTTTTGCCCAATCTGCACAGAGCCTCGCCCAGTTCAGTCACACCATGCTTTTCCCCGGGGAAAGGCTGCCGGGGCCAAGCCAACTCAGCAAGATTGTGCCAAGTTTTGCGCACATCTTTCTTCTTACTGGTAACAGCGCTAACCCGAATCTGTAGAAGTTTGCCCATCACTCCTGCTCCTGCCATTCAGTTTGCACTTTAAGGACAACTTCCTCAATTTGCCGCAACTGATCCGGGGGGCAGATACCTATCAGCGGATCTCCGGAATCCACATTTTGGTTATGGGTAAAATACACTGTGTAAATAACCCCTTCCGGGCCGGTATAGTAGAGAGGCGTTTCCCGTTTCATACGGGAAACAATAAACAACTCCATCCCTTCATACACCGAAACAGTACGGCATCCAGATACTTTAACCTTTGTATCGATTTGCGGCACAAAATAATACTTGGCCCGTTCCGGGGCTGTAAACAGGTGCAACGTTCGCTTTAGAATGATGCGCAGGACTTCTTCCTTGGAAAGAAAGTGCCGTATAGTAACAAGTGGTGTGCCCGCGTTTACAAAGCACCCCGCATATTCCCTGTGGATGGTAGAAACCTTGCCGTTTTGTGTTGCGTTTATGGGTTTAACGTTTCTCTCCCGTGTAATAGTGGCAAGCAATGTGCCTGGTTTTTCCTTCCAGGTACCCCCAGGGCCAACAACTTTGTAGTTTTCCTGAATGGGGCCAAAGTTCACCACGCCGGTATGTGGGGCAACGACATCAAACTCTTCATACGGCGATGCCTTTATTTCATCCAAAAGGGTTGTAATATCAAGCATACTTGGCTCTCTTTATCTGGTTGGGTTTTGAATGGATCAACGGTAGTACAGGTTACGCCCGCCCATTGTCAGCAGAACCTGATGTAAGTTGGAGCGAACTTCACGCCGATCCCAAACGCCTTGGATATGGCCACGTGCAAGCGCCTTGTACGCACTGTGATAGTGAGGTTCCACATCCATTCCCGTTGTTTCCTTAATCACGCCTGGGCCGGCAAAGCCAATATCGGAAGACCGCATGGCGTACTGATAAGGCGAACAACCCAGGAAGCTTGCCACAGGCCCTGCATAGGATTTGGTATCGTAGAGAACAGTGTACAGCCCACCGGCATTGATATACCGCCGTACGGCCACAGTACACCGCGGCATTTGAATGACGCCGTTTGTACCCTCCTGAATGCGGATGCCGGCTGTACCATGCACATAAGCCAGGAAGGGATAGCGCTTTTTCATGGCCCGTTCAGCTGCTTCAACGAATTTTGTTCCTTCAGCAGCACCTACAGAACCACCGCGGAATGGGGCAACAAACACGGCTACAATCATTTTTATGCCCTGTAGTCTGGCTTCAAAAGTAATACAGCTGCTTTTCAGTTTGCTTTTTTCCCTAGCCTGAGCAAGTCGTACGTCAAAGCCTTCAAAGTTCAACGGATTACCGGCTTCCACCTCAGCATTAAATTCACGGATCGAGTTCTCATCAAAAACGTTTTTAACAACCCATTGATATTCCATAGGGAAATGGTGCCCGCACCACGTGCATACTCCGGCAAATTCGCCATATAGGTCCGGAGCCCATAGGTCAAGACATCCGTGCGTGGCCGCGTTGGGGCAGGTAACAGCGCGGTCTTCCCGCGCTCTGGGGCTGACGTAGGCCCATTTGGCTTTGCGCGATTCTGTTTCATCCCAAACCGAAAGTGTTGTCAGCTCCTTAACGGTTTCAGGCCGAATTTGGGGCCGTTCGGTGCGAATACGGCAGAACGGAGCTTTGAGCCGAGTTTTTAGCAGATGCAGTTCTGACGTTATCTCTTCCATAACATAGCTGATTTTACGCTGATGTTTGGTGAAGAGGACGTATTTTACGCGTGCAAAAAGGCTTGCCCACGATTCGCGCAGGGTGTTACGCAGCTTGTTCATAAAGGGTCTGCGGTCCACACAGGCATTGCGGGAAAGGCGTAAGAATTTTTTCTGCCGCCGTTCCACAAGACGGATGCGCCCTGATGGGCTTAAATGCCAGCGAACAAACATTTCATCTAAGTTGATACCTTCACGGCTTAGGCGGCGCATAAGCATGCTGCGGAATATACCACCACGCGCCATAAGCACGGTTTCATCCGTAGCGCGGATTATTTCCTGGCGCAATGTCCGGAAAAAGTCGTAATGATAGGGTCGGGCCCCGAGGACAGGCTCCTGAATAATACGATCAATATAGCCGAATTTCAAATTGTCTTCGGCAGTAATGTGCAACTGGCGAGCACAGAATTCGATAAGCTCTGGCGTGGCTCTGTCACTACCGCCACGGAGGCGTCCCTCAATGGCCGCAGCTCCTTCAGGGGAAATCACCGAATAATACCCGTGTGAGAGCATAATCCGCCTGTCCGCCAGAGAAATAGCCTCAGCCCCTCCGGAACCCCCCTCTGAAAAAACAGCTACTATAGGTACAGTTAATCCAGCCATTTCATAAAGATTTTTGGCTATCTGCTGTGCAGCACCGGGGGTATCTTCGATGGGGAAGGCCCCTGGTGTGAACACATAGGTATGGATGGGAATTCCTTCCGTTTCTGCAACTTTCATGTATTGCAGGGCCTTAAAATTTCCCCACGGTTTTACTGAACCGCCGTTGCGAAATTCTTCACCATGCCCCTTTTCGTGTCCAATCACCATGATCAGCTGGTCATAGTTTTTTTTGCCGCGTCTGCGGGTAATGGTAGCCCGGGCGATGAGCATACCAGGGTCAATACTATGCTCTTCCTGCCCGCCTATTTCCGTAAAGTTGTCGTAGACATTTTCAAGAATATCCCGAAGACAGATTCGCTGTGGATGGCGAACAATGCGCACTTTGTCCATGGGCTCCAGCTCGCATTCAAGCTTGCGCTCCATAAACGTAAACAGTTCTTCCAAAGTGGAGAGTTCACTTTCCGGATCGGTTTGGACACCTTCTGTCACCCGCCGAAAAAATTCGTTCAGGCGGCTGTTCAACAGGTCAATGGGTTCTGCATGCTTGCCGGCAAAAATATCCCGGATATAATTGAGGCGTTCCTGCAGGTGATGTGCTCTTTTTTCAATGTCCATGGTGTATCCATACATCTGCTAGAAGCTGAGAATGCGGTTCGTGTTGGCCTTAAGGAAATTGATATTTGATTTCAGCTCACCGGCCTGATTTTGGCCTTTAAGGGTCAACTCGTCCAAAAACTGCATACCGTGCGCTTTGACCTGTTCCAGATTTTCACCCCAGATAATGGCAAGGGCTAGGTTTGGATCATATTCAGTAGGGATTTCATATGGTTCTGTAGTAGGTACGTGTGTGTGCAGCGCAATCCAGGGGTGTTTGGACCAGGCAAAGGTATCAATACGGCCAACCCAGGGGGTAAAATGGTTAGACGGGTCTTCCGCAATAAGCCGGTATTCAATACCCACGCCAGAAAAGGTAATATCTTCCTGTGTATAACCCAACGGTTCGCCAAGGCCGATGCGGATTTGTTCGGCAATCAAGTTTACACCTTTTTTGCCACGCACCCGGGCAATGCAGGCTGAAACGCCGTTTTCCACCTGAATGCGGGTATTCACTTCCATAAGGAAAGGGTTACCGTTTTCAGTAACAATCCATTCCCAAGTACCGACATTGTCGTACCCAACCTTACGGGCCATAGTCAGGGAATGGTTGGTGATGTCTTCAAGCAATTTGTTCGCATCAAAATTGTATTTGATGGAAGAAGGGTCAAAGCCTGGAGCAACTTCAAGGCGTTTTTGGAGTCCTGTAGACTGAATAGAGCAGTTGCGGGTACCAAAATGTACAGGGTTTGCTCCGGATCGATCCGAAACAATCTGCACTTCAAGATGGTTGAAGCCGCAAATGCGCTGTTCTATCAAAACGCCTTCATCTTTGAACTGGCGTAACGCGTAGTTACGGATTCTGCGATAGACAGATCTGAACTGGTCAATATCATATACTTCTTCAATGCCCATACCACCACCACCGGCAGAAGCCTTTACCAGCACAAGCGGCCGGGCAATACCTTGCTGTAACTGAAAATCAAAAAGATTGCGGGCAATTTTTTCCGCTTCCATTTCGTCGTAAATAGGCCTGTCCGATCCGGGAACCGTGGGCACTCCCAGGCTGCGAGCCAGGCGTTTGGTATTTATTTTATCCCCCAAATCACGAATCACACGCCAGGAAGGTCCAATAAACACCAACTTACGTTCCCGCGTGGTAACTCTGCGGGCAAAGCGGAAATCTTCCGCAAAAAACCCGTACCCGGGGTGAATGGCTGTGGCCCCGGCATCATCAGCTACAGAAAGAATTTCATTGGCATCATGATAGGAAGAAACCTGATAGCAGGATTTTTCCCCGCCAATTTCCCTAGCAAGTCGGACATGACCTGAAGCAATATCTTCAGCTGTATGTATGCAAACAAAGGCCAGGCCTAGTTTGCTACAGGCCTGGATAATGCGTACGGCAATTTCACCTCGGTTGGCCACCAGAACTTTATGTTCGCTTGTCTCCACCATTTTACCTCATTTATGTTTTGCTGCTGAGAAACAGCAGGAAGGCCAAATAAAAATTGAGCAAAACATTCGGTGCAGGAAAATGAAGCTCACCAAGTACAATAGTATCACCCAAAATTCAACTGTTCGCAATGTGCAGGCAGTACCTTTGGCAAAGTTCTTCCGGATTTTTTCCTTAAGTAGGGCATTTAGCCTTTCAGGCTATAACTCCGGGGCAACAGCGCTACAAAAAAATATTTTGCAGGTGCTTATTTGTTGCAGAGCGTGCTTCATTTTGGTAGCGCCTTTTGTACCGGATGCTTTGTATGGTAGCTGTGGGTTTGAATGTGTTACAGGTAAGGTGCCTATGTACACAAATATGGTCGAATATGTTGCTTTGTGCCTGCCTGGTTTGGGTCGGGCGTTTCTGTTTAGTATCCCTTGTTGTCTGTATCTGGCGGCGGTCATGCTGCCATTTGTGGTGTTTTCCGGTCTGATCTGGGGGCAATATAGCCGAAGGAGCCTGTTTGAGCGCTGTTCAAATCAGCTTGCAAAGTTTACGAACCTATTGAACTGGATTTTTCTCATAAGCCTTGTCACTTCCTGCGCCTGCGCTCTGCTTGTGCAACAGGCTTACAGCAGTAACATCATCGTTCACTGCGGACTATATGTAGGAGGACCCTGCCTGCTTGCTGGTACACTTGTGTGGGCCATAATTGTGCGTACCTGGAACAAGTTGCGGAAAGTACCGTCTGTTCATGGTTTGCTTATACTCCTAGCCGGAATATGCCTTGTTGCAGTGCTGCTGCTTTGCCTGTTGCTGTGGCGGGCGTGTTTGGAATTAACTCTGTTGCCCGAAACTGCAACCATCCGGGAAGTATTGGCCCGGGCTATTCCGCCGTTTGCCGATCCCTTCTGGTGGAATATTTTGCTGTTGCCCGGGCAGAGTGCTGCCGCTGCCGGTGGATTTGGGTTAATCTGGCTTATACTGCGCCGTGCAACCGATGCCTATGGTCGCGATTATTATGCCTTTGCAGCCCATTGGTGTGGGAAATGGGCTGCCTGGGGTGGTTGGATCTCGCTAGTATTGTTTGCGGGCTGTCAGATTTTCCGCATGGGGGAAAACCCGGCCCCTTCGTCTGCCCCTGCGGTGTTTTATAGTCTCTGTCGGTTTATTCCGCTGCTTCTTGCAACCATACTCTGGACAGTGATTAGCCGAAGCCCATCCCCCATGAGGCACAAAATTGAGATGACCTTTGCCATACTCCTGTTTGTACTCAGTACCGCGGGCAATTGCATACTGCTGCTGTAAATCTACAGGCCTTTACCAATCGCAGCTGCCTTCTTTCTGCCCATAGCCTGATAGCGCTTTTGTGCATTAAGCTCTGTTTTGCGCAGACGGATAGTGTGCGGTGTTACTTCCACCATTTCGTCTTCACGGACAAAGTGAAGGGCGTGTTCCAATGTCATGGGGCGCACTGGTGTAAGAATAATGGCTTCATCTTTACCGGCTGCCCGCAAATTGGTAAGTTTCTTCTCTTTAGTGGGGTTTACGTCAATATCGTTATCCCGGTTGTGTTCGCCAATGATCATCCCTTCGTACACCGGATCGCCAGGTACGATAAACAGCTGCCCACGTGGTTCAAGGTTAAACAGAGCATAGGCAACAGCATATCCTGCTCTGTCGGCAACAAGGGAACCGGAGAAGCGGCTGGGGAAATTACCCCGCCAAGGTTCATATCCGGCAAAAAGCGAATTCATAATCCCTGTGCCCTTCGTATCGGTAAGGAATTCATCCCGATAGCCAATAAGTCCGCGGGATGGAATGGAAAATTCCAGTCTCACACGCCCGTTACCGTTATTGACACAATTTAGCATCCGGCCTTTGCGTTGGGCAAGTTTGTCGGTAACAATGCCCATAGAGGTTTCATCACAATCAACGGATAATTGTTCAACTGGCTCCAGTAGATGGCCTTTTTCATCCTTTTTCAGGATGACCTCTGGCCGGCCGACACAAAGTTCAAAATCTTCCCGACGCATGGTTTCAATAAGAATCGCCATTTGGAACTCGCCGCGGCCCTTCACAATAAAGCTGTCTTTTTCCTCTGTTTCTTCAACACGAATGGCCACATTAAGAAGAGTTTCCCGGAACAGGCGGTCACGTATTTTGCGGGACTGCACGTTTTTACCATCGCGGCCGGCAAGGGGAGAAGTGTTGATGGTAAAGCGCATGGCTACAGTGGGTTCGTCCACTATCAGGCGGGGCAGTACCCTTATTTCATCTCTGGTGCAGAT
>CAYRKU010000005.1:30350-38826 GCA_964425055.1 uncultured Lawsonia sp. | reverse complement strand
TATTCCTACCAAAACAGCCCGCTTTAAGCGGGCTCTTTGCTTAATACCACCACCCAACGCAGCAGCTTTGACCTTAATGGGAGGAGCAGAAAAAAAGAGGGGAGTGCCTGTTTACCCACGATATCCTCAAAGGAAAGGCTCTATGCAAATAATCGACGCACACGCCCACATTGGGCATTTTGGCGGTTGGGCTAACGTTGGCATGACCGCCGACGAAATGATCGTAGGCATGGACAGACACGGCATTGAAAGTGCCGTGGTGAGCTATATGGATAACACCGTCATCGAAGACGCCGTCAGGCGCTACCCTCAGCGCTATGCCGGCCTTGTCTGGGTGAACCCATACAAGGCGGAGACCGATCTCCCCCTAGCCGAACGTCTTATTCGCGAGCAGGGCTTCAAGGGCATAAAACTGCACCCACTCTTTGACGCGTACACGGCTAACGACGACGTCGTGCACCCCGTCATGGAGCTGGCTGGAAGGCTTGACGTTCCAGTGTTCATACATTCCGGGCATCCGCCGTTTTCCTTGCCCCACAGCATTGCCCAGTTAGCTTGGGATTTCCCCTCCATCCGAGTGGTCATGGTACACATGGGGCATGGGCACGGCGTCTATATTCAGGCTGCCCTCGATCTTGCACAAAAAATCGATAACCTATATCTGGAAAACTCCGGTATGCCCATGCACACCAAGATCCGCGAAGCCTATGAAACGGTGGGACACGATCGAATCTTCTGGGGGAGCGACGCACCCTTCCACCTGTACGAGGTCGAAATGCTGCGCACCCAGCTCTGCGGACTTGACGCTGCGGCGCTGGAAAATATCTTCTACAACAACATCAAAAAGTTTCTTGGGCTGTGATTTTTACAACAAAAAAGCTGCTCTCCAGCCTTGCAGGTTAAGATATCGCTTAGGGTAGAGAGGCGCCCTGCCTTAAGCGATATCAAGGACAAGAAGAAAAAAGCATTCAGCTCGGTAATTAGGAATTCATCTCTGCACGGCGGGGCGATTGCGGATTGGAAGAGGAGAATTTCGCGGCCTTGATAAGGGTGAGTTCCTTCATGTTTGTTCAAAGTTAAAGCGATTGCCTGAACTGGCGGCTGACCATTAGTTCCAGTTCTTCATTCGTGCAGGAATCGCAGTACGTCGTCGATGTCTTCCAGAATATGTCGCTTTGCCTCGGCATCGCGGTTGAGAAAAAGTAGTTGACCGGGTTCATGTGGTGTATGTAGTCGTAAAACACGTCTATGTTCAGGATTTCGAGAAAGGTGCGCAGCTCTTCTGTCTTTTCTCGTTCCGAGACTTCCGTAAATTCGCCGTGTGTTGCCATGTCCGCCAGAGGTGTATGCGGGAAGACTGTCATGCCCGTGCTGGTGATGAGACGCGGATGAATCTGATTGAACGCGCCGTGGCTTCCAACATATCGCTCCATGCCCTTACCGCTCATGCCGAGCATGTAGAGCTCGGTATAGTTAATCCCCGCCTCGTACAGACGAAGCTGTTTCACAATGTCGGTGTAACCTTGCCCCGTGTTCATGAGCCTGGATGCCTGGTCACTGCCGCTTTTTTCGTGTCACGTAAAGATGCCGCAGACCGACTTCCTTGAGTTTGCGCAGTTTTGGGTGCTCTTTTGGGTAATGTCAGTAATGCAGCTCTACATGCTCACGCGATGGAAGTGGCGGGTGACGCCGCAGAACGTAGAGGTAGGCGTTCAGCTTGTCCACAGACAGGGCAAAGGTTTTGGAAACGGTGAGATAAATGGGAGTGTTTTCAGAGAAGCGGGGACAGATGAACTCTTCTTCCAGCTCGTCTGGTGTGGTGCAATGAAGGGATAGCCCCACGAAACATAGGCAAAATGGCACTTATTATTTAAGTGCAGCCCTATGTGACCGTAGAAGCAGAGAATGGGCTTCCTGCGGTGGCGCATGGGCTTCTATCGTTACTGGTATGGAAAGACCATTGCCAATACACTCCAGGTGGTTGAAGCAGGAATACTTTCACAGAAAATTGTGCTCTGAATTTTTTATAGGCTATGCTCAAAAACTGCCGGGATAAGGTGCAAATATTGTAGGTTAGTGAGTTTGCCTTATGTTTTGGGTTTCTTACGGTCGCCGTCAGGTATTCGTCTGGCTCAGGAGAGTCCCTAAAATACATAATACTCCAAAGACGGGGGAAGTATATGCGTTGAGAAAGAATTCTTTTACCGTTTGAAGTATGCGCTGCCTGTAACAAGAGCAAAATTCGATTGTTGCGTAAGATCCCAGGCGCGTGCGTTTATTCATACCTACCTATCGTTTTTTCCTGTTTCGTTCCGCGATTCACTAAGGCCGTATAATTCATTCAGTAACTCAAATGAACATCTATTGATGCACACTGCACCCTAAGTTTTTTTTTGGGGGGGGGGAAACTTCTTGTTATCACTGTATATATCGGATCATTGACGCACTTCTGGCATACATATATACTGAAATAATTCAGAGAGATGCCTTGATACGGATAGAATTTATCCGGGCGGCTGCCGCCCGCTATAAGGAGCGCTGAAAGTGCTTGATCTCAAACTGTTGCAAAAAAGCCCTGATGTAGTGGCCGCAGCCTTAGCCAAACGGCATTCAACAGTAAGCATGGCCACCTTTGACGCGCTGGACAGACAACGTCGCGCCTTAATTCTGGAGGTGGAAGAGTTGAAGGCCAAACGCAATCGTGCCTCGGCCGAAGTTGCCCGCCGCAAGCGGGTTGGAGAAGACACTGCGGAAGTGCTGACCGGTCTGGGAGATCTTTCCCAACGCATCACTGGGCTGGATGCGGCAATGAATAAAGTGAAGTCCGAACTGGAAGCCTGGATGCTGACAGTACCAAATATCCCAAGCCCTGATGTGCCCGATGGTGTGGATGAACGGGACAATGTGGAGTTGCACTGTTGGGGGACCCCGCGAGAATTTGATTTCCCCATTAAGGCGCATTGGGATTTGGGAGTAGATACCGGTGGGCTGGATTTTGAGCGGGGCGTCAAGTTGGCAGGAAGCCGATTTACTGTGGTCTGGGGTTGGGCTGCCCGTATGGAGCGTGCCTTGGTCAGTTTTTACCTGGACTGTCATCGGGCTGAAGGGCGTATTGAGGTGATGCCACCCATATTGGTGAACCGTAAAACCATGCAGGGTACAGGTCAATTACCAAAATTTGAGGAAGATCTGTTTAAAGTACCAGACTGGGATTATTACCTTATCCCTACTGCTGAAGTACCGGTAACCAATCTGCATAGCGGGGAAATTTTAGATGAAGCTGTCCTTCCCTTACGCTATTGTGCGCAGACGCCGTGCTTCCGCTCTGAGGCAGGATCCGCCGGTAAGGATACGCGCGGTTATATCCGGCAGCATCAGTTCACTAAAGTAGAAATGGTGTACATTACCCATCCGGATAATTCCGAAACCTGCCTGGAAGAGATGCTCCGTAGTGCCGAAAGCTTATTGGAGAAACTGGAATTGCCCTATCGTACCATTACGCTGTGTGCCGGAGATATGGGCTTTTCTGCTCGCAAAACTTATGATGTGGAAGTGTGGCTGCCGGCACAGCAAATGTACCGGGAGATTTCTTCCTGCTCCAACTGTTGGGATTTTCAGGCCAGGAGGGCCAATATACGGTTCCGGCCTAAAGGGGGCAAGCCTGAGTTGGTGCATACCTTAAACGGTTCCGGTCTGCCTACGGGCCGTTCTTTGGTAGCGATCATGGAAAATTATCAGCAGAAAGACGGATCTATTGTGGTGCCGCGGGTACTTGTGCCTTATATGGGCGGCCAGGAAGTGATCGAGCCACTTACAAAAGAGTGAATAGCCAGGGGTAAACATGCCGGCCAGAATCGCCTTGGTGGGACGTCCCAATGTGGGCAAATCCACGCTGTTCAATCGACTTATCCGCAGTAATCGTGTCATTACCCATGACAGGGCTGGTATCACCCGGGATCGTGTGGAAGGGATTGTTCGCCCTAGGGACGGGCGAGCCTATGTGCTAATCGATACAGGCGGCGTAACTCTGGATCAACACTATGTGGCTGCGGAAGGCCCAGCAGAGCTGCGTGGCTTTGAGGCAGCCATTGTGCAGCAAATGCAGGCTGCTATGGTCGAGGCAGCTGCTGTATGCTTGGTGGTGGATGGCCGGGAAGGATTAATGCCCTTTGACGAGCATCTGGCTGACTGGTTGCGTCGGACTGGTAAACCAGTGTTGCTGGCCGTAAATAAAGTAGACGGGGCGGAACGGGAAGACAGCCTTTTGGCCGAATTTCACGGGTTAGGGTTCCCCATATTGGCTGTATCTGCTGAATTTGGATACAATATCCGTGCATTACAGGAAGAACTGCAAGCCCTGTTGCCAACAGAGGAAGCAGTAATTCCAGAGGCCGAGGCCGCATTGGATCAGTCGGAGTTTTGCCGCGGTCTGAAGTTGACACTGCTCGGCCGACCCAATGTGGGTAAGTCTTCCATAGTGAATGCCATGGTGGGGACAGACCGGATGATTGTGAGCAACGTACCTGGTACTACACGAGACAGTGTGGATGTACCCTTTGTGAGCAAAGGGGCAGCAGCTGTATTTACAGATACAGCCGGAGTACGTCGTCGGCCGCGGATTACGGACCGGGTTGAGCAATTTGCGGTGAACGCATCACTGAAAAGCAGCACCAAGGCGGACGTAACTCTATATGTTATAGACGCTGTAGATGGCGTTACCAACCAGGACAAGCGGTTGATCAATCTTTTGGACGAGCGAAAAACACCGTTTATGATTCTGGTGAACAAAACGGATCTGATCAGTGCCAACAATCTGGCAGGACTGGAAAAAGATCTGCGGAAGGCTATATCCTTTTGCCCGCATGTGCCGGTGTCGTTGGTTTCTGCATTGCGTCGCTACGGTTTTGAACGGATTATCCCCCTGGCCAGACAAATCAGGCAGGAATGTTCCCTGCGAGTGGGTACTGGTGCTTTGAACCGGGCAATACAGGAAGTGCTGGCCCGTCATCAACCACCAGTAGTCAAGCGCATTCGGCCCAGATTTTTCTATCTCACCCAAGCTGAAACTACACCGCCAACCTTTGTCTTTTTTGTTAGCAATGCGGAGCGGGTGGGGGAAAGTTATCTGCGTTATCTGGAACGATCCCTGCGTAAACTATTCCACATTCAGCATGCGCCCATGCGGGTGCGCCTGCGCTCTTCTCACAAAAAACGGGGGCAGTAGCCAGCTGTGCTGCTCTGTATCTGCCCGTTGCTTCAGGCACCGGGCTTTTGCTGCTTCTTCATGTGCCTTGGTATTACTTGTTCACTGTACAGATTGATGGTCTACCGAATATAGTGCTGAAAGTGTATCAATGTGTACCTTGGTATGTGCTGCGCGTCAGAAGTAAAAATATTCTTTCGTTGACCGCTTATTCTCCCCTATACTTTCACACCTGGCCTGTTTGTAACAGTCAGGTGCAGTAGCCTGTGCCCGAAAGCAGGCATCTCGGCTGGAGTATGGAGTTTATTTCTTAAAAAATGATGAAAAATCGCGTTTAATGAAGATAACTAAATATATTCTTGTGGAAAAGTTATGAACAAACTGTGGATAACATAGTGTAACCTCTGTATCCAGAAACAGTAGATGTGCTCGATAGTCCTTTTAGATAGGGGTGTTATTTGTACTTTGCCGGGCAGGCAAAATACTTTTTTTCATTCTCAACACCAGCTGTTTACATACAGGGACGGACAAGAGAGCCTACGAACCTATTTTGCCATTAACAAAGGTAGCGGTTACAAGAAAACCATATGAAAACACAATGGTCGGAAATTTGTACCAACCTGCAAGCCAGGCTTGACCCGGGCACCTATAAAGTATGGGTTGCGCCGCTTATTGCAGATATGGACGGAAATGACCTTCGTTTGACGGCCCCAAACACTTTTGTGGCCAACTGGGTGCGGGATCGCCTGTTAAAAGATATTGCTGTATCTGTGTTGGAAGTTACCGGGCATGCGGTGGCTATATCCGTTGTAGCGGGCACCTCTCAGGTTAGATCAGCCAGCCAGTCGGCTCCTGTACTACGGAGTACAGAGGCTGCCAATCCCGCTGCGACATCTGCGGGGCAGGGCGGCCTTTCATACACACAGCAGCTTGCCTTTCCCCTGGAAAGGCCGCGGCAGCAGCAACATTGGCGTTATGGGTTTGAAAGTTTTGTAGTGGGTCCGGCTAACAATTTGGCCTATGTAGCAGCACAGAATGTCAGTCAGGCTGACGCTGTGGTAGATACATTGTTTTTAAGTTCTGGCCCCGGGCTGGGCAAAACGCACCTTAGCCAGGCCGCGGGCAAAGCTCTGTGCCAAGGTAGTAACCGTGCGAACCCAAAGGTGGAATATCTCACAGCTGAAGAATTTTCCATGTGCTTTGTTCATGCCTTGCGTGCGCGGGATACGGAACGGTTTAAGAACCGGTTTCGTGAGGTGGATTTGCTTTTGCTGGAAGATGTGCATTTCCTGCAGGGCAAGGAAAAAATGCAGGATGAAGTTCTGGCCACGATCAAAGCCCTACAGACGCGTGGTAGCCGAGTAGTGCTGACCAGCTCGTTTTCCCCACAGGAGCTGAAAGATGTAGACAGTAACCTGGTTTCCCGCTTTTGCTCTGGATTTATGGCTGGTATTGAAAAACCCGATCCTGAAACCCGGCGTCGTATCTTGGAAGAGAAGGCTCACCAAAGCAACATTCGACTGTCTGATCCAGTGTTGGATATTCTTTCTGCCCGGCTGACTGGAGATGTACGCCAACTGGAAGGGTGTGTACATAACTTGGTATTGAAGGCCAAAATGCTTGGCAGTACTATATCTGTAGATATGGCCAGGGAAATACTAGCCCAGTATGTCCAGGATACCCCATGTCTGGATGTGGACGCTATTATTCGTAACGTATGCGCCGGGTTTGGTCTTTCACCGGATCAGCTCACCTCCCGTAGCCGTAAGCAGAACCTTGTTCTTGCCCGTAATACCGTATTCTACTTGGCCCGGAAGCATACGGAGCTTTCCCTGCAGGCCATTGGGGGTAGATTCAACCGCCGCCATTCCACAGTGCTGAAAGGGATTGCCGCAGTTGAGCGTGAACTGCGACGGGAATCGCCCTTAGGAAGGCAGATCGCCAGGACACTTACAGTTATTGAGCGCGGTTAGCGATGCAGCAGTATTTTCCTGATTCTTGACGTTCAGTATGCTTATTTGCCAATTTGCTAGTGATGTCTTATGTATGGAACTGCGGTAATATGCCGCAGTTCTTTTTTTGTGGGAGCACCTATGTTGGGTTTTTTGATACACAAGATTATTGGGGGTAAGAACGATCGTTTCCTGCGGAAACTTCGACCGTTGGTGGCAAAAATTAATGCTCTGGAGCCGGAAATGCAGGCTTTGACCGATGACGCGCTGTCACAGCTGCTGAACGAGTACCGGGGGCAGGTGCAATCGGGAAAACGAACCTTAGATGACATTCTTCCGGAAGTATTTGCTCTGGTGCGGGAGGCAAGCATCCGCGTATTGGGCATGCGCCATTACGATGTACAGCTGCTGGGAGGCATGGCCCTACACAAAGGCAAAATTGCTGAAATGAAAACGGGCGAAGGTAAAACGTTAGTGGCCACGCTGGCCGTGGTGCTCAATGCACTTGAGGGTAAAGGTGTGCATGTGGTCACTGTCAATGATTACCTTGCCCAGCGGGATGCGGCCTGGATGGGTCGTCTGTATACATTTTTGGGCCTTTCTTGCGGGGTAATTGTTGCTGGATTATCTGACGAGCAGCGCAGACAAGCCTACCAGGCAGACATTACCTACGGCACCAATAACGAGTTTGGTTTTGACTATCTGCGGGACAATATGAAGTTTTATGCGGAGCAACTGGTGCAGCGCGGGCACCATTTTGCCATTGTTGATGAGGTGGATTCAATCCTTATTGACGAAGCCCGTACTCCCTTGATTATTTCCGGTGCCTCTGATGAACCCACTGATCTCTATCGCAAAGTAGACGAGGTTGTCTGTACTCTGTCAGCAGAAACTGACTATACAGTGGATGAAAAAGGCCGCACGGCCAACCTTACGGACGAAGGTGTGAGCCGCGTGGAAGAACTCTTGGGTATTGAGAACCTTTATGATACAGGAAATATCACGCTGCAGCACCATGTGTTGCAGGCACTTAAGGCGCATACGGTGTTTCGGCGGGATGTAGACTATATTGTTAAAGACGATCAGGTGGTGATAGTTGATGAATTTACGGGCCGACTTATGGCCGGACGCCGTTTTAGCGATGGCCTGCACCAGGCATTGGAGGCCAAAGAACATGTGACCGTTGCTGCGGAGAACCAAACCCTAGCCAGCATTACCTTTCAAAATTATTTCCGCATGTACGATAAGCTTTCGGGCATGACCGGTACGGCTGATACAGAAGCGGTGGAATTTTCACAAATTTATAATTTGGAAGTGTCCA
>CAYRKU010000005.1:26989-30340 GCA_964425055.1 uncultured Lawsonia sp. | reverse complement strand
CTAACCGTCCCATGATCCGTAAAGATTATCCTGACCTAGTGTTTCGCACCAAGCGGGAAAAGCTGCATGCCATTGTGGAAGGAATTAAAGAGCTGCACGCCAATGGCCAGCCAGTATTAGTTGGTACTATTTCTATTGAAATGTCCGAACTGCTTTCACATATGCTTATTCGCGAGGGGATACCGCACAATGTGCTTAATGCCAAACACCACGCTCAGGAGGCAGAAATTGTGGCTCAGGCCGGGCAGATCGGTCGAGTGACCATTGCCACCAATATGGCAGGTCGAGGTACAGATATTGTTCTGGGGGAAGGTGTTGTGGATTTGGGCGGTTTGCACATATTGGGTACGGAACGGCACGAAAGCCGTCGGATAGACAATCAGTTGCGCGGCCGTTCCGGCCGTCAGGGTGATCCGGGGTCATCCCGGTTCTATCTTTCTCTAGAAGATGATTTGATGCGCTTATTCGGCTCGGAGAAACTGTCTGGCCTGATGCAAAAGCTGGGGATGAAGGAGGGGGAACCTATTGAAAATGCCATGGTTTCCCGGGCCATAGAGAACGCCCAAAAAAGGGTGGAAGGGCATCACTTTGAAATACGTAAAACTTTGCTGGACTATGATAATGTTATGAACCAGCAGCGTATGGTGATTTATTCCCTGCGGCGGGATCTGATGCAAGAGCCGGATCCAGAGCCCATCATTCGCGAATATCTTGGAGAAATTCTTGATGATGTATATGCCGGGTTAAGTAATGCCCATGGAGATATTGACTCAGAGCGGGAAAAAAGCGCCCGGACGCGTATGGACGATGTGCTGAACCTGGGCCGGGTACTGCCGGTTGAAGAACCATTGCCGGATAGGGACCGGGCAGAAGAATTGATTCTGTATATTTTCAAACAGTTGCACCAAGAGGCTGGACTACTTTATCCAGACCTGTTGCGGTATTTTTTACTGGAAGAGCTGGATCGCTGTTGGAAGGAACACCTGCGTAATATGGATCACCTACGGGACGGCATCGGTTTGCGTGGCTATGGCCAGAGGGATCCAAAACTGGAATACAAGCGGGAAGGGTTCAATATGTTCCAGGATCTGTTGATGCGCATCCGCGAAGGTGCCTTCCGTGCCATTACTCGAGTGCACGTGAAGCAGAAGCTAGAGGAGCCCCAGTCGGAAGATGTGACGGCGGATTCAAAGCAGCTTACACCCACACCGCAGCCCATGTTTCGTCACCGGGAGCAGCCAAAGAATCTTTCTTATTCCGGGCAGGAAGCTGCCGAACCAGCCACGCCAGCGCCTGTACGGGTTGAACGTAAGCCTGGCCGGAATGACCCGTGCCCATGCGGCAGTGGCAAAAAATATAAAAAGTGCTGCGGGGTAGGGAAATAAGGCGGAGAGCGCAATTTTACTTGGAGTCATTTCTCTGCAGGGTGGGTACGGCTGTGGCAGTACCCACCCTTTAAAATTGCATCAGCGAGAAGAATCTGCCTTTTTACCTACACGGCGGGCATGGCGGGCCCGGATTTCAGCAAGTCTGTTTTTGAATTCTACCGGGTTGACCAATTCAAATCCTGTATTGGTGGGGCGGAACAGAAACAGCTTTTGGCTGGCCTGACCATTGTTCCAGGTAATGGGGGCTATGGCCCAGTCCATTCCCTGGATTGCGGTGATGCGGCGGTTGACCTCACCAGGGTTGACCGGTTGTTGCAGATTTAACAGAGATGCAAAGCGGACAAAGTCATATCCAGTGCCTTCCCACAATGCCGGTGTGGTATCTCCACCGGCGGCAAGGGCTTCAATAAGCGCTGCTGCGGTGGCATTGGGGCTACTGGCGTTCCATGCCCCTGGGAAAACGGCTAAGTCAAGATTAGCCACATTGACGCTGCTGCGGTTGGAGAGGCCTTGTTCCCATAAGGCTGTCCCCATTATCACAAGACGATCCTCTCCCTGGTAGAAGAGGAAGGGAGTAAGGCGTTCCACATTTTCCCAACTGTCTGGAATAAATGCAGCCTGGAAGGTTGTGGTGGGGATGGGGATTTTTCCACGCATGGAGGAGCCGGTGAACGATTTCATAATATCGTTCCAGGTTCCTGGAGCATTGGGATCATAGCTGGCTATTTTGGCTACTGCGCCGTATTTGTTTGCAACATCGGCAAACAGTGTGCTCATATGGTTGCCATAGGTATCGGTTGGATAGAGCAGGCCATATCGGTCGATGCCCAAGTCCGAAGCAAACTGCAACACTGCCTGAATCTGATCTGCCTGGCTGGGGAAAAAGCGCCATGTGATGCTGCCTTCGTCAGTAGCATCCAGTGCGGGAATAAAGGCAAAAATGGCACGTTTTGTAGGTATACCGGCATTTTTCAGCTGTATATAACGGTTGTAGCGTAGAGGACCGCCTACGGCCACGCATTGTTGTGGCAACTGCTCAATTTGGGTGATCCAGTCCGTTGATTCACTGTTGATTATGCGCAGGTCTATCGGTGTTCCAGCCTGTGTCAGCTCATTTTGGGCAACTTTGGCCCCGGCAGTTATTTTGGCACCAAAGGGGGCATAGTTGCCCGTAGTGGGAAGAGCCATAGCTACGCATACTGCAGAAAAGGTAGCCTGAGCTGAGGGAGCAGTTCCCCTGGATTGGTTCTGGAGGTCCTGCCAGACTGGGGTGCTGTCCACACCCGGTACGATCAGCTTCCATTGGTTCAGTGCTGTCTGTGCAGCGATACTGTCCCCCTTAGCTAGTGCAAGGCGGGCAAGCCGTTCGCAGGCAATGCTCCTGTCAGCGGTAGATGCAGTTACATCATTAGCCAGGTTGCGGTACAGGCTGGTAGCCTGAGTGGTATCTCCCTTTTGCCATGCCGCATCGGCCTGGACGGCAGTGGAATGGGCAGATGTGGTACGGGCTGCCGGAGTAGTGGGTGGGGGTAAGATAATGGTTCGGCCACAACCGGAAACGAGCAGAGCTGTGTACAGTAAAATTACAGCACATAAAGGAGCATAGTGGATGCGAGGTGAAAAGTTCATGCAAGCCTCTTTGGTAAACAGCCCCTTTCCACAGCTGGATGGGGTTGCATTGCAGTCTTACTGCCGTCGTGCCAAGCCTAGCTTATATGTGGGGTTGAAGCAAGGGCCTGATGTACCTTACGGTGTTGCCCTCTGTACAATAGCTAGATGGAATAGTATCTTCATAAGAACATCCTGCGGGTATATAAGGCAATACGCCACACAACGCAGAGTGTTCTGTAACGATCTGCGGCATCAGCCGTCATAGGGAGTAGTGGTATGAACCTTGTTGAACTTATTGCCGAGCATCCTTCACCTGTTACCCGTATCCTCAGTCCTTATGTTATTGCCGAAG
>CAYRKU010000005.1:26443-26979 GCA_964425055.1 uncultured Lawsonia sp. | reverse complement strand
AAGCCGGTGTCAATCATGAAGGCAGCATTGATATTGCCCGCAGGCTTATTGATGAAGCTGCCCGAGGTGGAGCAGATGCAATCAAATTCCAAACGTATAAGGCTGAGACTTTGGCCTCAAGAAATTCCCCTGCCTACTGGGATACTTCTAAAGAACCTACCTGTAGCCAATACGAATTGTTTAAAAAACATGATTCATTCTGGAAAAAAGAATTTGAAATCCTCAAAAAGTACTGTGATGAGGTGGGGATTGCCTTTCTTTCCACACCATTTGATGTGGAATCAGCCTATTTTTTGAATGAGTTAATGGATGTGTTCAAAATTTCTTCTTCAGATTTGACCAACCGCCCCTTTATTGAAATCCTGTGCGATTTTGGCAAACCCATTATTCTGTCTACCGGAGCATCCAGCCTGGCTGAAATAGCCGAGACTGTCGGTTGGATAGAGGCCAAAGGCAACTCCCTGGCTCTGTTGCATTGTGTGCTAAATTACCCCACGCAGGACGTTAACGCCGCCCTAGGGATGATACCGGCTCTG
>CAYRKU010000005.1:15996-26433 GCA_964425055.1 uncultured Lawsonia sp. | reverse complement strand
CTCTGGCCAGGCATTTTCCCCAGCATCTGATTGGATATTCGGATCATACTTTGCCAAACGACATGAAAGTACTGGAAGTGGCTACACTTTTGGGTGCCAAAATTTTGGAGAAACATTTCACACACGATAAAACTCTGCCCGGAAACGATCATTACCATGCCATGGATTATATTGATCTGCAGATTTTTCGCACTAATATGCAACGTACGTTGGGCATGATTGGGGAAATGAAAGTAGAGGCACTTGCTTTGGAAGATCCAGCGCGGCAGAACGCCAGACGCTCTCTTGTAGCTAAGCGCGATATTCCAGCCGGAAAGGTGATTGATCGGGATGATCTCACGTGGAAGCGCCCCGCCTCCGGGATCAGCCCCCGCTACTATTATGAAGTATTGGGAATGGTGGCCCGGAAAGATATTGACGAAGATTCCGTACTGCAGTGGGCATATCTGGAATAGAACAGGAGAGTGTGGCATGTTGCTTGTGCTGGGTACAGCTCCAGATGAGGCTACTCCGGATCAATGTATCCTAGCCGGACCGTGGTGCCTTCCAGGATCCGGACAGGGTGCTGTACCAGTTCGGGAAGATGGCAGCCCCTGGATCATGCCGCCGGAGCCGCTTGCTGATGCTGCCAGGCTGGATGTGGCTGCCCGGCAGGCCGGGCAGCTGGTGGTCGAGTTAACCCCACACCTGGCAGCGTGGCTGGATGAGCGGCACGGTACATCCCATAATGCCCAATACTGGGATTTTGCCCTGGCACCCTGGCTGACACGCTTCTGTGAAGTACTGGTTGACCGTCTGTACCGTGCCGAGGGCATACTTCAAGCCTTTAAAGATAGGGAACTGGAAGTGCCCCTTATCCCGACTGCAAGCCATTTTGCCTTTGCCGATACCCGTGATTTTATCATGGCTGGCACATTGGGTATCCAGTGGAATCACTGGTTGCTTGGGCGGCTGCTTTTACGGCGCTGGCCTGCCACATGGCGCAGACTGGAAGGCGGTATAGTAAAGCGGCCGGCAGAACCGCGACATCGTGAGATGCCGCTGCGACGTCTGGCCCGATGGTTGGTGTTTGGGCTGCCCTTTCCCCATATAAAAGGGTTTTCATTAGCGCAGTCAGTGAAACTTTCGATCGTGCTGCTGCGCAATCGTACCCTGGGGGATGATACCTTGTCCCTGGCGGATCTTTCTGTCCCGGGTTTGTTGCAAAAGTTTCCCCTGCCTTTGTTTTTTTCTCTGAATGAAGCTCTGAAGCTTGCCAGAGAACTTCTGCCGGCATCATTCCTTACAACAGCTGATTCTTCTGGAGGCAGCGGTCGCAGGGCGATTGTGCGCACGAGGGTGGTCAGCGTTGCTGCATGTGAAGATGATGCTTATTGCCTTCGTATGGCAGCAGCCCGGGAAAAGGGCTGCCGGATGATTTTTATCCAACATGGTGGGGAGTACGGTTTTGTACGCACGTCCACTGCTTACCCTATGGTGGAGTACCGGCAGCATCGATTTATCACCTGGGGATGGACAAAACACGGGGATATGCCCGGTAATTTTTTACCGCTGTCCCACCCACAGCTTGCGACTGTTCGGGGTATACATAGAGAAGTGCATCCACGGCTGCTGTTGGTGGGCACAGAAATGGCACTGTTGCCGTATACATTAAAATCCATGCTACGTGGGAGACAGTTCTTTTCCTACCGGGAAGACAAAGCCAGTTTTTTTGCCGCGTTAGACCCAGATATTCGGAAAAACAGCCTGTACCGACCGTATTTTGACATCCCAACATCACTGCCCGATGCCCCCTGGCTTTTGCGACGTTTTCCGGATGTCACCAGGTGTATAGGCCCCTTAGAGCCATATCTGTTTACGTCCCGATTGCTGGTATTTGATCATGCGGGGACAACTTTGGCCCAGGCTCTTGCGGCGGATAGCCCTTTTTTACTTTTTTGGCGGCTCAGCCCAGAGCATTTTACCCCGGAGGTTTTGCCGCTGCTCGATGCTTTGCGGGTAGTGGGTATTTTGCATGACACACCGGAGTCAGCAGCTAAACAGGCCAAGCTGATTTGGGGTGACGTCTCCAAATGGTGGAAAAGCACGTTGCAGGTACGTAAAGAGTGGGCACGGCTGCACGCACGTACGTCAGAGGCCCCAGTGCTTCCCCAATGGGTCAACGCACTGGCAGTAGTCTGATTGTGGCTTATGGCAAATTGTAGGTGACGTGCATGTCACCATCCACAAAGACGTTTGCCTGCATTGTTTTGCCGACAGCCTGTGCCGCCGCTGCAGTAAGCCGGGGCAGCAAGTTATGAATATTGGCCCGAGTACCGCCGCTGGAAACTTCCACACGCCAAAGGCGTGCTTGTGCCGGTATCCTATCTGTATCTGAATTTAGGATAGGGGGCGCATATGGACCCTGCTGCAGTTGTGCGTCTGTTTTGCTGATAGAGAGTGGAGCGCTTTCATCCATGCGTATAGCCGGGGCATAGGGTGGCTTGCTGATATTTGGTTGGGCACTGGTAGTAAGGTTTGGTGTGGGTTGTGTGCCGGGCTGGTTGAGTGACACATTGTACAGCAGGGCTGATTTCACTTCAGGGGTAAGGGCAGCAGCCTGAATTGCTTCTAATGCAAGGCTGTGGGTGTAGATTATTTCAACAACCGGTTCGGCATAATAGCCTCCAAAGCCGTTATAAAATGGATGGCGATGCCATGGGCCGTGCCCCAGGCCTAGTCCAAAGCCTATACCGGGGCGGGCGGTAGGCATTAAACTTTGGGTATATTGTGGTTTGCTACTACCCCAGCTGATGCGGACCAAAACATCCGCATTCTCCGCTTCAGCTGGGTTGGATAGCCATTTCCAGTTGTATACAGACAGGGCTGGGGCCAGCACTGCAGCAGCTTGATCTACAGCTAGGGATACTGCCGGATCCGCAGTGGACAGCCCTACCCCAGGAATTGCAGCCCACGTGAGTCCCTGGGGAATATCCGGTTCCGCCACAGCCTGTATTGAGGCAGCAAGGCGGCTGGCGCAGCCTGTGGTGGATACACCACACATAGCAAGTATGGTTAGGAGCAGAAAAGTGAGTGCGCGACGCATGATAGCCTCCTTAATATGGCAGAACATCAAAATAGAAGAAAGATTCCCTGTCTGCAATCCTTACTGCCGGAGAATATAATAATGTAGAAGGGAAAGGGAACGGGCAGGTTTGTTATGCCTTTTGTGCCTTGTGTTTTTCATACTGCAGAGTAGGATGGAGACAGGCTATTGTTGTTTCGTATTCCATTGGTAAAGGATAAATTTATGTTGCTGTGCTGTCCTATACCGGCCTGTGTACTGCGGCCGGGGCTGAAACTCCCCAGGTTGTGCGCCATGTTGTTGTTCCTGCTTCTGGCAGGGTGTTCGCTGCTGGAATCAGCGCCAGAGCAGCCTAAAAAGGAAAACCCTACTGGTAGAAGCGGTAAACATAACCCAAATGCGGAACGTCTGTACGGCCAGGCACGTGTGCTGTGGGGAAGTGCGGAAATTTGTTCTGATCCGGAGCAGGCAGTACTGTACCTTGATGAAGCTATACGGCTGGACCCTGCCTATGCCGATGCTTTTTTACGGCGCGGTATGGCTTTAAGCGAATTGGGCCAGGCTGAAGAAGCCTTTGAGGATATTACCCGATCCATCAGATTGAACCCCATTGCCGATGCCTATGCTTACCGGGGCCTTGTCCTGTTGCGCCAGGGAGATATCCAGGCTGCCCTGGAGGATATGAATGTGGCTATCCACCTTGCCCCTGATGCGCACCGTGCCTGGAATTTCCGCGGAGCTGCATACCTTAAAAAAGGGGACAGTAAGGAAGCCTGTACCAATTTTGCAGCAGGATGTGAGCGAGGGGATTGCTCTTTCCTTGAAAAAGCCCGTCAGGAGAATATATGTCCGCAGAAGTAGCTATAATTGGACACTGTTTTGGGGGCAGATCCTTGACAGGATGCCGCAGCTGGTGAATTTTGAACTTTTCACAGAGTATTCTGTATTGATATACCATTTAATGGGGAAGTTTCATGCTGACAAGTGAAGACATGCTGCACCTTGCTCGCCTTGCACGACTAGCGCCAGACAGGGATACTTTGGCCAAATTTTGCTCCCAATGTGCGGATATTATTGCCTATATGGATATTTTGTCTGAGGTAGACACCACAAATGTGGAGCCTCTGTACAGCCCTGTGGAACAGGTTGCTCCCTGTCGTAATGATGAACCGCAGCGGCGGCAGGAGCGTGCGGATATACTGGCCAATGCCCCTGAAAGCGACGGCCGTTTTTTTATTGTGCCTCGTATTGTTTAGACTGTGTGCCCGCAGCCTTTTTCTGTTGTACTTTCCTTGTATGTTGAGGTTTTTCATGCCTGAAAGTGTTATCCATACTTCCCTGGCCCGTATTCGGGAGCGGCTGACCAGCCGTGAAATTTCAGCAGAAGAAGTTACCCGGGCCTGCCTTGAGCGTATAGCTGAGACTGAGCCGACCCTGCATGCGCTTATTTCCGTGCGGGAAGAGGCCTTGGACGAGGCCAAAACCATGGATTGCCAGGGCCCGGATGCCAGCAAACCCCTGTGGGGTGTTCCTGTTACTGTAAAGGATGTTATTGTTACCAAGGGGATACAAACCACGGCAGGTTCTCAGATTCTGGCTGGTTTTGTGCCATTTTATGATGCTTTTGTTGTTAGTCGGTTAAAAGAAGCCGGCGCCATTATTGTGGGCAAAAACAATATGGATGAATTTGCCATGGGGTCTTCCACGGAAAATTCAGCCTTTGGGCCTACGGGCAACCCAAGGGATGTCACACGAGTACCTGGCGGGTCAAGCGGTGGATCCGCTGCCAGTGTAACCGCTGGTCAGTGTTATGCTTCCCTTGGTACAGATACTGGTGGATCAATTCGTCAGCCAGCCGCTTTATGCGGTTGTGTGGGATTGAAGCCGACCTACGGACGCGTTTCCCGTTATGGTGTTATTGCCTACGGATCGTCTTTGGATCAGGTGGGGCCGCTTACCAGAACTGTAGAGGACGCCGGAATCATGCTTGCAGTAATTGCCGGACATGATCGGCGCGATTCAACTTCTGCTACTCAACCGGTAGATTGCTATACGGATTTTTCCCGCCATGATTTGACAGGGGTACGTTTGGGCATCCCACAGGAATTTATGGCCGATGGGTTGGACAGTGCCGTAGCAGCCACCTGTGAAAAAGCCCTTGCCAAAGCTGAGGCATTGGGGGCAACGCTGGTACCCGTTTCTCTGCCCCACGCCACGCGGCACGCTATTGCCACCTATTATATTATTGCTATGGCCGAGGCCAGCTCCAATCTGTCCCGTTTTGATGGGGTGCGCTACGGACATCGAACCAAGGCTCCAGTTACCCTGAATGATCTGTATACTCGGTCGCGGACAGAAGGTTTTGGAGCTGAGGTGCAGCGGCGTATACTTTTGGGGACCTATGTGCTTTCTGCAGGATATTATGATGCCTATTACCGGAAGGCTGCCCAGGTGCGACGGCTTATACGTCAGGATTATCTGGCCGCGCTTAAGGTATGCGATGCGCTGTTTACCCCTGTTTCACCAGTGACAGCATGGAAGCACGGGTCTATTATTGATGATCCACTGAAAATGTATCTTATGGATATATATACGGTTTCGCTTAATTTGGCCGGGCTTCCCGGGCTCTCGTTCCCAGTGGGGGCTGCAGGCGGGCTTCCAGTAGGAATGCAGCTTATTGGCCGCGATTTTGGCGAGGCAGCTATCCTTTCCCTGGGAAATGTTCTGTGGGATAGCAGCATGAGTGCGTGAGCCTGTTTAGCCCTTATACCGGATTGGTTTGGGGGTCACATTTGGTTTCAGGGGCAGCATATGGCACTGGTAATGGGTACAGCCGGGCATATTGACCATGGCAAAACATCTTTAGTGCGTTGTTTGACAGGCATTGACTGTGATCGTTTGGTTGAGGAAAAGCGGCGGGGCATCACCATTGAACTGGGTTTTGCCTTCTGCGATTTACCTGGTGGTAGAGGGCGCCTAGGGATTGTAGATGTCCCAGGGCATGAAAAATTTGTCAAAAACATGGTGGCCGGGGCATCCGGAATAGACTTTGTCTTGTTGGTGGTGGCAGCTGATGAAGGTGTGATGCCGCAAACGCGGGAGCACCTTGAAATTTGTTCTCTCCTGGGTATCCGGCATGGACTGGTAGCTCTGACCAAAATTGATATGGTGGATCAGGAGCTGTGTGATCTCGCTAAAGATGAAGTTACTGCGTTTCTTAAAGGGACATTTCTGGAAGGGGCACCTATATTCCCTGTCTCTTCCCGCACCGGGGAGGGAGTGGACGCCTTACGGGCCTATATCATCAATCAGGACCAAGCGCTTGCGCCAAAACGACGTACAGATTTATTCCGACTGCCTGTAGACAGAGTTTTTACACTTAAGGGGCATGGAACTGTTGTTACGGGAACTATGATCTCCGGATCGGTGCATGTGGGTGATCTGTTGCTGATTTTACCAAAGGGGCTTGAAACCCGTGCCCGCAGCCTGCAAAGCCATGGCCTTGCAGTAGAGATAGCTCACGCTGGTCATAGAACAGCTGTCAATGTGCAGGGGCTGGATGTGACGGATGTAGAACGGGGCGATGTACTGGCCTTGCCGGGCACACTGTTCCCGGCCGATCGCTGGCTGGTACGCCTTACCTGTCTGCATTCTTCACCGCGACCGTTGCGGCATAGGGCCGAGGTGCACTTTCACCATGAAGCAAAGGAAATTTTGGCCCGGTTGTATTTCCTTGGCCGGGAATGGCTGCCCCCAGGGGAAAGTGCTCTGTGCGAGGTACGTATGGCGGCACCTATGGTTGGCGTGTTTGGCGACCATTGCGTGATCCGAACATTTTCGCCCCTGCGTACTGTAGCCGGTGGCATTGTGATAAACCCGCTAGGTAACGGGGGAATACGGCGCCGCGATATAGGCTCTGACCGCCTGTCCGCATTGTATAATCTGGTGGATGCTGATGATGAAGTCGTTGTGAAAACTCAGATTGACATGACCGAAACCACCGGGGCCACGCTTGCTGTGTTGTCTGTACTGACAAATATGGATTCCCAAAGGTTGATCAGCGTGATGCGCATACTGTGCGACAAAGGACAGATTTTTTGTTTTGATCAGGAAGAACAGGCCTATATTGCCGCGGACATTGTTGAATATCTGTGCAGCCGTTGCCTTGCAACTGCCAATGCTTTCCATACACGGGAGCCCTTAAAACCGGGCATGGCCCGGGGGGTATTGCTTTCAGGTGGAGGGGGGCCTGCGGGATGGAGCCGGGATATCCATCCCAAACTGGCATTTTTTGTTGTGGAGCGGCTTCTGCGCTTGGGAAAACTGGTTGCCGAGGGCGATACTATCCGTGCCGCAGAGCATAGGGTAGCGCTTCCGTCTGCTTTGGTGTATCTGCGTGATACTATTCTGCGGCGCTATGCTGAGGGAGGGTTTACGCCACCCACATTCCTGGAAATGCTTGCTGCCTGCAAAACAGACCCTAAAACAGTTTTGCCCGTATATCGCCTACTGTGTGGGGAAGGTGCGCTGATCAAAATTAGTGAAGAAATCTATTACCATGCCCCGGTGGTGCAGGAATTGAAAGCCCGGATGGAGGCCTGGTTTACCATACATGAAGATCTTGATCCGGCTGGATTTAAGGAACTGTCCGGTGGGCTTAGCCGGAAATATATTATCCCGTTACTGGAATATTTTGACCGTAAACGGGTAACCATCCGTGTGGGTAATAAACGACAGCTGCGGAGAATATAAGCCAGCTGATTCTCTATGATCCCTTCTGACATTCCGGGCAAATTCCGTATAAGTACAGCCTGTGTGATGTGGGAATATATCCATGTTGGCGGGTGAGTACATCCTGAAGGAGCTCGATCTGCGGGTCCATAACTTCCAAATTGCGACCGCAGCGCTCACATATCAGGTGATCATGATGGGTTTCACCGGCATGTTCATAACGGGCAATGCCGTCTCCAAATCTCACTTCTCTGGCCAGTCCGGCTTCACACAACAATTTCATGGTGCGGTAAACAGTCGCCTGGCCCAGGGAAGAGTCTTCACTCCGTACACGATTGTACATTTCTTCGGTAGTGAGGTGGCCGTTTTTGCTGAAAAAAACTTCCACGATACGCTGACGCTGTGGCGTATTGCGAAGCCCCTTCCTTCGCAGGAACGACCGGAAGACGCCTATGGGATCAAAAATGGGGCGTTCGAGATCTGTCATGCGAAACACCTCCTGCAAAGAGCCTCATAGATAGACCGTATATTATACCACATCCCGCTGTGTAGCAACGTTTGAGAAGAATCGATTTTAGGTTTTTATATGATGAGGTAGATATGAAGAATGGCCACCCCGGTACTGCTTTCAGTCGAAAATCAGACCTCAAGCAAAATTTCTTGTCGGCAATACTACCTTTTTTCATGATATAGGGAAACCTTTGGCTAATCTCTGCTGCGGGGAGGGGGATGCGTTTATCTCCCTGTATGTTATTCATGTGTTTCATGAATCCGAGGCGGCTGGAGGAACTGCTCCGGAGCTTATGTTTGTTTTGGGTGCCATTGGTACATTGATCTGAGGCAGCATTGTTGATCGCATTGGTTACGTACGTGCCATTAGTATTGTGGGTTTGCTGTGTTATTCCACTGTCTTTTCTGTTTGTTTTCCTTGAACTCAGTTTACCGGCTGTTCTTGTACTGTGTTATCGGGTTTGTGGTGTATGCACCGTACAAGCCATTGTGGTGTTGGGCAAAATATCTGCCCTGACTGATGGCCTGGCATCAGTGACCATGGCCTTGGCAATAAGCATGGGAGATATGACGTCACCACTGTTTGGCAGTATTGCCGACCAATACGAGCTGCAGATGACAATGGTGACAGTTGCCTGCATGACTGTTGTTGCTTTTCCATGCACTTTGACACGGTAATCGTCGGCAATGGATTAGGCAAAGATGTGTAGATATAAATGCTGATGCCATTTTATGGCTGGGACAGGCTAAGCTGTTTTTTCCAGCGGGGCAGAGCAGGGTTGAGTGCCAGATAGTCCGGCGGGAGTGTGGGGGTATGCGGGTGAGCAAGTGCTGCGGCTACATCTTCAGCAGTTCGGACCATGAGCAAGCCTGGTAAACCCTGCAGGGGGCAAAGGTCCACATCGTCTTCTGCTGCCTGAACCAGTATCGGAAGATTGCGGTAAGCAGCTTCAAGAGCGACAGTTGTGGAATTGGACGCCCAAACCACTGTACCCGAGGTAAGAAAGCTGCCGATAGTCCCTTCTACAATAGGTGGTGGGATAGCAGCAGTGGTATAAAGTCGTTGTAGGCGATCCTGAACCGGAAGCCAGGGGTGCGGTTTTATCATAACGTCCCATCCATTCAAAATACCGGCATTGGCAGCTGCGGCAAGTGTGGCCAGGTGAGCATCGGTTTCATCTGCAAAATAACTGGTTACCACAAGAAGTCTGCGCGGAGTATCGTCAGATGATACGGTTGCAGTGGTTGATGGAGCAGATGCCGGAGCCAGGTACAGATAGCGCAATGCTTCAACAATAGTGGCCCGCTCTGGGGGCATACCTGCGGCAAGTAATGCGTCATAGGCAGCAGTACCATTACACAGCCATAGATCAAGCAGTGCCTGGCTGCAGGATTCTTCATTGAACATACGCGGATCATCAAAGTAACGAAAATCTGTTGGTCGGACCGTGGAATGCTGTGCCCCGTACACCGGCCCGGAGGTGCTTTCGTGTATAGACTGGGCAAGCATCCGTTCCCAGGGGCAGTTTTCCTGCGGGAAAATTGTCCATTTTTGCGGGCCTGCCCATGCCGCGTATTGTCGGAAGGCTTCACGCATTAAACAACGTTCCAAAGCACGCCATCCTCGGGTAGAATCAGCCCAATTTTCTTTGAGTACGGGCCATAGATCCATTTGGGAACTGGAAAAATTGAAAGCCTTTCGGGCTGTTGGTTGGATAGCTATACCGGCAAACGTCAGGCGCATAAACCGCAGCAGGCTTGTGCAGATTGCCCCGAAAGTTAGAAATTCTTCAAGAAAATGGAAGGAGGCTCCGTCCTGGCCAGATACACGGAAACGATCGCGCAGCTGAATGGCCTCAGCAAGGGAACATTGCGGGCCGGGAAAATAGATAAAAACCCAGTTTACGTTGTGTGGACTCCTCTGCCTAGGTTGCAGGACATCGTGCAGATTTTCCCAGTAGTGGGAACGGAATCTTCCCTTGTTTTTGGCCAGTTCCATATTAATATTGGGGAAATAGGTCACTATCGTGGCCATTTTTTCCTGCCAATCAGGGCTCGGAAATGCGGTATGGGGAAGCTTGCGCCGAATACGCCACAGCCATGCAGTAAAGCGCAGTATAGCTGTTAGGGGG
>CAYRKU010000005.1:4559-15986 GCA_964425055.1 uncultured Lawsonia sp. | reverse complement strand
TAGTACAGATCAATTAGACGTTGCCTGAGGTCATTTGCTGGCTGTGGCTTCAGTGCCTGGCTTTGCACCAGGGTAAAGGTGCGGCCGCTTTGTGTGCAGAATTTTTTCAGAACTTTGGGTAACCAGGCAGCAACAGTTTGCGGTGCGTACAGAGTAAGATGTGTGATTTTATATTCATCCAAAATCTTTTCTGTTACTCTAAGTTTGAGCGCCTGAAAAAGATTTCGGGTTACCTTGGGGTGTTTCTCATACAAAGTAGAAAGCCACCACATGGACAAGGAGTCACCGGCACGGAGAGCTTGCTCCAACGTTTCATCATGGTACATTATTTTGCTCATGTCATAGGTCCATGCCGCCAATTCGTTTCGGATGGATAGCAGTCGGGAATTCAGCTCTGCGGGGATGGACAGTTGCCCTGGTTCTACACTGCCTTTGTCCCATATGGCGATCAGTGCGTTTGGGGAGAGGGTAGTGGGACATGCAGTGTTGATAAGAAGGTAAAGCTCTTTCATATAGAGGCCTCCATAACTCACTGAAATATTAAATTGGATTAAAAGGTAAAACTGGTGGTGTTTTATTAGGAAAAATGATCAAAACCACCATATAATGGGGTGCCATCCATCAAAATTGTGTTGCTGGCAGTCACAAAGCCCAGCAGACAGGCGCTCGGAAGAGCAGCCAATAAGGCTTTCCATCTGTCAGGGGGGCAGGTACCCAGCAGTGCATAATCTTCGCCACCTTGTAGGGCTTGGGTACGGGCAGCCTGTATGGGATCACTTTCACCCTGTTTTTGCATCAGGTTGAGTATGGCGGGATGCAGTTGTGGCATATGGAGCTCTGCCCCGTAAGCCCCAAGTAAGCGGGGAAGATCCCGGGCCAGACCATCGGAAACATCCATAAGTCCGATACGGGATAGTTCAGGCTGCTCTGGGCACCAGACCGTTGCTAGGTGGGCAAGTGATAGTCCCGCGTCAAGATTTGGCATGGGGTGAAGGTGTGCGGCACAAGGGGCAGGCCAGGTTGCGATCGCCGGGCGACCCTGCTGTTCAAGCAGGATAAGACCAATTCTGGCCAGGCCGATATCCCCAATCAGAAAAACTGCATCCCCGGGTATGGCCACGCCGCGCCGTAACGCTGCCTTCGTTCTGCCAAATACGGTGAGGCACAGATGCAGACGATCCGCACGGGAAAGATCGCCACCTATGAGGGGAATGGAAGCCTGCCGAGCAAGGCTGGCCATACCGGTGCACAATCCGTGTATTATATCCATATCCGTATCCGGTGGGAGAGAAAGCCCTACAGTAAAGCCGGCCGGAGATGCACCACAGGCCGCAAGGTCGCTTAAATTGACGGCAAGGGCCTTCCATCCAATATCTTCAGCAGAAAAGTAGCTGCGCCGAAAATGTACATTTTCTATAAACAAATCCGTGCTGATGCACAGGGGATCCCCTGATTTAAGGACAGCACAATCATCCCCTGGCCCCAGCAATACATCAGAACTCAATATGGAAAAGTGAGAAGCAATACAGGCTAAAATGTCAGCTTCTGAATGAGGTCGGGTCGTTGTTGCTTGTGTAGAGGGCATTGTGCTAGTCCTCCAAAGTCAGGTAGGCGGTGAGAATAATCTTAAGCCCAAAACCGGGAAAATGAACTCGGCATTTATCGGGGGGCAACTGTTCCACAATTTTCCCCCGGCCAAAAATTTTATGTCGGCAGAAGCCCTTACCAATTGCCGCAGTACTGCAAGTTTTTTCTGCGCTGGAAGTGGGTTGCAGTACCGCGCTGAGTTCAGGCTCACTAGCCTTTGATATGGTGTTGAGGAGAGGGCGTTTTGTCAGTTTACCGGCATAGCCTTCCTGCCATTCTTCCATAGCTGAATACGGAAGCCCTCGCACAAAGGGACTGGGATTTGCCGGATCGTTCCCGCCATTTTGGCGATTATATAGTGTGGCGGGTACGAATAGTTCCAGCCGTTCTCTGGCTCTTGTGCAGGCAACATACATAAGACGGCGTTCTTCCTCAAAATCGTCCTCACGTACCATGGCATGTCGGGAAGGGAAACGATCTTCTACCAGATCGGGCAGGATAACTACATCCCATTCCAAGCCTTTTGCTGAATGGATGGTAGACAGGATTACATTGTTTGTGTCATCATGTGTATAAGCTTCATCCTCAGGTGTTTCTAACGAAAGATCGGCGATAAGCAACTCAAGATCTGTGTAGGCGGAGGCGATATGTTCCAGTTCGGCAAGGCCTTGGCGGCGGCGTGGCCAGTCATCGGGGAAGAGAGTTTCCAGGCGAGGTTGGTAGTGCTCCACAACTAGTTCGACCAGTTTGTGCGGGGGGAGCTTGTTCTGCCGCAAACTGTCCAACAGCAGCATGTCCGCCCATAGATCAGGGAAACGGCTGCATGATTTGCGCAGCGTATCAACATTTCCTCGACAGGCCACCTGGTAGATTTTTTGGGCAGTTTTTGTGCCCACACCTTTAGCTAGCCCGGCCACACGCATAAAAGAAGGCATATCCAGTGGATTGATGACAAGACGGATAAAAGAGAGCACGTCTTTGATATGAACAGCTTCAGAATAGCGCAGCCCGCCGTATTTGCGGAAACGGATTCCACGCCTGGTCAGCGCCATCTCAAGATGGTATGACTGATACCCGGCTCGAAATAATACTGCGATCTCTCCGGCCTGATAGGATACGAGCAACTCTTCAATTCGGGTAGCCACAAGGTTGGCCTGGGTCAGGTCACTGAGTGGCCGCATCAGGCGGACTTTGGGCGTGTTGGCGTCCATTTTTTTTCGGGTAAAAAGAGTTTTGTGAAATCCTTCGGCTGCGGGTGCCAAGACTGCGTTGGCTATGTCAAGTACGGGCTGGGTAGAGCGGTAATTTTCTTCCAAGCGAATGATCCGCGTGTTGGGAAACAGGTGGGGAAAGTTGAGTATATTGCGCACATCCGCACCGCGGAAAGCGTAAATGGACTGGGCATCATCGCCCACAGCCATAATATTACCGTTTTCGCCCGCCAGTAAGCGGACAATACGCGCTTGGACTCGATTGGTGTCCTGATATTCGTCTACCATTAGATAGCGATATTGATTTTGGAACAGTGCTGTCAGGCCTTCTCTGTCGCTGCCGCCGCGCAGCATATCTTCCAGTTCAAACAGCAGGTCATCGTAATCAAGCAGTGCGTGTTCGCGCCGGTAGGCCTGATAGGCTATGGCCAGAGTATTCAGGGCATCGGCATGGGGCAGTAGATGGGGGGCTTCGCGTTGCAGCACATCCACCAGAGAAATTTCCCGGTTCCGGGCCTTGCTGAGCAGGCTGAGCACTGATTGTGTTTTGGGGAAGGAACGGTCCCCATTGCCGATATGGAGATTTTCCCTGCACTGTCGAACAGCCGCAATACTATCTGCAGCGTCCATGATTGTAACCGGGCCATTAGCCCATACCGGATGATATTGGCGCAGGATGGAAAAGGCAAAACCATGGAAGGTGCCACCATGGACACCGCCGAAACTGTACCCCAGTAATTGGGCTGCCCGAAAGAGCATTTCCCGGCTGGCCTTGCGCGTAAAGGTCAACAACAGCATGGAGTTTGGTGAAACGCCCTGTCCGGCCAACCAGGCCAGACGGTGGACAAGCGTGCGCGTTTTGCCGCTGCCGGCCCCGGCAATGATCAATACGGGGCCATCTGGTGCGGTAACAGCTTCAAGCTGTGCGGCATTTAACGTGGAAACATCAAGCATGCACGCGGGCCTTTGTCTTAGGGGGTATGCAGATGGCAGAATGTTAAATTGGGTTGAGCCCTGACTGGTGCATAAGCCAGGCATTCAGTCTGGTAAGATCTTCCCCCCAAGCGTAGGGTGAACCCGCAAAGTTGCGACCGCGACCGTAAAACATAGTGCCGTTGATTTCTGCCGCTTCTCTGTCTGTAGTCGCATCCCCAACCATAACTGCTTTGGCTGGGTCAACACCTGTTTTGTGGAGAATTTCGCCCAGCATTACAGCTTTGGCTGGTGGCGCCCCCCGGATCCCTTCAAAATAGTCTTCCAGCCCGCGTTTGCGAAAAATGGACACAAGTTCGGACTGTGGCGTTCCAGAACAAACATACATTGGAATGCGGCCTTTCCAGGTTTTGAGTACATCCAGGGCACCGGGAACAAAAGGCGCGTTGATGACGTTGTTAAACGCGCATTGTACAAACTGAGCGGCAAGGGTATTCATTTCTTGCTGCGTGATTTCACGACCAAGCACTTCCCGATACAGCCAGCGGAATTTTTCGTAGCGACTGACACCACCGTGCAAGGTATGGAACAGCACAAGGCGATCTCTGGCTTCCGGGCCAAATTGCTCTGCAACCTGACGAAAAGCCTGGGTTTTTGCATCAACCGATTCCAACAGTACACCGTCACAGTCAAAGATAATCAGCGAAAGGGGCATTCTATTCTCCACTATGCAGTGCCGTGAGCAGATTTTTGACGGTATCTGTTTCCATAATGATCCTGGCTTCACGAGCATAAGATCCAATATGTGGCGTCAGGATAACATTGTCCATAGTTTTCAGCGGCCCTTTGTACGGTTCTCTCGCGTACACGTCTAATGCCGCGCCGCCAAGATGTCCCGCAGAGAGCAGTCCGTACAGAGCTTCTTCATCAATAACGCCGCCACGGGCCACATTGATCACAAAGCTGCCCGGCTGCATGAGGGAAAGCCGTCCAATGTCCAGTAAGGGTCCACTGTTTTTGGGTTTGGCGCAGTGGAGGGTAATAATGTCGGCCCAGTTCATAAGGGCATCCAGACCCAGTCTGGGAAAATTTTTGTCCTCAATAAATGGATCGTGATAGGCAATTTCTACGCCAAAAGGCTCAAGCAGTCGGGCAACAGCCTTGCCAATACGGCCAAAGCCGACAATACCTATGCGTTTGCCAGCCAGAAGATTGCCCATGCGCTTTTTCCATATTCCATTTCGGATATCGCGATCTTGATGAGGAACATGGCGGAGCAGTGTAAGCATGAGGCCAATGGTCAACTCTGCCACAGCGGCAACAGGACCGTCCGGCGTATTGCATACGGTGATACCGTGTGTTTTGGCTGCGGCAAAATCTATATTATCCATACCTGTGCCGCAGCGGGAGATGACCTTGAGTTCTGGCAGGACATCAAGTACATGCTTTGAATAGGATTCCGTACCTGCGGCAACAGCGGCGCAGCCTGTAAGCAGCTTGATAGTCTCTTCCTCAGTAAGAGTACGGCCCGTGGTGTTGAGCACATATTCAATTTTCTCTTGATCCAGCAGATCCAACGGCTCTTTGCTATAGCGGGCAAAGGAAGACGTGGTGATGGCAACTTTCATAACGTATATCCATCCTTATGGCTTGGGTGGTTGCTGCCAGGGGTATGGGGTGAATCTTCCACTCCTTGCCCACGATGTCCGATAACCCGTGCCGGGATACCTCCTACAATGGTATAGGCCGCAACATCTCGCGTTACTACTGCTCCGGCACCCACCACTGCCCCCTGGCCAATATGGACATTGGGCGTAATTGTGCAGTTGGCGGCAATCCAAACATCATCATCAATATTAATTTCCCCGTAGCTATGTCCTTGGAGCATAATCGGGATATCAGTTCTGTTAAAACAGTGGTTTGCAGCACGGATAACTGTACCTGGGCCAACCGCTACCTGCCTGCCCATGCGGATGCAGCCGTCAGACGCATCAACAATCACTCCTGGGCTCAACGCGGTATTCTGCCCCAATTTCAGAATACCGTTTTCCGCATAGAGCTGGCAGCCGTGGCCCAGACGGACACCTGTCGCGAGGTGCATGTTCCTGCCCCCCCGTACAACGAGGCCACTGCCAAAGCGTACCTTGCTGCAGGCAGCAAAAAACGGACGCCACATAATAAGGCGTATTCCCATACCTACGGTTGTGGGAATCCAGGCAAAAGCTGCGATAAAGAGTTCTTCAAAAAAATGTCGCACGCTGTGTTCTGCAAAGTTGCGGGTATACCGCCTATCTGGTGTAGGCAAGGCGTAACGTATCGTCTTTCATCCGTTCACGCACCCTGTCAAGATCAGCCTGCGTGTCTACACTAAGGGTGCGTTTATCAGTAGGAACCATGCGTACTTTTTCGCCGTGTTCAAGAATGCGCATCATGTCTACCGACTCGATAATTTCCAGGGGAGATTCATCTATGGCATTAAATTTGATCAGATAGTCACGTCGATATGGGATGATGCACACCTGCTTGCGCATGGGCACGTGTGGTGTCCCTTTTCGGCGGGAAGGGATGGGTTCGCGGGAAAAATACAGAGCATCACCGTTGAGATCGGTAACAACCTTTACTTCATTGGGGTCTTCAAATTCTTCTTCGGTTTCAATATCAGCCATAAGGTTGACGACATTGATGGAGGGATCCTGCAGCATGGGGGCTACGGCAGAGTCAATCATATCCGGGGTGATCATGGGTTCGTCACCCTGTACCATCACCACGATATCTGCGCGTTGGCCGGTTATGGCCTCAATTTTGAGCATGGCCTCGGCTGTCCGCGTAGTGCAGCGCACGTGAGTGTCAGCAGTCATAACAGCCTTAAGTCCAGCAGCAGCGGCATAATCCATGATAACCTGATCGCAGGTGGCGATCCAGGTTGAAGAAAGGGATGAGCACATAGCAGTGCGGAAGGTTACATGTCCGACCATGGGTACGCCGTGAATGTCAGCCAGAGGTTTTCCGGGAAAACGACTTGACCCCATTCTGGCGGGAATAATAGCAATGATATTCATAAGTTCTCCTTTACTGAGACGTCAAGTTGGATAAACGGGACATGCCATAATGCTCAATGTTCCCGATCAGTCAGAAGGTAGCCGCCTAATTCTTTCAGGTTCGGATACAGCTCCTGATGAATTTCTTCCATAACCCGCAGTACCCCTTGGCCAAGATCAATGGAAAGATGCGGGGTCATCTTGCGGCCGATTTTTGGCATAAACGCGTAAGGTGTGATTTGGTAATGGCCACTGTTTGGATCGTCCTGAAACTTTATTTTCAGGTCCTTTCCAAGCATTTCCCCTATCATTTTAAATAAATTGCCGACCTGCATGGGCTGATTCCCGGTCAGGACAATATTCTGATTGGCGTATTCCGGCCGGAGAATTTCTACTGTACTGAGAGCTGCGTCCTCTACATGGATGTATTCGCGTAAGGCTGTAGGGGCACCATAATAGGTGATTTCGCCTTTTTCCAAAGCTTCGGCCACAAAACGGTTGATGGCATTGCGGCGGTCAGCGCGTGGGCCGTAGAGTGAACCGTAGCGGAGTATGGTGTATTCAAGTCCATACATGGCGTAGTAATTTTCGATATACAATTCACAGGCTTGCTTACTGCAGCGGTAAAAGCCTCCAGATTTGCCGTAGACGTATAGAGAACTGGCAAAAACATAGCGTTTTACCCCGGCTTTGCGGCAGGCTTCCAGGATAATCACATTCCCGAGTACGTTAACACGGGCTGTTTCTATAGGTTTTTGGCTGGCTTCCCCAATATCTGCAAGGCCGGCAAAGTTAAAAACAGCGTCCGCACCGGTGACAGCGGCGTTGACCAGCCCTTCATCCAGAATGCTGCCAACAATCATGTGCTGATCTGGCCGCAAATATGGGGATGGGTGCAAATCAACTATTTTTACGTCATACCCGGCATCAGACAGTTTATCGCAAACATGGGATCCCAGGAATCCGGAACCGCCAAACAGAACAATTTTCATGAAAATATTCCTATGATCATGGGTTGAGTATTATCGGGGGCATATACAGCCGTGGAGCAGAAAAACAGTATCAATACCATAGGCCAGGAATCTGTACCCGGATGCTATACATTGGGCCAGGCGTTCAGGCTCCGGCTGAACCACATGGTTGCCCATGTGCATGCCATGCCGGGCACAGGCAGCATTAATTTTTTTCATAACCGCAACAAAGTCTGGATGATCAAATTGCCCGGTAAGGCCCATAGAGCCGGAAAGATCATACGGCCCAACCATTATCGCATCCAACCTGGGGTGGGACAATATAGTATCAATCTGCGTCACTGCACGGATATGTTCGATCTGGGCGACAAGCAATATCTGCCGGGCGGAAGTTTCACGGTAAATGTCAAAATCACGGCCATACATGTTTGCACGGGAATAGCCCACACCGCGGCTGCCGCCGGCATCGGGATACAGCGCAAGGCTGATGGCATTGTCAAGCTGTTCGCGTGATTCAATCATAGGGAAAATAAGTCCCTGTGCGCCAGAATCCAGAGCATCTTTGATAGGACGAAGCTCAGCCTGAGCCAGGCGGGCAAATGGCGCTGCCCCGCCGCGTTCAATGGCCCGGAAAATATCTGGCAGAATGGCCCGGGTAAAGGCACCATGCTCCATGTCAGCAGCTACCCAGTCATACCCAGACGCACCAAGTATTTCAGCCACATCTGCCGAGGGGATTTGCAGCCAGGTACCAATAGTTGCCGTACCATCTTGCATCATTTCCCGTATTCCCTGTGCTGTTTTCATTAGGCTGTCCTGTTGTGTACGATTTCCAGTTCGAAGCGTAAGGATTAAGAATACGCTCTGCCTTCTTTGAAGTCCAGATACCGCATAGGCATCTGTTACCCTGTCGCGCAGGACTCAGGCGCGAAATAGATGCATGGCCTCGCTGATAGCCTCAGGTGCAGCAAACAGAAAGGCTGTGTCACCTGCATGAAGAACTGCCGTCCCCCCAGGAGAGGGGATAACCTCTCCTTTGTGTCGCAGCCCCACAACCGTGACACCGTATTTCCGGCGGAGGGCAGTGTCCATAAGGCTGCATTCCGCAATGGAGGAGCCTGCTTCCACTTTACAGGCCACCACTTCCAGCCCATTCAGCACATCATCTGTAAGTGTGGAAAGGTCAGAGCCCTGCATCCATAGTTTGTGAATTGAACCATATTCTTCTTTACGTATGGTGTTGACAAAACGTTCCACAGTCTGGATCGGCACCATATAGTAGCCCAGCACACGGGAAAAGATTTCAATGGATGTTTCAAAATCTTCTGATATAACATCATTGGCCCCAAGCTGCTGCAGCTCCCTCACTTCTCCGAGAAAGCGCGTGCGGACAACAATATGGATTTTGGGGTTGAGTTTATGCGCTGTGGCTGTAATAGCGCGGACAGCGGAACGGTCCGATATAACCACGGTGATAACTCTGGCCGTATGGATACCAAAGTGTTCCAATACCAGGGGGAGGGAGGCGTCTCCACCATATATGGGCTCCTGGCCTTTATAGCGGTCAACGGTTTCCGGGTTCATTTCAAGGATAATATAGGGGATACCGGCCTCTTTGGCTGTTCTTGCCAGGTGTTGCCCGCCTATGCCGAAGCCAACAATGATCAGGTGGTCATGCATGTCACTGTGGGCAGGTTTTGGCTCTTCCAGACTGCCTTTAAGATGGAATACTTTATATACATAGGCTGCCACGCGGGGAGAAAGATTCATAACTGTTGGCGTGAGCAGCATGGTCAGGATACTTGCGGCAAGGAACATCTGATAGCCCATAGTATCAAGTAGGCCTGCATCCACGGCAGAACGGGCCAGAGCAAATGAAAATTCACCGATTTGGGCCAGGCTCATGGCCGCAAGGATGGCCGTTTTTACCGGATAGCCCACCGCAAGCGGAGCGGGCAGGGCAAACATTGATTTCAGCACAATAAGCGCTGCCGCAAAACAGACAATACTGCCTATATGGCCGAAGAAAAACTGCACATCAAGCAGCATGCCTACTGAAATAAAAAACAGGCTGGTGAACACTTCTTTAAATGGTAAAACACCTTCAAGTACATTGAGGCTGTATTCAGAACCAGCCAGAAGCAATCCGGCTAAAAAAGCTCCCAGCGCAAGGGAAAGCCCCAGCCAGGCGGTACCCATGGCAATGGCAAAGCATAGGCCAAGCACTGTCATGAGCAAAAGCTCTCTGTTGCGGGTATATAGTACCTGCCTGATAATCCATGGCACAATATGCCTTGCCAGCACCCAGCCGCACCCCAAAACAGCAACTGTACGCGCTGCGGAAAGTAACAGGGCGGTAAAATTTCCAGAAGGGTTACCCTGACCGGCCAGAAATGGGATAACCAGCATCATGGGTACTACCGCGATATCCTGGAAGATCATCACCGCCAGAACAAGCCTGGCATGAGGCGATTCTGACTGTGCCTTTTGCTGGAGTCGACTGAGTACAATGGCAGTGGAAGAAAGTGCGGCAAGGCAACCAAACATGACACCTTCTTGCCATGTCCTGCCACAGAGGGAAATGATCAGGGCAGAAGCAGCTATGGTCAGCACAACCTGCACTGTGCCGCCAACAAAAATCGGTTTGCGCAGCCTGGCAATTTCTTCACCCGACATTTCCATGCCGATGGTGAACAGAAGAAGCACCACCCCCACTTCGGAAAGCAGTTCTACTGCATGGATATTTTTTACTAGAGCAAGGGCAGAAGGACCGCACAGCACGCCAGTCAACAGAAAGCCCACAACCGGTGGCATCTTGATTTTATGGCAGATCAGCAAAACGCCTATAGAAAGGCAGAACAGTGTCACAATATCCGGAAGCAGAGGTATATTCATTTGGAAAGTAATCCTTTTGGCAGAAACTATAGGGTATTTCTGAATAAAGGCAATACAGACAGGGATTAGATTGTATTTCAGAGAATTGTCCTGGTTGATGTTGTCACTTGCAATCCGTTCTGTTTTCAGTCATATTTGACAATAGTCTTGTGGCGTGCATCTGATTGCTTCCTTTTATGGAAAGGATTTTTCTTCTATGTGTGATCGATATAAAGGTTCCATTGGTGTGGCTCCAGAGGGTATGCCCTTTCTTTTTCTGCTTGGCTTAAGTTCCCTTGTGTTTGCGCTGATCGGCTGCTGGCCCGTGGCCATATTGCTTTTGCTGGCCACGTGGTTTGTCGGGCATTTTTTCCGTGATCCAGAGCGGGTACTCCCCGCTGACCCGGATGTGGCCGTGTGCCCGGCTGACGGGAAGATTGTCCGGGTAGAGGCCCGTCCCGATCCGCTTAGTGGTGAAAGCCGTACCTGCATCAGTATTTTCATGAATGTGTTTAACGTGCATGTAAACAGGGCCCCGATTGCCGGCCGGGTAGAAGCTGTGCGCTACTTCCCCGGTGCCTTTTTCAACGCCGCGCTGGACAAAGCCTCTACAGATAACGAGCGTTGCGCCTACCTGGTGCGCGATGCTGCCGGGCAGCCCTGGGTGATGGTGCAGATTGCCGGGTTAGTGGCCCGGCGTATTGTTTGCAGGGTAAAAGAGGGAGATACCCTTGCCAGGGGGGAACGATTTGGGTTGATTCGCTTCGGGTCTCGGGTTGACCTCTACCTGCCTGCAGGCTATACTTCTACAGT
>CAYRKU010000005.1:0-4549 GCA_964425055.1 uncultured Lawsonia sp. | reverse complement strand
ATTTGTTATACTGTCCTTGCGGGAGAAAGCACCATTGCTAGAAAGGCCGGGTCATAAATCCACTTGTGGTTTGGGCGTCCTGTAGGTAGCGGATCTATGCGCGCAGAAAAGTCAGTTCGGCGGGGGGTGTACATTCTCCCGAACCTGTTTACAACAGCAAGCCTGTTGACAGGTTTTTTCGCCATAATTCTGGCCACGCGGGGCAGTATGGAAAGTGCCGCTATGGCTATACTGTTCAGCGCATTGATGGATGGGCTGGATGGTAAGGTTGCGCGGCTTACCGATACGGCCAGTGAATTCGGCATTCAGTATGATTCACTGTGTGATCTGGTAGCCTTTGGTGTTGCTCCGGCGTTTGTTTGCTGGTCATGGGTGTTGCATTCCTATGGCAAGCTTGGCGTAAGTGTGGCGTTTCTGTATCTTGCGTGCACGGCGCTTCGCCTGGCCCGGTTTAATGTCAATGTTACTGTAGTCAGCAAAAAGTTTTTTGTGGGCCTGCCATGCCCGGCTGCTGGATGTTTCTTGGCCATATTTGTTTTGTTTTCTTCTTATCTGCCCGGTTGGCTGGAAAGTCGTGTTGCCGTTCTTACCCTTCTGCTTACGTTTATTATGGCCTTGCTTATGGTCAGCCGTGTCCGGTATTTTGCCTTTAAAGAATACGGTTTTCTGCGGGCTCATGTGTTCAGTTACATGGTTGCAGCGCTGTTTATTTTTGTGTTGATTCTTTCCCAGCCTGTGGTGTTTGGATGTATTTTTGGTACAGTATATATTCTATCCGGTCCCGTATATACGTTTATTATTCTGCCTCGCCGTAATCGCCTGGGAGGGCTTGTGCAGAACTGATAATGGCCAGCGCTTTGATACAGGGGGGGGGGGAGGAAGGGACCTGTTTAAAGCACTCCTTTCCTCCCCCCCCCCTTCAATACGGTTTGTGTGTGAAGTTTCATTCCCAACTTTTCAGGACTCAAGGAGAAGGAGTCATGTCCAACCGAGTTATCATTTTTGACACGACACTCCGTGATGGGGAGCAATCCCCCGGCGCTACCATGAATTTGCAGGAAAAACTGCGCATGGCCAGGCAGCTTGAAATATTGGGGGTGGACGTTATGGAAGCCGGGTTTCCCGCTTCCAGCGTGGGTGATTTTGAGTCTGTGCACGCCATTGCCAATGCCGTAAAGGGCAACATGCAGGTGGCGGCTCTGGCACGTGCTTCACGATCCGACATTGATCGGGCCTGGCAGGCTCTTAATGGTGCGCAAAATCCGCGCATTCATACTTTCCTGGCCACCTCCCCCATTCATATGGAATACAAGTTGCGCAAATCGCCGGATCAGGTGGTGGATATGGCCGTCGCCGCTGTGCGCCATGCGGCCCGTTATACATCCAATATAGAATTTTCTGCTGAGGATGCTTCCCGCTCTGATCCTGATTTCTTGGTACGTGTGTTTACGGCTGCCATAGAAGCAGGCGCAACCACTATCAATATTCCGGATACTGTGGGTTATGCCCAATCACTGGAATACGGCGAGCTTGTTCGTTATATCATTGAGCATACCCCAAAAGCAGACAGAGTCATTTTCAGCGTTCATTGCCATGATGATCTTGGCCTTGCTGTATCCAATACTCTGGCAGCGTTGAAAAATGGTGCCCGCCAGGCAGAGGTGACCCTGAATGGTATAGGGGAACGTGCCGGGAACACAGCTCTGGAAGAAGTGGTGATGGCTCTGAAAACCCGGTACGATTATTACCACCTGGAGAGTGGTGTTAAAAGCGAACAGCTGTTCCCATCCTGCCGTCTGCTGGCCCATATTATCGGCCGCCCCATTCCGGCAAACAAGGCTGTGATCGGGTCCAATGCCTTTGCGCATGAATCAGGCATCCATCAGGACGGGATGCTGAAACACCGTGAAACCTATGAAATCATGACACCGCAGTCTATTGGCCGCAAATCCACGGATCTGGTCATTGGCAAACATTCCGGCCGCAATGCCGTACGCACCCGCCTGGAAGAGCTTGGATATTCGCTGGACGAAGATCAAATCAATGTTGTTTTTGAAGTTGTTAAAGGCCTGGCTGATAAAAAGGCCAGTGTGTATGATGAAGATCTTGAAGCCCTGGTATTTTCCGAGGTGTATCGTATCCCGGATCGGTATCGTCTGGTCAATATTTCAGTGCAGACTGCCATGGGGTCCACCATGCCCGCCACTGCTGCTGTGGTGCTGCAGGCTTCAGGGGACGAGCTGCGTCGGGCCGGGTTTGGAGCCGGCCCCATAGACGCTGCATTCAATGTGATTTCGCAGATCGTGGGCCGTGCTCCGGAGCTGGAGCAGTTTAGCATCAACGCTATTACCGGTGGTACTGATGCTCAGGGTGAAGTGACAGTTCGCCTGCGGGAAGGTGAAATTACGTCCATTGGGCATGGTTCTGATTCAGACATCATTGTTGCCAGCGCCAAAGCCTACGTGGATGCTCTGAACAGGCTGGATCATAAGGCGCAGGAGGGAAAACGCCTTATCCCTACGCGGGACTGATGCCGTATTCTGGTTCGGCTACCCGGCCAGGAAATGATATAACCCCATAACGTTTTGGAGTTTGCTCCATGCCACATACACTTGCCCAGAAGATTCTCCAGGCACATACGGATGAAACTGTCCATGAAGCAGGGCAGATCATCAATTGCCGGCTTTCCGGCGTCCTTGCCAACGATATCACCGGTCCCCTTGCCATCAAATCTTTTTTGGCCATGGGTGCACGCAGCGTGTTTGATAAAGATCGTGTCTTTCTGGTTATGGATCACTTCACGCCACAAAAGGATATTGACTCGGCCAACCAGGTGATCATAAGCCGCAACTTTGCACAGGAAATGGGCATCACCCACTATTATGAAGGCGGTAATTGCGGTGTTGAGCACGCCCTCCTGCCGGAGCTTGGCCTTGTAGGTCCCGGTGACGTTGTTATTGGTGCGGACAGTCATACCTGCACCTATGGTGGGCTTGGGGCCTTTGCCACGGGCCTTGGTTCTACTGACGTTGCAGCCGGTATGGCCATGGGCAGCCTGTGGTTTAAGGTGCCCCCAACCATTTTGGTACAGCTGGAGGGGAAATTACCCCGATGGGTACGCGGTAAAGACATTATCCTGCGTTTGATTGGGGAAATTGGTGTTGATGGTGCCTTGTACAAAGCTCTGGAATTTTCCGGGTCTGCTCTGGCGGAGCTGGATGTGGAATCCCGTCTGTGCATCTGCAACATGGCTATTGAGGCCGGTGGAAAGTGCGGCCTTTTTCCCTCTGATGATGTAACTTTAGCCTATTGCGCCCGGCACAACCGCCCCAATGCTCCGAAAATTGCTCCTGACGCTGGGGCCGTGTATGAGCGTGTGGTCCATATGGATGTGTCTCATATGGAGCCGCAGGTTGCCTGCCCCCATCTGCCGGAAAATACCAGGCCCGTTTCTGAAGTAAAAGATATTCCTATCAATCAGGTAGTTATCGGATCCTGTACCAATGGACGTATTTCTGATATGCGCGATGCCGCGGCAGTGCTCAAAGGCCGTAAGGTGGCCAGGGGAGTGCGTTGTATTATCCTGCCCGCAACACCCGCAGTCTGGCGGCAGGCCATGCATGAAGGCCTGTTTGATGTCTTTTCCGATGCCGGGTGCATAGTTGGTCCACCCACCTGCGGTCCTTGTCTTGGCGGCCATATGGGTATCCTTGGTGATGGAGAACGCTGTATTGCCACCACCAACCGCAATTTCCGTGGCCGTATGGGCAGCCTTGAAGCGGAAGTTTACCTGTCCGGCCCCTGTGTGGCCGCGGCTTCAGCAGTGGCCGGCAGTATTGCCGGGCCGGATCAGCTGTAATTTTGTTTCCCAACGGCAGCATGAAAGGAGAGCATATGACCTTTACCGGTAAAGTGCATAAGGTTGGCGCACATATTGATACCGATGCCATTATCCCGGCCCGTTTTCTGGTAACTACCGATGCCAGAAAGCTTGGGGCAAACTGTATGGAGGGGCTTGAACATGGCTGGGTAAACCGGGTTCAGGAAGGGGATATTTTGGTGGCTGATCGTAATTTCGGCTGCGGTTCTTCCCGGGAGCACGCCCCCATCGCCATTTTGGGCGCAGGCATAAAGGTTGTTGTCGGGCACAGTTTTGCCCGTATTTTTTACCGCAATGCGTTCAACATGGGGCTTATGCTTCTTGAAATCGGCGATGAGGTGAGCAAGATCAATGATGGTGATATCCTGGAGATCAATCCTGAAAGCGGTATCATTCGTGATGTCACCAATGGGGCTACCATTACGGTCCCGCCTCTTTCCCCCGTTATGCAAAATCTGATCGACAGGGGTGGGCTTGTGCCTTATGTCCGGGAACAACTTGCTGTTAAAGTTTGATATGTTACCCAAAAACAGGTTAAGTTACAGAGGCTGTCCGCTATAACAGCGATCAGCCTCTAAATTTTTTTCAGGAAGCTCTCCTATGGCCAAGACAAAAACACTAGGAGGCCAGGAAAGCCAAAAGGACGGATTCTATACCGGATGACGTGCT
>CAYRKU010000004.1:14020-41328 GCA_964425055.1 uncultured Lawsonia sp. | reverse complement strand
CTATCCGATGATCCTCAAATTGCTCAGAACTTCTCCTCCCAGCTAGTCAACACACTTAACTTTATAGTTATACCTGAAAAAAGTAACTGAGCAGATATTATTGGGTATCTGTTGAGATATTTGCCTGTTTCCACCACCACTGAGCGCGCTGTACCAGGATATCAATATCTCCACTGGCAGCCATATCAAGGAAGGAACGGTAGCGGTGCACTGTTTCCTGGCTAAGGGGGTTCGCCTCAAACAGCCATTCAAACAGCGGACTGTTTTCCGTCAACATTTTATGGGCTGAAGCCATTCGCCGTCTGAAAGAAGGCGTCAGAAATGGCAACAGTTCTTCGTGTTCGGCCAGTGTGGCAAAATAGGCCAGATCGGAAATGAAATTGAGCCCCTGGATCGCAGCAACAGCTGCGTCATGTTCCCGAGGTGAGGAACGGAATGTTGTACACCCCATGTCTTTAAAAAGGCCTTCCACGTTGCGGATGTCCTGTTCTTGTGCGTTCCGTCCGGGTGTGATGCACACGCGCAGATCCGATTCCTGCGGATGCGGGCCGAATAGAGGGTGTGTGCCCACAACCGGCCCGGTATAGGCAGCCTCAAGCTGCAGCATAGGGCAGATTTTGACAGATGTAATATCAGCAAGAATCTGTTTGCCGTTAAGGTGGCTGCTGATATGGGATAATACTTCGGGCAATGCGCTCGCAGGAATGCACAGCATCACAATATCTGCCCCGGGCAGTGATGTGGCAAAAAGAGAATCACTCAGCGGCAGATCAATCCCCACCACACGGTGTCCGGCTTCGCTCCAACGTTGGGTAAGCATGCCCCCCATTCGCCCCCGGCAGCCGATAACAGCGATAGTTTGTGCTGTTCCATTCATCGTATCTGTTCCCATATGTCCCAGAAATCAGGAAAGGACTTACGGACGCAGAGTGGATCATCCAGTGTGATTTTCCCCCCGTACAGTTCCAGCAGGGCAAGACTCATAGCAATACGATGATCGCCATGAGCAGAAAACGATATTGCCTGTATATGTTGCGTAGTTGTTTGCAAAGCCTGGCCATGGCCTTCAATGCTCAAGCCATCAGCATGCTGCTGTGTCCGGATACCCACCCTGGCCAGTTCTGCAGCTGGGGCAGCTATACGGTCGCTTTCCTTGATACGCAGATGGGCAACATTGGTAATTGTGGTTATCCCCTCGGCAAAAGCCGCAAGTACAGCGACAGTGGGAACCAAATCCGGGCAAGGATTCATGTCTACTGTGATACCGTGCAGATGTGAGGGAAAAACAGTTACTGCATTTGCTTCTACTTCTACGTGGGCACCCATGCTCTGCAAAATATTCAGCATGGCCCGATCGCCTTGGAGAGAGTGAGTATTCAGGCCTTCCACGCGTACAGATTCCGGACCAATAGCTCCGGCAGCCAACAGATAGGATGCCCCGGACCAGTCCCCTTCTACGGCATAGCTACCTGGTTGATAGGCTGCGGGCTGCAGTAAAAACCGGATGCTGCCAGGATGAACGTCATCTAAAGAGCGCCAGTTTACTTTTGTCCATGTGGATGCTGCCTTGCATTCAACAGAGAAAGGGATGCCGAATATTTTCAGAGTATTGAGGGTAAGTCCGACATACGGCCAGGAAACGGTTTTGCTACCGCCAACAATAACCGTCAACGGTGCATGGGCCATAGGCGCGGCCAACAGAATGCCGGACAGATACTGGCTGGATTCATCCATACCGATAAGGCATTCTCCGCCATTTAAGCCACAGGTTTTGATGATCAGAGGGGGGAAGTTTCGCTTGTATTCAAAATGGCATGTTGCGCCAAGTTTTTCCAGTGCTGTTGTAAGTTCGCCAATAGGGCGTTCGTGCATTCGTGGGGCACCATGAATGCGGAATGTACCGGACCCGGCGGCAAGTATGGCTGTGAGTAGGCGGCAGGTGGTTCCTGATTCGTGCACATCGCAGGAAAGAGGATGCTCTCCTCCGCCCTGTGGCTTGCCTGCTACACCTGTTACAGCATATTCGCCTGGGGCAAGCCGTTCGATATCTGCGCCGACACCACGCAGGATGTCTATGGTACGCTCAATGTCTTTACTTTCCAACACATGGCTGAGTGTTGATTTTCCGTTGGCCAGAGCCGCGCCAATCATCATGCGGTGTGAAACGGATTTTGACGCTGGTGCCTGTACTGTTTTCATGTGCTGTCCTTTTTTTGTTTTTTGCTGCGGAAAACAAAACAGGCCGCGAACCTGACGTCGAGACCGGATCGTGATGCTTTAAAAGACGGTTATTTTCCGACCCTCGCGATCAGGCCGCACAAGCAGTTTTTCCTTGCCTAAATAGTTTTGTTAGAGGGCCTTGTCAAGGTAATAGGAGAATACTTTAGGCAGAGGAAGCCTGGCGTGGGGGTAAGTATTTGCCAGGCTTCCTGCAGATCACCGATTCCATTCAGACCAGTGGCCGGCATTACGGATGCGCTGGACCGCAGTGAGGGTAGCATCGCGTGACCCAAAGGCTGTCAGGCGGAAATAGCCTTCTCCACTGGGGCCGAACCCTGCACCGGGGGTCCCAACTATATTCAGGCTACGTAGTAAAAGATCAAAGAAAGACCATGAATCCATGTTACCTGGAGTTTTCAGCCAGATATACGGTGAGCTTACACCACCGTAACAGGTAATACCGGCTGCAGAAAGTCCCTGGCGGATAATAGCGGCATTTTCCAGGTAGTAAGCAATGGATTCCCGGATTTCTTTTTTACCTGCCAGAGAATAACTTGCTTCGGCGGCACGCTGCACAATATAGGGGCAGCCGTTGTATTTTGTGGTTTGGCGACGGTTCCAAAGCGGATTGAGCGAACGGAATTCGCCAGTACTTGTTTTTGCCTGCACAGTCTTGGGTACAACTACATAGGCGCAACGCAGCCCGGTAAAGCCTGCTGTTTTGGAATAGCTGCGGAATTCTATGGCAACGTCTTTTGCCCCTTCCAACTCATAGATACTATGCGGGATGTTTGGCTCTGTGATAAAGGCTTCATAGGCAGCATCAAAAAAGATCAGGCTCCCGTTAGCCCGGGCATAGTCAACCCATTGTTGCAGCTGGGGTTTGGACAATACAGTCCCGGTAGGATTATTGGGAAAGCATAGATAAATGGCATCTGGCCGGCGTGTTGGGAGTGCAGGCTGAAAGTTGTTTTCAGCTGTGCATGGGAGATAAATCAGGTTAGACCACATGCCATTTTGCTGTAATGTTCCAGCCCTGCCTGCCATGACATTAGAATCCACATATACAGGATACACGGGGTCGGTGATGGCAATGGTACAATCAGGCGCGAGCAACTCCTGAAAATTCCCTACATCACATTTGGCACCATCGCTGATAAAAACTTCATCTTCATCAAGATATACGCCCAGTGGTTCAAAATCATTGGCGATAACAGCATGAATGAGGAAGGGATAGCCCTGTTCCGGGCCATAGCCATGAAAACCGATACTGCTGGCCTGCTCTTCCACAGCTTTGTGCAGTGCGGAGATCACTGCTGGAGGCAGGGGTTGGGTAACATCGCCTATGCCCAGGCGGATGATATCGGCGTGAGGGTTTTCTGCCTTAAATGCGCTGACACGATGCGCGATTTCCGCAAAAAGATAGCTGCCTGGAAGCTTGAGGTAATTGTCATTGATATGTGCCATAATGCGCTCCAAAAATTGAGGCCCGCTGGCGGGCATAATGGTGAAACACTCGACTATTCCGGATAATCACCCGTGAATACAACAACGGCGTTGCCGGTCATGAAAACATGGTTGGTGGCTTCGTCCCACTCAATATCCAGATCGCCGCCCAGCAGATGGACCCGAACGCTACGTCCGGTACGACCTGTTAACACTGCGGCCACCACGGATGCACAGGCACCAGTCCCACAGGCAAGAGTTTCTCCCGCACCGCGTTCCCATACCCGCATTTTGAGCGTTTTTTGATCAATGACTTCAATAAATTCGGTATTTGTTCTTCTCGGGAAGAGTTCGTGATGTTCAAATAACGGGCCAAGTCTCGGCAGATCCAGGGCATCAATATTTTCGATAAAGGTTACTGCATGCGGATTGCCCATGGATACAGCAGTGATGTTCCAGATATGGTTGTTAACAGTCAGAGGACTGTCAACAAAGCGTTCGCCTGACGAACTAATGGGAATTTCGGCTGGTTTCAGATGTGGCTCACCCATATCAACAGTAACTGCCGTAACTTTTCCCTGAGCCACGTGCAGCTTCAGAACAAGAACCCCCGCCAGGGTTTCAATGCGGACAGTCTTTTTATTTGTGTGACCGTTGTCATATACATATTTGCCCACACACCGGATACCGTTGCCGCACATTTCGGATTCACTGCCATCCGCATTAAACATGCGCATGCGAAAATCCGCTATGGCTGGGTCGGAAGGGGGGCAGATCAGGATCAAGCCATCACTGCCCACGCCGAAATGGCGATCGCTGATCCGGATGGATAGATGTTCAGGGTTGGGAATGGGCTGCTGCAGGGCATTCATATATACATAATCATTACCTGCAGCCTGCATTTTAGTAAATAGCACGGTGTTTCTCCTTCTTTTTGCAGAGTGTTGGCTGCAAAAATGTATGTCATTGGCTGTGGGAACGGGCCGTTGCGGGCTTCCGGGAATACACCAAAAGGGGCGGTCTCCACACAGAGGCCGTCCCTCTTTTTACACCGGTGCATTATACCCCATTTGACCGTAGTGACAGGGGGTAAAGCCTTTTATTTCCGATAGGTAGCACCTGGATCAATGCATCCACAACAATTCAGCATAGGACGGCAGCGACCATTCATTCCTGCTGCACAGCCCTTCCAGTGTATCGGCATGGTCACGGCACTGCTGCATGGCTGGCAGCAGCACATCCCGGGCAAACACAGCCTGCGCGAAAACTTCAGCGCATTGTTCTTGGTTACAAACTGTTTCCAGTTCGTCAAGAGCTTTGATTAGGGCTTTTACTTCAGTATTGAACCGGCAATAATAACCTTTTTCCAGTTCAGCCTCGCCGGTAATGGAAATGGCCGAAGCGACAGCTTCTGCTAGCTTTGTTTGCCAGGAAAGTACTGATGGCAGGATACGAGTCCGGCCGAGATCCAGCGTTAGATGCGCCTCAATATTAATGGAATGGATATAGTTTTCGAGAAGGATTTCCTGGCGGGAAAGAATTTCCCGTTCGGTCAGGATGCCCTCACGGGAGAAGACATCCATAACTTCCTTGTCCGTATAATGGGCAAGAGCAGAAACAGTATCTTTAAGATTGGGCAGCCCACGCCGTTCCGCTTCTAGTGGCCATTCAGCACTGTAGTTGTTCCCATCAAATACAACCGGCATATGTTCACGGAATAGTTTGGCAAGCAGGGTCTGGATGGCTTTATTCAGCGGAACCCCCTTGGCCAGTTCCGCTTCCAGCTCGGTAGCAATGTCATCCAGTGCGCAGGCCATGGCCGCGTTCAGAGCTATATTGGCGGTAGCGATATTTTGGGAAGAACCAAGTGCCCTGAACTCGAACTTATTGCCTGTAAAGGCAAAGGGACTTGTTCGGTTGCGGTCAGAAAGATCGCGGGGCATAGTTGGTAATACAGAAACACCGATTTCGATTGGGGTGGTGTTTCCGGATTCCAGGCCGCTACCGTAAGCAATAGAGCGGATTACACTAGTAAGGCTTTCGCCAAGATATACAGAAAGGATTGCTGGCGGGGCTTCATTGGCGCCCAGACGATGGTCATTACTGGCTCCGATGATGCCCAAGCGGAGGTTGGTAGCGTGCAGATGAACTGCGCGCAGTACCCCTGCCAAAAAGATTAGGAACTGCGTGTTGTCACGCGGTGTTTTGCCTGGATTGAGTAAATTGTTGCCATCGGAATCGCATAACGACCAGTTGTTGTGCTTGCCGGACCCGTTTACTCCCGCAAATGGCTTTTCATGCAGCAGGCAGGCGTAACCATGTCGGCGGGCTGTCCTGCGCATAACTTCCATGGTCAGCATGTTATGGTCTGTAGCGGTATTCACGTCTTCATAAATCGGCGCAATTTCAAATTGTGCAGGGGCTACCTCGTTATGCCGAGTATGGGCTGGAATACCGAGGGCAAACAGTCGCTGTTCCACATCCTGCATGAAGGCAAGCACACGGGAAGGGATACTCCCAAAATAATGATCTTCCATTTCCTGCCCTTTGGCCGGGCGGGCGCCGTACAGAGTACGGCCACAGAGCATAAGATCGGGGCGCTGGACATAAAGACGGCGATCAACAAGGAAATACTCTTGCTCACAGCCAACCATGGCTTGGACACTGTCAGCTGATGTGTTGCCAAGCAGACGGAGAATGCGCAGTGCCTGGCGGGATACAGCATCTACCGAACGCATCAGAGGTGCTTTCCTGTCCAGCGCTTCACCGGTATAGGAATAGAATACAGTGGGGATATACAGTGTTTTGTTGCTTTGCTCATCCCCAAGTACAAAAGCCGGAGAGGTGGGATCCCATGCTGTATAACCACGGGCTTCAAAGGTGGCCCGGATACCGCCGGTAGGGAATGACGATGCATCTGGCTCACCCTGAATGAGCATTTTCCCGGAAAATTCACCAAAAACCTGCCCGTCAGATGTGGGAGACAGGAATGCGTCGTGCTTTTCTGCGGTAAGGCCTGTCATAGGTTGGAACCAGTGGGTATAGTGTGTGGCACCTTTTTCTATAGCCCAATCCTTCATAGCCCCGGCGATGACATCAGCATCAGAAATGTTAAGAGGAACGCGGTGGGTCATGGTTTGCTGGAGACGTTCAAATACATCACGCGGCAGGCGTTGACGCATGACACGGGCATTAAAAACATCCTGTCCGTACGTGCTGGCTATGCTGTGCCGTTCGGTAGTGTTTGTGGCTGGTCTTACCGGTTGAACAACCGAAATATCCGTAAGTGTGGTTTCACGAATTGAACTCATGAGGCTTTCTCCTTCAATATAAAATGCCTTTACGCATGCAAAAAGGGGACCAAAACAGTATATCTATATAAAAGTCATTTTTTAGTGCAAGGTTACAAACTTTTTGCGTGCACTGTGTTCAGAAGGGCGATGTAATTTTCTACATTATGGTAATATTTTTTACTATAAACCGACATTCTCTGCAATTCATCGTAGTTACAGCCATACAGAAACAATTTTTTGTGGGATCTCCTATCCATCTAGATATATTAATTATTTATTACGTTTTAGTAATATTTTGTCATAATTCTACCTTATCGTAATAAGTTGACAAAATATCTTCAGGCCACACGCGCTGTAACGTAACGTGAACGTTATTTTGCGTAGCCTACAGCACGCCGTTCACGGATGACAGTTACCCGGATTTGGCCAGGGTAGGTTAGGTTTTCTTCAATTTTGGCAGATATGTCTTTACAGAGTATATATGTTTGATCATCATCCACATTTTCGGAATTGACAATAACTCGAATTTCCCGTCCGGCCTGAATGGCGTAGGCCTTGCTTACGCCATCAAAATCGTTGGCAATATTTTCAAGGTCTTCCAGTCGTTTGACGTAGTTTTCAAGTAATTCTTTGCGGGCTCCGGGTCTGGCCCCGGACAGGGAATCAGCTGCCTGCACCAGCACGGCAAGGGCAGTCTCTGGATGTTGGTCTTCATGGTGTGCCGCGATAGCGTGGACGATTTCTTTACTTTCGTTATATTTTTTAGCCAGATCCGCCCCGATAAGCGCATGCGGGCCTTCTACTTCATGGTCTACGGCTTTGCCGATATCGTGTAACAACCCTGCTCGTTTGGCTTTTTTAATATCCATTCCCAGTTCAGCTGCCATCATACCGCACAGGGCAGATACTTCTAAGGAATGCTGAAGTACGTTTTGCGTAAAGCTGGTTCTGTACTGCAGTTGGCCAAGATAGCGTACCAGTTCAGTGTGGATACCGTGTACGCCGGAGTCGAACGTAGCCTGTTCGCCAACTTCACGAATCTGTACTTCGAGCTCCTGTTCACATTTATGTACTATGTCTTCAATTCGAGCGGGGTGGATGCGTCCGTCCTGAATAAGGCGCTCAAGTGCCATTTTGGCTACCTGCCGGCGCATGGGACTGTAGGCTGAAAGGATTACGGTTTCTGGTGTATCATCAATGATCAGGTCAACACCAGTTGCCGCTTCAAGGGTACGGATGTTGCGACCTTCACGACCGATAATTCGGCCTTTCATGTCTTCACTGGGCAGAGTTACGGCAGTAACAGTATGCTCACTCACATAGTCCCCGGCATAACGCTGGATAGAACAGGCGATAATTTCTTTGGCCTTGCGGTCTGCAGTTTCTCTGGCTTCAGCCTCAATAAGCCGCATCATCCGGGCTGCCTCGTGCCGGGTGCGGGATTCAACCTCTGCAAACAGGCGCTGTCGGGCTTCATCTACTGTAAGGCCTGATACTTCCTGAAGGCGTTGATCCTGTTCGAGGATACGCTCATTGAGTGTCTCTTCCAGTTCTCCCAGTTTACGTTCTTTCCGTGCTAGTTCTTTTTCTACATTCAATAATTCATGTTCTTTTTCTGTAGCCTTTTCCAGTTTTTCTTCAAGGCGCTCTCCTTGTTCCTGCAATCTACGGTCACGTACTTTTAGCTCGCGCTCACGCTCTTTAAATTCATATTCAAGCTCGCGTTTTTGGTTAAACAGCTCATCCTGGCCTTGCAGGAGGATTTCTTTTTTCTGTGCTTGAGCTTCTTTGCGGGATTCTTCAATGATGCGCGTGGCAAGTTCGTTAGCGTCACCTACACGTTTGGTGGTAAGATATCTGTTCAGATAGAAGCCGACAATGGTACCGACCACTATGGCTACAATGACATAGCCAAGAATTGTAATGTCCATCCGCCCTTCTCACTTTATGCTATCGGGTAAGCCCCGTTTGCTGTGTTTTGCCGGAAAGCCGGCATCAAGCATTATTGGAGAGCTTCTGATGGAGGGAAGGCGAACATGATTAGCACAAATCACTGCAGGTCAAACCTGCTGCATGCCAAAGAGAATATATTGAACCCCAGAGCGCCGTGTCCCGTATCAATGCAAAACCTTGGATATCCAAGGGGGATCGGGTGTAAACCTTCAGGCTTCCCGGTATATCGGGCATGCACACCAGCATACAGACCACACTCCCATTTATAATGCTTGTGAGGTCAGCATCAATGGCGAAATCACGCACGCCCCAGGGCGGTATCCTCAATATTTAATCTGTTTTCTCCATAAGCTGCAGCAGATCGGTAAGGCGGGTTTCCACACACTCAAGCCGCTGCTGTGTTTGCAACAGATCGTCTGCAATTCCCAAAACCAGAAGCGTCAGCAGGCGTTCCCTGCTGAATTGGCCTCCGTTTTTTTTTAATCTTTCGTATTGATTTTCCACAAAATTCTGAGCACGATCCACCTGTTCCTGGTCCGCATTAGACCGAAAGGAGATATCCATTCCCAGAACATTGATTTGGAAACTGTTCATCAACAGCAGGCAGGCCTATGCTTCGCCTGTAAATTCATGAATGGTGGAAAGCACTGTATTGATGCGGCCGTTGACCTCTTCCCTGATATGTAGCTCCCTGTCCAGAGATTCTTTAAGGTTTTGATTTTCTGCATTCAGAGCAGTGTTTTGCTCTTGTAACGTACGGTTTTGCTCGCGCAGGGAATTCATTTGTCCCAGAAGTTCAACCACGCGGGTTTCCAGAAGATCCAAAAGTTCCATATGTAAATTCTGCACTTTTTGCCTGTTGTGGCAAGATTGATGGTGAGATCGCTATCCGGATACAATCAGCGTTGCTAGGTTAGCTAAAACGTTGCCAGTGTGTCTGAGAAGACATTCTCTGGCTCCCTTTATTCATTTTACCGAAAGCTGGTATACTTTTCAAGAGGCCTGGAAAGATCTTTCTTTACATTGAGTAAGTATGCTAGCCTGCTAGGTTTTGCGGAGGAGGTTTTTCTGTTTTCCCCGGGCTACCCCAAGGGCACCTGCCGGGATATTTTTGGTAATAACTGAACCTGCACCAACAAGAGCTCCCGGGCCGACGGTAACCGGTGCTACCAAGGATGTATTGCTGCCAATGAAGGCATGTTCCCCAATAACTGTTTTGAACTTGTGTACACCGTCATAGTTGCAGGTGATGGTTCCAGCGCCAATATTCGTGCCAGCACCAATTTCAGCATCTCCAAGATAAGTCAGATGATTGGCCTTGGCGCCTTGTCCAAGCAGCGCTTTCTTCAACTCTACAAAATTACCTACGTGGGCTGCCTGCTCCATGGCTGCGCCTGGCCGCAGTCGGGCAAATGGCCCGACAATACAGTGCGTACCTACTGTTGCCTGTTCTATGTGAGAAAAAGAATGGATCACTGTATCGGCGCCGATGCTGCTGTTGCGTATCCAGCAATGTGATTCAATAACTGTTCCGGAGGCGATGTGCGTTTCCCCGTACAGCTCACAGGGGCCATATATTTCTGCTCCGGGTTCTACTTGCACATTCGGGCCAATACGTACTGCTTCGGGTGCGTGGATAATCACGCCGGAGGCCAGGCAGCCATCCACAATGGCTGCGCGGCACAATTCTTCAGATCGCGCCAGTTCAACAGGATTATTGATACCCAGCAAAACGGGGTCGCTGCCATAGCACAGTCCGCGGACATTCATCTCCTCCTGTACAGCAAGCTCCACAAGATCGGTAAGATAATATTCTCCGCTTTTGTTGCTGTTGTTCAGACGGGGCAGTAGCCGGGCAGCCATATTCAGATCCAGCACATATATGCCGGCGTTGATTTCTCCAGAAGGAGCGCCGTAACGAGTTTCATCAAAGTCTTTTGCCTCCACTATAGCCTTCAACTCTCCGTTACAGCGGAGGATCCTTCCATAGGCTCCGGGGTCGGTAAGATGCAGTGTGGCCACAGCAAGGGCAGCCCCCTCGGCATCGCGTACAAGTTGTTCCATGCTTTTTGTAGTGATCAGGGGAGTATCCCCATTGACTACAAGAACCCGTTTCATCCCTGCCTCGTACAGGTAAGGTATAGCAGTCATCAATGCATGCCCAGTACCAAGCTGTTCAGACTGTTCAATAAAGCGGATGGGACTGTCTATAAAAAATTCGCGTACCATTTGTGCTTCATGACCGATAACTGCCCATATATTTTCGTCAAATATGGGCCGCAGTGCTGTTATTACATGGCCAAGCAGAGGTTCGCCAAGAATGGTATGAAGTACTTTCGGTTTTTTGGAATGCATGCGCGTGCCTTTTCCGGCGGCCAGAATCAGGGCACATGTAGATTGAAACATAAATTCCCTCGGATTATTGGTGTTGTGTGACGGACACGGCAGTACACTAAGCTACAGTTGTTGCCTTTTCAAGTTTTCATACTTTAGGACAATAGGTAATAGGAACGGGCTATGCAATGAATGGTATTGTATCTTCAGAATCCGCATTACTGCTTTTTTCTGGGGGGCAGGATTCCACAACCTGCCTTGGTTGGGCGTTGAATCGTTTTAAACAGGTGTATACCCTTGGTTTTGACTACGGGCAGCGGCATCATGTGGAAATAGAATGCCGACGATCTGTCCTCAGCACTGTTCTATCGGGCAGCGCACTGCCCGCCTGCTGGAAAAGTCGCTTACGGGATGACACACTGCTTTCCATTGGTCTGTTCAACCAGATTGGTGCAACAGCCATGACCAGTGATATGAAAATCGTTTTTGATGAAAAGGGTATCCCCAATACCTTTGTACCTGGCCGAAACCTTATCTTTCTTACGGCAGCTGCAGCCGTGGCCTGGCGTAAGGGTATCCGCAATCTAGTGATTGGCGCATGTGAGACGGATTTTTCCGGTTATCCAGACTGCCGTGACAACACCATTAAAGCCATGCAGATAGCAATAAATCTCGGGATGGATGCGCACTTTGTGGTTCATACTCCATTGATGTGGCTGGATAAAGCGCGGACGTGGGCCCTTTCGGAGCAGGAAGGGGGGGCGGCCTTTGTGGAACTTGTGCGTACGCTTACCCATACTTGTTATCTGGGAGAACATCGTGAACTGCATGACTGGGGCTATGGTTGCGGTAGCTGCCCCGCATGCAGCCTGCGGGCACACGGCTGGCGGGCTTGGATTGCAAGCAAGGCTCATAGCACAACGGCTGTTCCTGAGTAAACCAGATCTAGTTGCGCTTTGTGTAAAGGATACAAGAGGTTATGCCTTTCAGGATTAAAGAACTGTTCTATACCCTGCAAGGGGAGGGGATGCAGACTGGCAGGCCGGCAGTATTCTGCAGATTTTCCGGCTGTAATTTGTGGTCAGGTAGGCCTGAAGACCGCGCTTCGGCCCGGTGTACCTTCTGTGATACAGATTTTGTGGGTGCGGATGCAGGGGTATTTTATACGCCTGAAGCCCTGGCAGATGCCATTAGGGCAACCTTTCCTTCCGTATCGGCCGATACCGACAGAGGATCTGCCCCTTACGTTGTGTTTACCGGGGGTGAACCTGCGCTGCAACTTACTGTCGAGCTTGTTGCAATATTGCACGCACGTGGTTTTGAACTTGGGGTGGAAACTAACGGTACATTGCCACTTCCTTTCGGATTGGATTGGGTTACAGTAAGCCCCAAAGCCGGAAACCAGCTGGCCACGCTGTCCGGTGATGAGTTGAAGCTGGTTTGGCCGCAGCCAGGTTGTCAGCCGGAAGATTTTATAGGGTTGCGTTTCAGGTATTTTGTTCTACAACCGTGTGATAACGTGTTTATCCGGGCAAATATCCGGGAGTGTATAGAATACTGTCTGGCCCATCCGCGCTGGAGGCTCGGTGTACAGCTTCATAAATGGATTGGTGTGCGGTAATGGGATAACAGCCTCATTACCATTTTTTGAAAATGAAAAATGCAGCCAGAACAATCAGGCAAAAGCCTACAAAATGATTCCAGCGTAAAGATTCTCCCAGATACAGGGTGGAAAAAAATGCGAATACAGACAGGGAAATAATTTCCTGAATAGCCTTTAGTTCAGCTGCATTAAAATAGCCGTATCCTATACGGTTGGCGGGTACCTGAAGCATGTATTCAAAAAAGGCGATGCCCCAACTGATAACCACTGCAGCCAGCAGTGGCAGTGCTTTGTACCGTAAGTGACCGTACCAGGCAAAGGACATGAACACGTTGGAAAGGATAAGCAGCCCCACCGTGGCTACCGGGGTTGGAATATTCATACGGGCACCTTTTTCGGTTACATTGTGCAGAGTAGCTTGGGCCTGAAGGCAGCGTCTTTTCTTTTCAGGCTAAAGCAGGTATTATCACAAAATTGGTTTCACCTTTTTGTGGGGAAGTAATGTCGGTTATTCGCCTTGTTTCTTGGAACGTCAACGGGTTTCGCGCCATTTCAGCTAAGGCGGAATGGCGCTGGTTTGCCGAAGTGGATGCGGATGTGGTGGCTTTACAGGAAACAAAGGCCGACCCTGTCCAAATACCTGCTAAGCACCGTGAGCCGGAGGGATGGCAGGCCAATTGGCTGGCCTGCAAAGTAAAGAAGGGCTATTCTGGGGTGGCTGTTTTTTCCCGCAGGAAGTCTGAGCTTGAGCAGCTGTGTGTGGATTATGAATTGCCAGATCCTCGTTTTCAGGGAGAAGGCCGTCTGCTGCATATCGAATATCCGTTGTTTCATTTTTTTAATGTCTATTTCCCCAACGGTAGTAAAAATGAGGAGCGGCTTGCCTACAAGCTGGGGTATTATGATGCTTTTCTCGCCTATGCGGAGCAGTTGCGCCAGAGCAAGCCGATAGTTGTGTGTGGAGATTTCAATACTGCCCACCGTCCGTTGGACCTTGCCCGTCCGGCTGCAAACGAAACCAATTCCGGTTTTCTTCCTATTGAACGGGCATGGATGGATACATTTGTTCATGCCGGTTATGTGGATACGTTTCGAAAAGTTCATGGTGATATTCCCAGGCAGTATTCTTGGTGGTCATACAAACAACGTGCACGGGCGAGCAATGTCGGGTGGCGTATCGACTATTTTTTTGTGTCTGAAGAGATTGTCCCGGCTGTTCGCGATGCCTGGATTGATGCATGTATCTATGGGTCGGACCATTGCCCTGTAGGGTTGGTGCTTGAACTGTAAACAGGTTGTGTTTTATGAAAAAAACCCTGCCGAAGCAGGGTTTTTAAAGATATGGGGCGAATGGTGGGACTTGAACCCACGGCCACCTGAGTCACAATCAGATACTCTCCCAACTGAGCTACATCCGCCATGCAGGGGTTCGTTTTATATTAGATATACTATGAGGTCAAGCCTTACCACGCCATAATTTTGAAGGAACTGGGGACGGTATGGATAAACTGATTATTGAAGGAGGGGTTCCCCTTACTGGTGTTGTTGCCATAAGCGGATCTAAAAATGCTGCCCTTCCTATTCTTATGGGCAGTATTTTGCTGGACGAACCGGTTACCTTTACCAATGTACCGGATCTGCGTGATATCAGGACTACTGCCAAATTGCTTGAAGTGCTTGGTTGTCCGACAGAATTTTCTGATGGAGTGGCGACAGTTGTCCCCGCGCAGCTGAAACCCGAAGCCCCTTATGATCTTGTAAAAACCATGCGTGCTTCTGTGTTGGTTCTTGGCCCTCTGCTTGCCCGCCTTGGGGAAGCTCGTGTGGCCATGCCCGGCGGTTGTGCCATTGGGGCACGGCCTGTGGATCTGCACCTTTCCGCGCTGGAAAAGATGGGCGTTGTATTTGAGCTTGAGGAAGGATATATCCTTGGCCGCAGCCGTGCATTGCATGGTGCACATATCCATTTTGATTTTCCTACCGTAGGCGGTACGGAAAATCTGCTTATGGCCGCAACCCTGGCGGAGGGCGAAACTGTGCTTGAAAACGCCGCACGAGAGCCTGAAGTGGTTGATCTGGCCCGTTTCCTCATTGCCTGCGGTGCAAAAATTGAAGGACATGGAACCAGTGTGATTAAAATTCGGGGTGTGCCCCGGCTGGGTGGCTGTACCTATAGGATTATGCCCGATCGCATTGAGGCAGGTACTTTCCTTGCTGCGGCAGGCATTACTGACGGTGAATTGTTGATTACGGGCTGCTCCATGGAGGATCTGGAAGCTATTGTGGTAAAAATGCATGAAATGGGCATGCATATTGAGCCGACGTCTGAGGGCATTCTGGCACGCAGGGATACAATATTACGCGGTGTGGATGTAACCACGCAGCCCTATCCAGGCTTCCCCACGGATATGCAGGCGCAGATTATGGCTCTAATGTGTCTTTCGGAGGGTTCCGGCGTGATCAATGAAACAATTTTTGAAAATCGGTTTATGCATGTGCAAGAGCTGGTGCGCATGGGGGCGGATATCCGCCTTGCCGGGCATACAGCTGTTGTGCGCGGGGTAAAAAAACTGACCGGAGCACCGGTTATGGCCTCAGATTTACGGGCCAGTGCATCGTTGGTCCTTGCCGGGCTTGCAGCTAAAGGGATCACTGTTGTACAGCGTATCTATCATTTGGATCGTGGTTATGAACGGATTGAGGCAAAGCTCAGCGCCGTTGGGGCATGTATCCGCCGTGAAACACGACAAACCTGAATTTTCTGAACTATGAGTAAAACAAAAGAAAGCCCACGCATTTTGCCTTCCAGCCTGCATTTGCCCCTTACAGGGGTGGACTCACATGCACACCTCGATTCTGCTGGCCTGATTGAGCGCCTTCCAGAAGTTATGGAGCAGGCACGTCAGGCCGGTGTAGCCTGTATTGGCCAGGTATTTCTCAGCCTTACGGCCTATAGGGAATACAGATCTGCCTTTACCCCCTATCCGGGAGTCTTTTTTCTTATGGGGGGTCACCCTAGCGATGCACAGGCGTGTACTCCGGAAATTGTGCAGGCTATGAGGATGGCCTTTCAAGGCGATCCCACGCTGAAAGCTGTGGGTGAAATCGGGCTTGACTTTTACTGGCACAATACCCCCCATTCTATACAGGAAGAAGCCTTTAGCCTGCAGCTGGCGCTTGCTGTAGAGCTGGATCTTCCCGTGGTTATCCATTCGAGGGATGCCGCAAGGGACAGCCTGCGTATACTTGAAGCAGAAGGTTTTTCCGGTCGGCCGCTTCTTTGGCACTGTTTCAGCGGAGATGCGGTTCCTCTTTTGGATCGCATTCTTGCCAACGGCTGGCACGTATCTATTCCAGGCCCGGTAACGTATCCAGCCAATCAGGCGTTGCGGGATGCTGTGGCGCGTATCCCGCAGGACCGTCTTTTGGTGGAGACAGATTGTCCTTACCTGGCACCTGTTCCGTGGCGTGGCACACAGAATGAGCCAGCATTGGCAGTCTTTACGGCAGCAACTGTGGCAGAAATCAGAGGAATGGCACCTGAAGAGTTGTGGACTGCCTGTGGCCGCAATGCCATGCATTTTTTCCATGTAGCGGCCAGTGATTAGTTTGCTCCAGTTATAGACGATGGCCCCTGAATGAGCTATAGAAAGGTGGAATCTGCCTGAAAGTCAGGTTTGTACTTTTATTTTTATCCGGTGGTGATACTATTTTACCATGTCCATGCCATTGTCTTCGGCTTTTATGGAAACACTCGCTTTTGATGATCCCACGCTGGCCAATGCTCTGTTTGGCCCGCAAAACGCGCATATCATTACTGTGGCGGCGCAAACTGGGGTGGATATTTCTACCCGCGGGGCTACGCTCTCTGTAGCTGCTGCAGATCCTGTTCTCCGTGAGCGTGTCCTCAATTTATTTACTCAGTTTTACGCGCTGATTCGGTCCGGGCACCCTGTACAGGCATCTGATTTGGAACAGGGTTTACAGCTTTTGGAGGCGAACCCCGGGGAGGATTTACTACGTATTTTTGGTGATGAAACAGTACTTACATTGCCTAGGAAAACCATCACCGCACGCAATGCTTCGCAACGTGCGTATCTTGCAGCATTGCGCAATCATGAGATGGTTTTTTCTATCGGCCCGGCTGGTACCGGTAAAACCTATCTTGCAGTGGCTATGGCCGTACATATGTTGATAACACGGCGTGTCAAGCGGATTATTCTAACGCGTCCCGCCGTGGAAGCGGGGGAAAAACTCGGTTTTCTGCCCGGCGATATTTCAGAGAAAGTCAATCCATATCTGCGGCCTCTGCACGACGCACTTCATGACATGCTTGGCCCGCAAAAAATGGCTTCCCTGCAGGAAACAGATGTCATTGAAGTTGCTCCGCTGGCGTTTATGCGTGGCCGAACGTTGAACAATGCCTATATTATTCTTGACGAAGCGCAGAACACCACACATGAACAGATGAAGATGTTTGTAACTCGCCTTGGTTTTGGGTCCCGTGCGGTGATTACTGGTGATATCACTCAGATAGACCTTCCTCTGCAGAGGGAGGATGATGTTTCCGTGCACAGCATCCGTTCTGGCCTTGTCCATGCAGTGCATGTGCTTAACGGTGTCAGGGGGATCGCCTTCCGCCATTTCACCTCTGCAGATGTTGTGCGGCATCCTCTGGTTGGCCGCATTGTACAGGCGTATGATAGCCATGAAAAGGCCCCCTCACATTAACGAACTTTCCCGCGCTGTTCGTCTTTCTCTGCAACAGCAGCACCATGGCATGGGGCTTGGGGTCTTAGTAGGGACACTGCTTCTGCTTTCCGTCATAGCGGGCTTTAACCCTTCTGAGCGTGTTAAAATTTTTAGCATTGGCGAGGTCGCGGACAGCGACATCGTGGCCCAGCGTAGCCTGATTGTTGAAGATTCACAGGCTACAAAGGCCAAACAAAAACAGGTATCCCTACTTCAACCTAACGTGTTTGACCTCAGTGTGGCTGAAATTTCGTCCATGCGGACGCATCTTTTTGATATCCTTAAAAAAATAAATGAAACGGATTCCGCTGCATCACAGGAAAACCTCTTGCAGGATTTGAAGACACAGTTTGCAGAGTCTCTTGATATGGAAATAGTCACTGCATGGGCGCAGCCAGCTGTGCAGGAATATATTTTAAATATGGCCTTACCGTGGATGGAAGCGCAACTGCGGGAAGGCATTGTTGGCAATACCCGCCTGGCGCTTGCTTCCAAAAATGGCGTGATTATCCGCGATTTGGAAAACGGTTTGGAAACAGTCCGTCCGGACGGGACATCTATACGGGATATTTCCTCTTTGCTGGCTTCGTTCAATCAGCGGTTGCGGGCAGAGTACAAGCTTTCACCACAAGCCAAAAAGGCTGTATTTGCGCTGTTTTCGTCCCTGGTCATGCCCACTATGACCTTAAATCGAGAGGCAACGCTGGCCCTTGGTGATGCTGTAGCCAAAAGCGTAGAGCCTGTGTACTACAATATCCAGCAAGGAGAGGTTATTGTCCATCAGGGTGATCGTATCACCCGGGAAGCGCATCTCAAGCTGCATAGCCTGTATAAGCAAAGCGATGGTATGTTCCATTCCCGACAAATTGCCGGAACTTTTGTCTTTTCTTTGTTATTTTCCATAGGCCTGTTTATGGCACCTAGCGGTAAACCAGGGACGGTGCTGCAGCGGAAAGATTTTTATTTCATCTCGTTTTTGTTGTTTACTTTTGGCCTCGCGGCTAAGGGGGCATATCTTATTATTGGCAGACTCGTCCCGCCGCAGGATATCGCACTGGCGATGCATTTTTTCCCGGTGGCTGGCGCAGCTGGCCTTGGCGCACTGATTTTTGCCGCAAGGCGGTATTGCGTTCTCGGTTTTTTGCTTGCATTGTTCAGCTGTTCCATACTTAATGCCGATTTGCCACTGTTCCTTTTCTTTTTTCTGTCTGCCATGCTTAATACATGGCTGGTGATCCGGGCGCAGAGCCGACAGGATGTAGTGATCAGTATTATTCCCCTAAGTATCGGTTTGATGCTCATTTCCCTGGGCAGTGGATGGCTGCAGGACTTTCGGGGTGCGGAAATTTTTCTGTATCTTGCCGGGATTTCCGTGCTGAACGCATTCACTTCAGTTATTGTACTGTTTGCGTTCAGTCCCATTATTGAATTGGTCTTCAGTTATACAACGCGTTTCCGGCTTATGGAACTTATGAACCTGGAACAGCCTATTTTACAGGATCTTATGGTGACGATCCCTGGGACGTATCATCATTCTCTGGTTGTTTCCAATATGGCGGAAGTAGGTGCCAAAACCGTGGGAGCCAACAGCCTATTGTGTAAGGTTGCAGCATTGTATCATGATATCGGCAAGTTGGCATATCCAGATTATTATATTGAAAATCAATTCAACGGTCCCAATCGGCATGACAGGCTTGCCCCGGCCATGAGTGCTCTTATTCTGTTTTCTCATGTCAAAAAAGGGATTGAACTGTCCCGGGAACATAATCTGGGGGATGAAATTCAGGATATCATTGCACAGCATCACGGCACCAGCTTGGTCAAATTTTTTTATAGTAAAGCCGTAGAGTTGGGGGAAAATCCGCGTATTGAAGATTATTGCTACGCCGGTCCCCGGCCGCAAACACGTGAGGCTGCTATTGTGATGTTAGCCGATGCGGTAGAGGCATCCAGTCGGACGTTATCTGATCCTACCCCTGCCCGGATATCAAACCATGTGGATACAATCATGAAGGGTATTTTTTCCGAAGGACAACTGGATGAATCTGGGTTGACCTTCAAGGATCTGCACAAACTTTCCGAAAATTTTATCCGTATTCTGACAGGTATGTTTCATCAGCGGATTGCCTATCCTGACATAAATCGTAAGCCTAGGCGGGAAAATGGGTCGAAGGCGCATGCCACACCGGGTAAAACCAAAAAATCCGATGTCTCTTCTTCACTTTTTGTGCCAAGTGCACGCTCTGTTGAACCTGCTTCTGCCAAAAAACAGAGTTCCATGGGAGGCAAAGATGCCGTTGGAACGCGCTCTGGTGAGGAGGACCCTGGGCAAGCAACATATCCTTGTCAGTCTTCTTTAGGGAAAGCTAAAGACTTCACTTCCCGACAAACGGTAGAAAACCCTATTTTGCTCACACCTGAAATGCAGCGCAACGTACAGCAGTAATGAATGCTCAACGTCTACATATTTTTTCAGAACAGTCCCCGGGAAAGGTAAAGTTGCGGCTGAATGTTTCGGGGAAGCATTTTTTTTGGCTTATGCCAATAAGTCAGCGGAGCCTTGAGTCTAGGCTGCGTGCGATGCTTGCTGTGGTTTGTTCTGGAGTATTTGGACTTGATTTTCTACTTGTCCGTGATGGTGAAATGGCAGTATACAATGCCACCTACATGCATTGCCCTGGGCCCACCAATGTTCTTTCCTTTCCTTTGGAACAACTGTCTGCTGGGAATAGCATAAACCTAGGAGGACTTGTCCTTTCTGCCGATACACTACATCGGGAGACCAGACTGTACGGGCAGGATAGTACAGAGCATTGTCTGCGTCTGCTTGCCCATGGTCTGGGACATCTTCTTGGGTTTGATCATGGCATGGAAATGGACATATGCTGTGCAGCGATGCTGAGGGCAGCGTCCTACTCCATGTTATGAAGCAATCGGCTGCTGTTGACTGGGTGGAACATCCTTGTGTTTTATCCCTGGGCAATATACGCAAAATATGCCTTGTTGTACTTGCGTTTTCCCCACCGCTATGTTAGCTTTATTTTCAATAAATAAGATCATTCTTTCGTTTTCGTGCGGTAGAGTGATTTTGGCAGCAGGTTCTGCCGCAATCGGTTGTATATATGCATCTGGCATCATCTCCTGTGAGGTAATGCAGCGGGTATTAGTGTATGGTCGCAAATAGTCCAAGGAGGACGTACAGATGGCTGAAGTTACCTACAAAGGTAAGACATTCGAAGTTGATGAAGATGGCTTTCTACTCAAATTTGATGAGTGGTGCCCTGAATGGCTTGAATATGTGAAAGAATCCGAAGGAATTTCCGAACTGAATGAAGACCATAAGAAAATTCTTGATTTCCTGCAGGATTATTATCGCAAGAACGGAATTGCACCCATGGTGCGGATCCTCTCCAAAAACACAGGCTACAAGCTGAAAGAAATTTACGAATTGTTCCCCTCCGGCCCTGGGAAGGGAGCCTGCAAAATGGCCGGGTTACCCAAGCCCACGGGTTGCGTTTGATTCTGGTGCGCATAAACAGTTTTTACATATTGCCGCAGCATAATGGGGTGGATTTTTCCGCCCCATTTTTACTACCCAGTGTGAATTCATGCCTCAAAATCTCAATATGCCTCTTTACCTTTGGGCGGGGCGTGGGTAGAATCCTTTCTGTGAATGCAGAAGATGCCTGTTGAGCAGAGTTTGCAATATGGCCGCGATGGCAACAGGAAGTGGATATTTGTCCTGCGGTGAGGGCAGGCGTATGCGTTTTCACTTTCCTCAATTTGATGTAACCGTTCCAGGCGTTTAGCATATCCCGGCGGTTTTCCGTACGGGATATATGAAAATCCTAAGAGGAGGAAGACATGAAACTTGCCCGTTCTGTTGTTTTGGCTGCTGCCCTTGTTTTTGTATGGGCAACCGTCGGCTTTGCCACACATTCTGTGGAAAAGTGTGACAAGCGTATCGAAAGCTTTAACTACCTCGTGGATTATTCCGGATCCATGATGATGAATTTCCGTGATACCGGTATGAGCAAATCCGCCGCTGCCAAGCAGATCATCAAACGCGTTAATGAGATCGTGCCCGATCTTGGTTATCAGGGTGGGCTGTATACCTTTGCCCCCTATGCTGCAGTGGTCAGCCAGGGTACCTGGAACCGTACCTCGTTGGCTGCCGGGGCGGATACCGTAAAGGACAATCTGGAAACCTTCGCCCGGTTTACCCCTATGGGGGTTGGTATCCAGGCACATAAATCGATCATTGCGCAAATGCCCCCGCGGGCTGCCGTCATCTTGGTATCTGATGGTGAGTCGAACCGTGGCGCAAGCCCTGTTGATGAAGTGAAGGCCATTTACGCTGCCAATCCAAATGTGTGCTTCCATGTGATTTCTTTGGCCACTACGCCCGAAGGCAAGGCTACTTTAGAAGAAATTGCCCGCCTCAACGCATGCACAGTGAGTGTGGACGGTGCTGATCTGCTGAAGAGTGACGCAGCCGTTGATACCTTTGTTGGCGAAGTGTTCTGCCGTGAGCGTGTTGCTGTGGTTGAAGACGTGGTTGTTTTGCGTGGTGTAAACTTTGCGTTTGATTCTTCCGAACTGGGGCCCGAAGCTCAGGGTATCCTGAACGAAGCAGCCAAAATCATTAAAGAACATGCTGATAAGAAAATTCAGTTGCGTGGTTGGACCGATAGCATCGGTACTGATGCCTATAACCTGCAACTGTCACAGCGTCGCGCCAATGCTGTTAAGGCGTATCTTGCAGGCCAGGGTATTGATTCCAGTAGTATGATCACCGAAGGAAAGGGCAAATCTTTCCGGTATGATAACACTACAGAAGAAGGCCGTTACATGAACCGTTGCACTGAGCTGGAGTTTGTGAACTAGTATTGGTACAATTTAAAAAGCGGCCCGGGCAGAACCTGCCGGGCCGCTTTTCTTTGCAATTGAGATGAATGATGAGTGTTTCTATAAAGACATTTTTCTGCGTATTTTTTATTGGTGTATTGGTGCTATGCGCACTGCCAGCCCAGTCTGTTGCTGCCGCAGCTCAGACAGCTGAAACCACGCTTGAAGTAAAAGCCAAACTGGATGCATTCGCCAAAGCCTATGTGGCCAGGGCCAATGCTACAATCAAACCCAATCGCAATCAGGTGATCGTAAAAAGAAGCAGAGGCCAATACATTGCCACTTTTCGTGAAGTGGATCTGGACAGTATGACCACTGAAATTTACCCCAGTAAGGCACCTGGATGTAGCTATATAGGGCACATAGTGTATCTGGAGAAGGAATACGAAAGCACCGGTAAAACAAGGCTGGCAGCACAGCAGGGAGATTTCAGGCAAATGCGTGCCAGGCGTGTGAGAGAACTGTTTCGATATCATCAGGGCCAGTGGCGTTATTAGCCCGAAAGTTCTGAAGCCCTTATTTGCTTATTCATAAGGTTATGGCGGGGGAGGCAAGTCTAGGCTGCTTCCCCGTTTTTTGCGGGGCTGCCTTTAGCCGCACAATGTGCATTTTGCGGCGGGCCGGGTACGCCTCTGTAACAAACATATACAGACATAGCAATCCCATACCAACTTTGAACTATACGGGAGCGTATTCAAATCCTGTCCAGATTCCGATCTAGGGTACGGCAGGCAATGGCTTCGGCTAGATGCTCCAGCTGGATGATTTCTGAATCTGCCAAATCAGCAATGGTCCTGGCCAGGCGTAAAACTCGAGTATATCCTCTGGCCGATAAGGCCAGTCTGTTGACGGCTTCGCGCAAAAACTGTTGCCCTTGTGCATTCAGACTGCAATGTTTTTCCAACATACGGCCGGAAAGATCTGCATTTGTACGGCAGCGCGTGTTTACATAGCGCCTGGCTTGCCGTTCCCGTGCGGCAATTACCCGTTGCCGTATGTACTCAGAGCTTTCTGCCGCTGCCGGAGTGCGCAGGTCATCATAAGGGACAGGGGGAACCATTACGTGCAGATCAATCCTATCCAGCAAAGGGCCAGAAATACGGGAGCGATAGGCCTGAATCTGCTTTGGGGAGCAGGAGCAGCTGTGGGTAGGATCGGTAGAATAGCCACATGGACATGGGTTCATGGCTGCAACAAACATACAGTCCGCCGGGAAGGTAACCGCTTGTGAGGTACGTGATACCGTTACGGTGCCGTTTTCCAGGGGTTGTCGCAGTGCGTTGAGTGCAATTTTGCCAAATTCGGGGAGTTCATCAAGGAACAGTACACCCCGATGTGCCAAGGAAACTTCTCCCGGTCGGGGAAATGTCCCCCCGCCCACAAGTGCTCTGTCTGATGCAGTGTGGTGCGGTGCTCTGAACGGTCGTTCCGTAAGGATTCCCTTGCCTTCCAGCAGGCCTGCAACACTATAAATTTTGGTTACTTCCATAGCTTCCGCAAAAGAGAGAGGGGGCAGTATGGAAGGGATGCGTTGGGCAAGCATAGTTTTCCCGCTACCAGGCGGACCAATAAGTAAAAGATTGTGCGCCCCGGCAGCTGCAATTTCAATAGCCCGTTTGGCCATATTCTGCCCTTTTACATCTGAAAAATTCAACTTTTCTTCTGTTGCTGCTGCAAGCTTAGGTATGGGAACCGGATCAAGCCTTATTTGTCCGGTCAATAGGGATACGGCTTCGCCCAAGGTTTGTGGAGCATACACTCGAACACCGGAAACAGCAGCCTCCGATGCGTTGTGCGGAGCTACAAGCATACCCTTTACTCCTTGTGCCTGGGCCAACGTGGCTAGTGGCAAAATCCCCGGTATGGGTTTTATGGCCCCATCGAGGGAAAGTTCACCCGCAAGAAACCAGCCTTCCAGGCATTCCGGCGGGAGGATGCCCGCCGCAGCAAGCATTCCTACTGCCAGGGGCAGGTCATAGCCACTCCCTGCCTTACGCTGGTCTGCAGGGGCTAGATTCACAATAATTTTTGCCGGAGGCAGTCTGAAATTGGAGGAACGTAATGCAGTAAACACCCGTTCCTTTGCTTCTTTAACAGCACCTTCCGCTAAACCGACCATTACAAAGGTTGGCAACCCCTGCCGGACAATATCTACTTCAATATCTACCCGAAATGCATCCACGCCCTGCAGAGCACCACAGAAAAGTCTGACAAACATATCCTGACTCAGTATGGAGCCGCCGTTGCAAACAGAAGTTTGTCGGTCAGCATTTCCTCTGAAACGTTACTGGTGGAAAAAGGTACCCACCCCTGCCGGAAAATTATTTTACAGTGCATTCCTTCTGCCGGATATACGCTGTACCGTATGTGGATACAGCCTCAGGTTGCGGTACACACTGGATGGACATTACATTAATTTTACTGTAGATTATTGTTGATGGCAAGCAACGGGCGGGCTAGCCTGTCTTAACGTTCCGGTACGATTATACTAAATGGAAAACAGTTATACATATCTACCCAATGATAGTTTGAAAATATCCCTGCCTACTGCTGAGGCAACCGTTGCCCTAGGTCGTGATTTAGGGGCAGTACGGGCACATCAGGCTGAAGCGGGGCGACTCCACGCCATCCTGTTTTTTGGGGAACTGGGCGCAGGTAAAACCACATTTACCCGAGGCCTAGTTTCAGCATTGCCTGGGGGAGAGGGTGCAGAGGTCTCCTCTCCAAGTTTTACCTTGTATAATATTTATCCATCTAAACCTACCGTTCTGCATTGTGATTTATATAAGTCCGGTGTGGCCTCACTGCCTGATGATGTAGCTGAACTTATGGATAAAGATGAATATCTTGTCCTTGTGGAATGGGCGGAGCATATCATCCCTACCGAGTTGCCCAAAAAACGTCTGGACATTCGCTTCACTTCAGGCGATAATACTAGATTAGTAACGCTGTCTCCCTTTGGGGAGACAGCGTGTTCCGTACTGCAAGGGTTGCTCCGGTTGCGTGGTTGTATTGCCTGCGTTACACCTTCTGCAGGTATGAAAGGGTGAACTATGCGTATTTTGGTACAGAAATTTGGAGGAACGTCCGTTGCCGACATTGATCGTCTGAAAATAGTCCGCGGCAAGGTGACTACTGCTCTGGATCAGGGATACAAAGTGGTGGTTGTGCTTTCAGCCAAATCGGGGAAAACCAACAAACTCCTTGCCCTCTCGTCCCGTTGGGCAGCCAAGCCGGATCCTGCGGAAGTAGACAGCCTGCTTTCTACAGGTGAGCAGGCTTCAGTGGCATTGTTCAGTATGCTCCTGCAGGACAGTGGCATTCGGGCGCGCTCTTTCCTTGGCTGGCAGATCCCAATCCGTACGGACAAGGCCTTTGGCAATGCCCGTATTCTGTCCATTAATGCTGAGCTGATTCGTAAAACCTTTATCGAGTACGATGTTATTGTTGTTGCCGGTTTTCAGGGTGTTACAGAAGATGGCAGAATCACTACTCTGGGCCGCGGCGGTTCAGATACTTCTGCCGTAGCCATAGCCGCGGCACTTGATTCCTGCGAATGCGAGATCTTTACGGATGTTGATGGAGTGTATACTACCGACCCTAACATATGCTCTTCAGCCCGTAAGCTGGATCGCGTCACATACGAAGAAATGCTTGAAATGGCGTCCATGGGGGCTAAGGTCCTCCAGATCCGTTCGGTGGAGTTTGCAAAAAAATACAGAGTTCCCATGCATGTACGCTCCACATTTACTGACAATCCGGGGACTGTGGTCGATCAGGAGGGTTCCATGATGGAAAGCGTGCTTGTTTCCGGTATTGCCTACGATAAAGATCAGGCCCGCGTAACCCTGTGTGGCCTTCCCGACCTGCCTGGTATTTCCGCTTCTGTATTTTCTCTTCTTGCCGAAAACGGCATCATGGTGGACATGATTATTCAGACGGCCAGCCGTGGTGGCATAACGGATATGACTTTTACCGTATCCCGGAAAGATTTGGAAAAGGCCATGGCACTTATGGAAGCCAAAGTGGCCGAAATTGGCGGGACTGGTGTGGAAAGTTCTCCCCGTGTAGCTAAAGTTTCGGTAATCGGTGTGGGTATGCGCAACCACACTGGTGTAGCCTCTCGGGCATTTGCCGCCTTGCAGCGGGAAAACATCAATATCCTCATGATCAGCACATCGGAAATCAAAATTTCTTGCCTGATCGATGAAAAATATACTGAGCTTGCCGTCCGGACACTTCACGACGCGTTTGATCTTCAAGATTTCGCTCACGCATAACGGTTTGTATATTTTCGAAAGGGATGGCGGAGGCATTTTCCCCTCCTTTTTTGTGTTGTTGAAACAGAAAGGGCTGTGCCTGCCAGGCGCAGCCCTTTAACAATAGCATGTAGGTGAAGTTATTCCTGTTCTTTTTTCTGATGCTCGGCTACAACTTTGTCCACCACAGCCTGCGGTGCCTCTTCGTAATGGTCAAACTCCATGGTGAACACGCCCTGTCCACCGGTAATGGAGCGTAAATCTGGCGCGTAGCGCAGGATTTCATTCATGGGAACATGGGCCTTGATTTCGGTTATCCCGGCCTGAGAGTCTGAGCCAAGCACTTTGCCGCGGCGGGAGGAAAGGTCTCCGATAACATCGCCCATATATTCATCAGGTATGGATACAGAAATCAGGACGATGGGCTCAAGTAATATAGGCTTTAAAGATTCAACGGCTTTTTTGAATGCCAGAGATCCGGCAATTTTGAACGCCATTTCTGAAGAATCCACTGTGTGGTAACTGCCGTCGTACAGGCGT
>CAYRKU010000004.1:3159-14010 GCA_964425055.1 uncultured Lawsonia sp. | reverse complement strand
TACTTTAAAATCCACTACTGGGCATCCTGCAAAAAAACCCCGAGCTGCCGATTCCTGAATACCTTTGTCAATAGCCGGAATATAGTTACGCGGGATCGCCCCGCCAACGATAGCGTCTTCAAACACATAGCCAGACCCGCGCGGCAGGCCTTCCATTTCAATCCAACAGTCGCCAAACTGGCCCCGGCCGCCGCTTTGCTTTTTGTGCCGCCCCTGTACCTGTACTTTACCACGTACGGTTTCGCGGTAGGGTACTTTAGGTGTTTTGAGCAGGATATCGGCTTTGTAGCGTCGTCTGGCGCGTTCAACAGTAGTTTCAATATGCAGCTGACCCATGCCGGAAAGCAGAATGTCACCGGATTCTTCATCGCGGGAAAGCTTCAATGTGATATCTTCATCCAGCAGGCGCTGTACTGCCGCATACACTTTATCTTCATCGCCCTTTTCCCGGGGGGCCAGAGCGAACGTGATTAGCTGTGGTGGCAGATCGGGCATGGCCACGGCAAAGGGATTTTTTTCGTCACACAATGTATCTCCCGTGCGGGTACTTTTAAGCTTGCCAACGGCAATAATCGCACCCGGACCAAGAGTATCTTTGCAGGGTGTCTGGTTTTTGCCTGTAAGGTAAATCAAGGTACTCATGCGCTCAATTTCTTCAGTACGCATGTTTTTCAGGGCAGAGTCCGCAGCAAGCGTACCGGAAATCACTCTCACCATATTGAGCTGGCCGGAGAAAGGATCAGCAATGGTTTTGAACACAAAACAGCACGCTGGAGCGTTTTCGTCCGGCGTTTTTTCGCTGCCATCTGTTCCAAGAAAAGCAGGACGTTCCAGTGGCGAGGGTAAGAGTGTGGTAATGGCATCAAGTAACTGCGTCCCGCCCTTGTTTTCAAGTGCAGAACCAGCAATTACCGGAACAAGATCACCGGAAAGTACCCCTTTGCGCAGGCCACCGGCAATATTTTCTGCAGAAAGGGAGCCCTCTTCAAGGTATTTTTCCATAAGCTGTTCGTCAGATTCTGCAATGTTCTCAATGGTAGTATCGCGCAGCAGTGCGGCTTCATCGGCAAAATCTTCGGGGATCAAGGCTTCGAGAAGTGTACCGTTTTCACCAAACATAAGCGCTTTGCCTGCCAGAATGTCCACAAGCCCGGTAAATGCACCACCATGGGTGATGGGCATGTACAGTGTAACCGGCTTCATACCGAGTACAGAAGACAGGCCACCGGAGGCCATATCAAAGTCAGCCCGCTCACGATCCATCTTGTTAACAAAAACAATGGCTGGCAGACGCGCCTCGCGGGCATGTTTCCAGATACGGCGGGTCAGCGGCCGAACCCCGTCAACAGCGTCTATAACAAATACGACGGCATCAACGCCGAGAAGCAGACAGGCCAGATCGCCGGTAAAGTTTGAGTCCCCAGGGATGTCCACGAAGAAGTGTCGGCTTTTATTCCAGATGCAGGTGGCAAACCCGGGTTGAATGGAACCACGGCGCCTGGTTTCCTCCGGCTCATAATCCAATACGGTTGTTCCATCTTCTATGGCACCCGGGCGGTTAATAGTACCGCTTTGGTACAGCAGCATTTCCGCCAGGGACGTTTTCCCGCAGCCACCTGTGCCAATGAGAGCATAGGTTCGCTGGCTATCCAGGGCTTTGGCCATGTTGTTCTCCTGCTTCTTGGTGATTAATTCTTGTCCCAACCCGAAAGACCGAGGAGGGATACCATTGTAAGGTTTTATATACTGATGTAGCTGCCCAATAAGCAGCTGACAGGAACACTTTCTTTATGTTTTTCATAGATAGTATAAACGATATCGTCAAGTCCCCATAGGCTCCCCCGTTTTCCCCTACCCGTGTCTAAGAGAGCGTTCGCCAAGTTGGGGAAACGGTGCCACGCATTTCGTCATGGCCAGCCATACTGCGTGGGGCACTTATAATTGACACTGGGGGTAAAGTTGCTACATTTCTTGCAACGCACAGTGTACAGAGGTGCTGTTGTGAGTGAAGCGCCGCGTGCCAGGAAAAGCCTTGGCCAGCATTTCCTTCACGATAGTGGAATAGCCACACGTATTGTGGATTTACTGCACATTACGCCCGAAGATCGGGTTTTGGAAATCGGCCCCGGTGCCGGGGCACTTACCTGTAAAATTCTGGCTAGGGGCCCGGCGTTTTTCCGTCTTATTGAAAAGGACGATTACTGGGCCGACTATCATGCTACGCGGCTGATGCACCAGCCTCAGACAGATGTGGTGCATACCGATGGTCTGCTGTACCCTTGGGAAGGGTTGAGCGGGCCTTGGAAGATCATCAGTAATCTGCCTTACAACGTGGGTTCAGTGCTGCTGTGGGACATTGTATTCCGCGTGCCCTGCCTGGTGCGCGGTGTGTTTATGGTACAAAAGGAAGTGGGGGAACGTCTGTGCGCCCGCCCTGGCACGCAAGCCTATGGTGCCTTGTCTGCATGGGTACAAAGTTATGTATGTGTGGAATGGGCCTTTGTGGTGGGACCCGGGGCTTTCAACCCCCGGCCAAAGGTGGATTCAGCAGTGATAGCGTTGGCCTCGCTTCCCACTGGAGAGCGGCCGCGGCAGCCACATGCGCTGGCCGCGTTGCTGAAACTGTGTTTTCAGATGCGGCGTAAGCAATTGCAAGTCATCCTTAAGCGTGCAGGGTACGCTCAGATCGTAGATTGCCTACATAACCTGGGTATTGCCCCTGAGGCCCGGCCGGAAAGCCTTTCCCCTCGTCTTTTTCAGGCACTTGCCGCTGCTTTGCCCCAGAAAGATGGTTGACTTCTTCAGGAAAACATGATTTTTCTGTTCAGGCACTGTTGTCTTTTTCGTACTGCCAGTGCCGTATGGCATCTGTGTGGCCGCTGATACTGTATGTACTGATGATGCGTGAATGTGAAGGAGAAGTCCTATGTTGCATGGTGAGACGGTTCATAGCCCATTGCCGCAGGATATCCCATGGTGGTCGCCTGATTTTTCGATCTTTTTTGGGGTATTGTATCTTGTGTTGTTTGTGATCTGCTCTGGCGTCGGATATGTGATTCTGCGCTCAATCCGTGAGACGTGCTGTGACGGCGGGCATGGTCACGGCCAGGATCATCAGCAGCATTAAGTCTGTTTTTCAGCAGTTTCTCATCGGTTTTTGTGTTCAGGGGAAGGTTCCACCTGTTCTGTGCCCTATGTGTTTGAGGAGGTGATGACCAATGCCAGGAGTTTTTTTGAACGAAGATGATTATAATTTTGATATCGCCCTGCGCCGTTTCAAAAAACAGGTTGAAAAGGCGGGTATTCTTTCTGAAATGAAAAAGCGCCAGCATTTTGAAAAACCCAGCGTTATGCGCAAAAAAAAGAAAGCTGCAGCCCGCAAACGCTTGTTGAAAAAAATGCGCAAGATGAATGTTTCCTAATCGACCTGTACGGGGTGAAGCTGCTCGGTGTGTTCAGTGCCATACGGCTTCATTTTCGTCTGACTTTTATTGACAGGCTGCAGTCCAGGGTATCTCTGGGCTGTCAGGCCTGCTTTCCAGGAAGTGCCATGTCCCTCTTCACGCAACTTGATCGTGATTATATCACGGCCTACAAGGCAAAGGATTCATTGCGGGTTGGTGTGTTGCGCCTGTTGAAAACCGCGGCGAAAAACCTGCAGGTGGAGCTGATGCGGCCCATCACTGAAGAGGAACTTGTTTCAGTTATTCAAAAGCAGGCCAAGCAGCGGCAGGATTCCATAGAGGAATACACCGCCGGAAGTCGTCCGGATCTTGCGGCCAATGAGGCTGCGGAACTGGCCATTCTTAAGGGTTATCTGCCCGCGCTCCTCTCAGATAGTGAGCTGGATGCCGCCATTGCCGCTACCATACATGACCTTGACGTGAATTCCCTGTCCGGCATGGGGAAAGTGATCAAAGCCGTTATGGATACCTACCGCGGCCGCGTAGATGGCCGTGTGGTGAGTGCTGCGGTCAAGGCGCGCCTTTCTACCTGACGGCGCGACTTTTCTGTTGCTGTCCTGTGTAAATCGGCTGGATTCTTTTCTCTGTGAGCATTAATGGATATCAGAACGTTAAAGGCTCTTGAATTTGACAAGGTGCTGGACGCTCTTGCCGGGAGATGCGCGTCCGAAGCCGGGCAGCAGGCTGCCCTTGCTCTTACCCCGTTGCATACTGCGGCTGCTGTCAACGCGGCTCAGGCACTTTTTGATCAGGTTCGTACCTGGGCCACGGTAAGCGGGTTCCGTCTGTTGCCTTTCCCGAATATAAAAGGCCTTTTTTCTCATCTGGAAACGCTTTTTCCTGTTGGTGAGACCATTGCCCCTGCTTTGGAAAGTGATGCCCTGTGGGCTATCCGAGAGACGCTTTTGCAAGTATCCGCAGCTGTACAGTCTATCCGAGGTGGGGAGACGCGCTGGCCAGGGCTTTACGCCATGGCTACCGCAAATCCTCTGCCGGAGATGGCCATAACAGCACTGCGTCGTTGCCTTGGAGACGATGGATCCCTGCGGGATGAATGCTCCCCGGGGCTTATGCGCGTACGCGGTGATCTGCGCAGCCTGCATTTGCAATGCCTACGTAAGGTTAAGGACTTTGCCGTTCAGTACAATATCCTTCATTATTTGCAGGATGAGTACATGACGTTGGCTTCGGATCGTTATGTACTGCCCCTCAAAGTTAATTTTAAGAGCCGTATTCAGGGCATTATTCACGAGTACTCCAATACAGGTGAAACCTGCTATTTTGAGCCTATGTTCCTTGTGGAGTTGAACAATAAGCTGCAGGAACTGAAGCGGGAAGAGCTGGAGGAAGAGCGCAGAGTGCTGCAATATCTTACGGGGGTACTGGTCACGGATCTTCCGGCTGTACATGCTGCCTGGGAGCTGTTGATCAGGCTGGATGTAGCCTTGGCCAAATGTGCTCTTGCCGCGGCCTTTGCCGGCAACAGCATGTATGTTGCCAGTGAGGATGAGGATATGCCCCTGTGTCTGCTGCAGGCCAGGCATCCGCTTCTGGCACTGGACGCCCGTTTGCTGCAGTATGGTGGGCCGCATCCAGTGGATTTACTATTCCGGCAGTTCGATCGAGCGCTGATCATCAGCGGCGGCAATGCCGGCGGCAAGACAGTCTGCCTCAAAACCTTGGGGCTGTTGGCCGTGATGGTTCTTTCCGGCCTACCCGTTCCGGTAGGCAAAGGTTCGATGATGCCGTGCTGGTCAACCATTCATGCCTTTATCGGGGATGAACAGAGCTTAGATGACCATCTTTCCACCTTTACAGCGCAAATTTGTCATCTCAGTACAGCCTGGGGCAGTATGGGTGACAGATCACTTGTTCTCCTTGATGAATTTGGCGCGGGCACAGATCCTGCCCAAGGGGCTGCTTTGGCCCAGGCAGTGCTGGACGAACTTCTGGAGCGAGGCGTGCGCGTGGTGGCAACAACGCATTTCCCGGCTCTCAAGACCTATGCTCTGTCTCGGGAGGGGGTACGTGCGGCTTCAGTACTGTTTGACCCGGTCAGCAAAAAGCCTCTGTTCCAGCTGGCCTACGATCAGGTTGGGGCAAGCCAGGCCCTGGATGTGGCTAGGGTACATGGATTGCCAGATGCGGTGCTTCGCCGTGCGGAGCAATATCTTTTGCTGAATGGTGAAGATATGTCCGCGGTAATGGACAGGCTGAACGCGCTGGCAATACAGCGGGAACAGGAGCTTTCTATTCTTAAGGTTGAGCAAAGTAAAACGAGGGAGAAACGTCAGGCCATGCAGGAGCAGTTTGCACGGGAGCGGGAGCGCCTTTCCGCCGAAGTGCGTGAGGCAGCTGCCAAAGTGGTGAAAGATTGGCAGGAAGGCCGTGCCGGATATCGCCACACCCTCAAAAAACTTGCAAAGGCTCGTGCCAGCCTGGCCGCAGCCCAGGAAGTGGAGCACGCTTCACCATCCCCAGGTTTTTCTGCTGAGGCATTAAAACCGGGGCAGGTTATTGTACATAGGTCTTGGAACAGGCAGGCTGTAGTCCGTGAGGTAGATCTGCGCCAAAACCGGGCTAGGCTGGACATGAACGGTGTAACACTATGGGCTGATATTAAACTGTTGGGGCCTGCAGAAACTCCGAATATGGCAAAGAATAGCGGATCCGTCCTGCTGCACCTGGAAAAAGCCCCTTCTGAGGAAAGAATTTCCCTGTTACCTCTTGACGTACGGGGAAAACGTGTTGATTTGGCTATAAGGGAGCTTGGGCACTACCTGGATCAGGCTGTGCTGTCCGGCCTGGAAAGTGTTGAAATTGTGCATGGCCGGGGTACGGGCGCATTACGCAAAGAAGTGCATGCGTTTTTAAAAACATTTCCCTGTGTGGCTTCTTTTGCCCTGGCACCGGAAGATCAGGGCGGCAATGGCGTTACTGTAGTAATATTTAAATAGTACATACTGGTTTAGTGTCTCTACCCGGCTGAGGGCCTTGGAATATGGTACAGGGTAATTCCAAAGTGATTCAGGAAATTAAGTCCCGGTTGAGTCTTGTGGACATTGCTCGGCGCTATGTTGACCTTAAGCACAATGGCTCGCGCTGGGTTGCTCCGTGCCCATTTCACCAGGAGACAAAACCCTCTTTTTCTATCAACGAGGATGAAGGCTTTTTTTACTGCTTTGGCTGCCATGCCTCGGGGGATCTGTTTGATTTTTATGGCCAAATTAATGGCCTGACTTTTCGAGAGACTCTGGAACAACTTGCTGATGAGGCAGGTATTCCTCTGGGAAAAGGTGTTTATAATGGCTTTCCCGGGCAGAACAGCGCCAGCCAGGGTATGTCCCCACGGCGTCAGTTGTTGAAGATACACGAACTTGCCCTTACCCATTTTACTGCCAATCTGGCAGAGAGTTGTGGGAAAGAGTGTCGGGAGTATATGGCCAGGCGTGGTATTACAGCTGAGGTTGCCCAGGCCTTTGGTCTGGGCTGGAGTCGGCGGGAGTGGCACGCCCTGGCCGACACTCTGCACCGGGCCGGGTTTAGCACTGCCATGGGGGTGGAGGCAGCCTTGTTGGGCAAAAGTGAGCGCGGTCGGGTGTACGATCGCTTTCGGGGTCGGCTGATGTTTCCTATCCGCGGCCTTTCGGGCAATGTGATTGCCTTTGGTGGTCGCATCATTGCGGATGATGAGGCTGAGGCGAAATACATCAACAGCAGCGATTCCCCTCTATATAAAAAGGGGGATCATCTGTACGGTTTGTACCAGGCCCGCAGGGCCATTACCACAGGCAAGCCAGCCATGCTCACTGAAGGGTATATGGATGTACTGACGTTGCACCAGTTTGGTTATAACAGTGCTGTTGGCGTGTTGGGCACGGCGTTTACTGCCGATCAGATTCGGAGGATTTCTGGGTTCACAGCCCATGTAGAGTTGTTGTTTGACGGGGATGGTGCTGGCCGTAAGGCAGCGTTGCGGGCGTGTGAAATGTTGCTGGCCCGGGGCTTATCTTGCCGGGTTGTGCTTTTCCCGGAAGGGGAAGATATTGATAGTCTGTTACGGAAAAGCGGTGTGAAGGTATTTGAAAGCTTGCGCAGCAGAGCAGTGGAGGGTATGGCGTTTTGTGTACAGACGTTGCGGCATATGGCTCCGCGGGATGCAGTCACTTGGGCCGGGAATTTTCTCGGCCAGGTGGAAATACCCGAGCTGGTCAGCTGTTTCGCCTCTGCTTTGGGCACGGGCCTTGGCCTTTCGGAAAAGGCTCTACGAACCCGGGTTATGGAAAGCCGCGCTGCTAGGCATCCTTACAGTAGGGGGCCTGTGTTGAAGGCGGGCAGCCCCGCTCCGCAGCCAGATGGACCATCCCTCAGGGACAGGGAGATCATGACATTTGCCGTGCGTTATCCAACTGCGCTGCCCAGGCTGCGCCAAGCTGGTGCTTATTTTGTGCTTACTGCCACTTGGGCACGGAATTTGTGGAAAAAGCTTGAAGATCATCAAGGAGATGCAGTATTTCCCTTCCTTGATTCTCAGGAAAAGACCTTCTGGATTCGTTGCCGTACAGGGGAGGTGCCGCCATTGAATAATGAGGAAGGAGAGTTTGCTGCTGTGCGGATGATGCTTGGTTCTGTCCAGCTGGCAAAGCAGTCAACCTCAGTTGCATTTGCGTTGCGCCAGTGTGGCAATTTGGAAAAACTTGAAGAAGACGATCTGGATTATCTTCGCGCCTTACAGGAAACGCTGGAGAGGACTTATGGGGAACAACATTAAAGATATCCAGCAGATAAAAAATCTTATTGCCAAAGGTAAGGAAACGGGTTTCCTCACCTTTGAGGAAGTCAACAAAGCCGTTCCTATGGGAATGAATACCCCGGAACAGTTTGAAGAAATTATTGGGTTGTTTGATCAGCTGGAGATAGCCATTGTCGATCTGGAAAAAGACGGGGAAAAAATTTCCGTCTCCGCTACAGATGTAGACGGTGATCGACCGGACAACCTAGAGTTGGTGGGAGCTGAAGATGCGGCCGACTTTTCTTCCAGAAGTACAGACCCGGTGCGTATGTATTTGCGTGAAATGGGAGCCGTTCCTTTGCTGGACAGGAATGGGGAAGTGGCCATTGCCAAAAAAATAGAGCTTGGCGAGCAGGATGTTCTCTATGCACTGGTGGAAGTGCCGGTAGCTGTGGAGGAATTGATCAATGTGGGGGAAGACCTCAAGCTCAACCGCATTAAACTGAAAGATGTTGTGAAAACCATTGAGGAAGATGACCCCGCAGAAGATGAGATGAATCAGCGCACCAGGGTGATTCTGCTGCTGGATGAAATTGCCCAGATTTATAAGAAAAAACGAAAAATTTATTCCAAGCTGGACGAATGCTGTACACTGGAACGTCGTGTGACCCATATCCAAAAGGAAATTTTGGCCTACAAGGAAGAAATCGTTACTCGCCTGCAGGATATTAAACTGGAAAAAACACTTATTGACCGGATTATTGAAACTGTTGAAGATTACGTCCGGCAAATGCACAATTGCCAGCGGGATTTGACAGCGTATCTGCTGTCCACAGGCAAAAGTGAAGATGAAATCCGCGAGCTCTTCCGGCAGCTTGATGCCCGGGAAATCAGCCCCATGGCTGTTGCGCTGGAGCTGAACATGAGTGTGGATGAGCTGTTTTCCTATAAAGAAATGATTCTGGGGAAAATAGAAATCCTGGCCCGTTTGCAGGAAAAATGCTCCCACAATGTGGTGGACCTTGAGGAAGTACTGTGGCGCATCAAGCGGGGTAATACTGCAGCTATGCGGGCCAAGCAGGAGTTGATCCGCTCTAACCTTCGCCTTGTGGTCAGCATTGCTAAAAAATATACCAACCGCGGCTTGCAGTTCCTCGATTTGATTCAGGAGGGGAACATCGGCCTGATGAAGGCTGTGGATAAATTTGAATACCAGCGCGGTTATAAATTTTCTACCTATGCCACATGGTGGATCCGCCAGGCTATTACCCGGGCCATTGCGGATCAGGCTCGGACTATCCGCATTCCGGTCCATATGATCGAAACCATCAATAAATTGATACGCACTTCCCGCTATCTGGTGCAGGAGCTGGGGCGCGACCCAACCCCGGAAGAAATTGCTGAACGCATGGAATATTCTGTAGATAAAGTCAAAAAGGTGCTAAAAATTGCTAAGGAACCCATTTCGTTGGAAACGCCTATTGGCGATGAAGAAGATTCCAGCTTGGGAGATTTTATTGAGGATAAAAAAGCCGTGGCCCCGGCTGAAGAGGTGGTTAACACTAAACTGTCCGAGCAGATTGCATCCATCCTGGCCGATTTAACCCCTCGTGAAGAGCAGGTACTGCGTAAACGCTTTGGTATTGGGGAAAAATCCGATCATACTCTGGAGGAAGTCGGCAAGCTGTTCAACGTTACCCGTGAGCGTATCCGCCAGATTGAGGCCAAAGCCCTGCGCAAGCTGCGCCACCCGGTTCGGAGCCAGGTGCTACGTTCGTTCTATGATAATTAATCCCTTTTGCATGTCTTTAGGCATTCATCTTGCTGGGCCTCGGTGGGTGGATGTCCATTCATGCCTTACAGATAGGCATCTTTGACCATAGTGTTGACGTACTGTACTGTGAAATTTTCACGCATTCAGATACAAGATGGACTATGGCCAGGTGGAAAGGCATTATTCTGGCGGGCAGTTCGGGCACACGCCGTTGCCCCCTTACGCTCAGTGTCAGTAAACAGCTTTTGCCGGTGTACAATAAGTCTACGATCTATTATCCCCTTTCCGTGCTCATGTTAGCCGATATTCGGGAGATCGCCCTCATCACCACCCCGGGACAGACCGCAGTTTCTAAAGCGGTTCTGTGATGGCAGCCAATGAGCTGTTCCTTTGAATACATTTGTACAGCTATTGCTACCGTGATGGCCGGCGGTATCCCTGGAAGCCACTACACCACTGGCGGCCATGCGGATCTGAGCAATCTTGCCGTTGCCCGGGACGTATGCAGTATTCTTGACACTCTGTGCCCAGTCAACACGGCCCCTATGCAGAGCTGATCACTTTTGTTACGGATCGTCCGGGGCATGATTTCCGGTACGTTATCGATGCATCAAAGTTGAAAAGAGAGTTAGACTGGAGTCTTCGCTGGAGTTTTGAAGACGGCTTGCGTGAAACCGTGCACTGGTATCTGGCTAACACAGCCTGGGTGGACATGTCCAGAACGGGGAGTACCACCGCTGGATAGAGCTCAATTACCCACGAAGGTAAGCTGATACGGACCTCGGTCGAACTTTGCCTTGATTTATATATTCGTGCACCGAGCCTTTCTGTTCCCCTGAAATGAACAAATTTGGCATCAAGCCCTCAGAAGCTATGGCAGC
>CAYRKU010000004.1:0-3149 GCA_964425055.1 uncultured Lawsonia sp. | reverse complement strand
GGCAGCAGGAAGATCAGTGATTGTCTGTTGTCGGGCGGTGTTTTGGACAGTGTGGTTTGACGGGGAACAGATGTATTTTCAGGAACAAGGTGTGCCTCCATTGTTGCTTTAGATGCCTTGATGAAGTGCATCCTTTCTCCCCGCTTGCTGTTGCTTGAGTGAATAGTTAGTGAAGCCGTTTTCGGTAGGCCGTTATGCGTGAGGTGGCCCGTATTGAATACTGTCCATACAAGTATATCGTTGGTCGTGGCGATATCGTTTCGCACTTCATTTTCATATGCAGTAAAGTCGTTTAAATGCCTTCCCAACAAAAACAGCCCGATGGCAGTGCCCCACTGGGTTGGATCAGTTTATAGCTGTTTACCTCAGCCAGAGCATTTTGTATAAGCGCAGTTGGGGCAATGGTGGCATCCTTCCTGAAAGATAAGTTCACTGCCGCATTCAGGGCATACCTGGCGGGAAAATGTCCGTACATGGTGTAGAATGTTTTCTCCCTTTAGATAACGGCTTTCCAGTACCCAGGAGATAGCATCGGGGATGGATAGTAACAGGCCCTTTTGCTGAAAAACCGGATGTTCACCGCCAATTCCTTTAAGCTGACCCACAATCTCTGCAACATCAATACCGGAGCGTAACGCTAGGGAAACCAGCCTGCCAATGGCTTCGGCCTTGGCCGTAACTGAATGTCCTGATTTACCGATGGTAGCGAATATTTCAAAAGGCTTGTCATCTACTTCATTCACTGTAAGGTACATTACACCTAAGCCAGTTTGAATTTTCTGGGTAAATCCGGTCACAAAATCAGGCCGTTTGCGTACGGTTACCCGGTGCTCTTGCGTTGCTTTTGGGGAGTTTTCAGACGTACCTGTGGTTAGTACCTGGGTGCTTTTACAGCCATCCCTATATACGGTTACCCCTTTACAGCCTTCGTCACAGGCCATACGATATATGGCGTAAATATCGTCTCGCGTGGCCGAGTTGGGTAGGTTTACGGTTTTGGATACGGCATTGTCCGTATGGCGTTGAAAGGCAGCCTGCATCCGCAGATGGGCTATGGGAGCTATATCCATGGCCGTTACAAACACTCGGCGGATCTCTTCCGGCAGCTCTTCCATATGCTGAATGGAGCCTCCCTGAGCTACCTTTTCCAGCATATCTGGGTTGTCCTGACCAATTTCATGCAGAGCTTCGGCAAAAAAGCGATTGGTTTCTACCAGACGTTCACCATCCATAACATTTCGGGCAAAGCTTAGGGCAAAGAGCGGCTCTACCCCGGAAGAGCAACCGGCAAGAATTGAAAGCGTACCCGTAGGGGCAATGGTTGTAATAGTGGCATTGCGCAAAGGCGGAATACCCTGGGCAGGATAGGTAGATTCGGTATAGGCTGGGAAACACCCCCGCTCACAGGCCAGCTCAATGGATGCCTGACGGCCTTTGTCTTCAATAAAGCCCATAACTTTTTCAGCCAGAGCAACGGCTTGGTCCGAATCATAGGCAATGCGGAGTTGGAAGAGCAGATCTGCCCAACCCATTACCCCTAGGCCTATTTTGCGGTTTGTACGTACCCGTTCTGCAATTTTTTTCAGAGGGAAATGAGATGCGTCGATAACATTGTCCAAAAAGCGTACGGCCAAGGTAATGGTTTTTTCCAGTTCTTCCCAGTTGATTCCCTGTTCTGAAGGATCATCGTCAGCATTGTGTCCAGGCACATAAAATTTGGCCAAATTAATGGAGCCTAGATTACAGGCTTCATAGGGCAATAGAGGTTGTTCGCCGCACGGGTTAGTGCTTTCAATTTCTCCTAGATGTGGGGTAGGGTTATCGCGGTTAATCCTGTCAAGGAATACAATACCCGGGTCTCCACTTTGCCAAGCCTTGTCCACCAGCAGGTCAAACACTTCCTTGGCGCGAAGGCTGCCTTGCTCTTTACCAGTGGCCGGGTTGATCAAGGGATAGTCCTTATCATCCTCCACGGCTTGCATAAACTTTTCCGTGATCCCTACGGATAAATTAAAGTTATTGAATTCTCCCTCTTTTTCCTTAGCGCGGATAAAGTCAAGGATATCTGGGTGGTCAATACGCAAGATACCCATATTGGCTCCACGCCTGGTGCCACCTTGCTTGATCTGTTCAGTCGCTGTATTGAATATACGTAAGAAGGATACCGGCCCGGAAGCAACTCCACCAGTAGACCCCACACGGGAATCTTTGGGGCGTAATCGGGAGAAGGAAAAGCCCGTCCCTCCACCGGATTTATGAATCATTGCTGCATATTTCACAGCATCAAAAATTTCTTCAATAGAATCCCCAACCGGCAAGACAAAGCAGGCCGAAAGTTGGCCCAGTGGGGTACCGGCGTTCATCAATGTTGGTGAATTGGGTAGAAAACGCCATTCAGCCATCATTTGGTAAAAGGCCAAGGCAAGCGCATCCCCTTTCCAAGGGGATGCGGGGTAGCATGCTTCCTGTTCCGCAATGGTTGAGGCTACGCGCCAGAACAAAGCTCGGCCATCTTCCAACGGTAGCCCTTGGGCGTCTTTCCGGAAATAGCGTTTGCTGAGCACAAGTTCAGCATTGCTATTCAACTCCAGTGGAGGAATGTGTGCGGGAATGGTATTCATGGTTTTATGGTATTCATGGTTTTATGGTATTCATTGCACAGGCTTATTCAGCCGGCGCGTAATGGCAGCGCTTAGGCGAGATGATTTTCCCTGCCTTTTTCAGCGCATCAATGGCTTTGGAAATGTCTTTAGAGTCGGCATCAAGGGCTTTGGCAATATCACCGGGGCGCATGGGTTTCCCTACACTTTGCATGGTGATGAGCACCATTTCAGGGGTAACGCGGTCCATGTGGAGACCTCCTTTGAGATGGAAATTATTAAAATGTTTTCTTGCCTATGATTAAATCTAAACTCACATAATAAAATGTATGTTTTGAAGGCCGCGAAAAGCGTACAAGTCTTTGGCATAAGTCCGGAAGCTTTCTATCCATTGAGTATGTGAGTGTTTGTTGGCGAATTCATTATTACCGCGTTCCACGCGAAAGTGCTTCCGGCAGCCAAGATCAACAAGCCCATCGTATCCCACGCCAAAACCGTCCGAATGGATGAGGCTCTCAAGGTCTACACGCCTCGGATAATTCCCTGAGG
>CAYRKU010000003.1:1893-44383 GCA_964425055.1 uncultured Lawsonia sp. | reverse complement strand
ATATGACGATAACGCCTTCCGCGGCGGTATCACCATGCAGTATTCCTTCTAAGCGGGCCTGACGGCCGGGCTTAGGCCGGCGGCGCCGCGGGGCGGACCCTGCGGCGCCGCTTTTTTTGCGGCCGGAACAGGTTGCCAGGATGCCGGGCATGGGCTACACCAGTGCGGACAGGATATTTGTTACGGAGATGCTATGGGCTTTTTTTCATCACTCAGGCGGCTGTGGCAGCCGGGGAAAGGGCGGGAAACAGCGGCCGGGCAGGTGCCGGATCAGCCGGCTGAGGCTGCGGTGCCGGAAGCGGCAGACTGGCGCGGGCCGTTGCTCCTGGCCCTGCGCGGGGCGGAACCAAAGCTTTCCGTATGGTTAAGCCTTACCCTGGCCGGGCCGGGCCCCCATACCCGCGCGGGGGAAGCCCTGTGGGATCGGGTGCGCTTTCTGCTCACCGCGCTGGGCGCGCCGGAAGATGAGGCGGATGCCTTTGTGCGGGATTTCGCGGCCTGGGCCGCACAGATGGACTATTCAGATGTGGCTGATTTTCGGTCTGAACTGCAGTACCGCCTGGCCCTGGCCCTTGATCTGGAAGATGAAGAGGACGAGCGTAACCGCCTTTTTGTGAAACTTCAGGCCGGCCTGAGCCGCACCCGGCAGCAGCTGGGCCGGGGGCTGGCCGCGCTTTTTGCCGGGCATGGGGATCTGAACCGGGATTTCTGGGAAGATCTGGAAGAAGTATTCATCCTCTCCGACATGGGGGTGGATGCGGCCGCGGCCTTGTGCGCCCGCCTGAAGGCCAGGGCGGGTGCGGCGCGGGCCGCTTCCCCGGCTGACCTGCAGCCTTTGCTGGTGGCTGAACTGGAGGAGATTTTCCGTACCCGGCGCAGTGTGGTGGCCGTAAACCGGCCTGAGGTGGTGCTGGTAACTGGTGTGAACGGCGTGGGCAAAACCACTACCATTGCCAAACTGGCCTACCGCAGCCGGATGCAGGGCAAAAAAGTGCTTCTGGCCGCCGCCGATACGTTCCGCGCCGCCGCAGTGGAGCAGCTGGGCATTTGGGCGCAGCGCACCGGGGCCGGCTTTCACAGCCGCGGCCAGAATGCGGATCCGGCCGCCGTGGCCTGGGAGGCCATGGATACAGCCATTAGGGAAGACTATGATATCGTGTTTGTCGACACGGCCGGCCGCCTGCACACCAAAAGCAATCTGATGGACGAGCTGGGTAAAATCCGGGCGGTACTGGCCCGCAAGCATCCCGGTGCCCCGCACCGCACCATACTGGTACTGGACGCAACCACCGGCCAGAACGCCCTGCAGCAGACCAAAATATTTACACAGGCCGCCGGCGTGGACGAGCTGATCCTGACCAAGCTGGACGGTACGGCCAAAGGCGGGGTGGCCATTGCCGTTGCCATGAATTACGGCCTGCCCATCACCTTTATCGGCCTGGGGGAAAAGATGGAAGATTTGCGGCCCTTTAACGGGGCAGATTTCGCCCGCGCCCTGCTGGGCTGAGGGGGCTGTATGCCGCGCCTGCTGCCCGGAAGCGCCCCCGGGGCGGATTTGTATGCCCTGACTGACAGTACCCTTTCCCTGGGCCGGTCTGTGGCCGAAGTGGCCCGCGCCTTGCTGGCTGCGGGCATCAGGATTCTGCAATACCGGGAAAAGGAGAAAAAATCCGGGCAGATGCTGGCGGAATGCCTGGTCCTGCGGGCCATGACCGCCGAGGCCGGAGCCTGCTTTATTGTGAACGACTATGTGGACATCGCCCTGCTGTGCCATGCCGACGGGGTTCATCTGGGCCAGGACGATCTGCCCGTGCCGGCCGTGCGCGGTCTGGTGGGGCCGGAGATGATCATCGGCCTGTCCACCCATTCACCGGATCAGGCCCGGGCTGCGGCGGCCGCCGGGGCCGATTACATCGGGGTGGGCCCCATTTACCCCACCAATACCAAAAAAGACGTCTGCGCCCCGGTAACCCTCAGTTACCTAGACTGGGTAACGGCGCACATCAGCCTGCCCTTTGTGGCCATTGGCGGGATCAAGGAGCACAATATTGCTGAGGTGGCCCGGCATGGGGCCCGCTGCTGCGCGCTGGTATCCGGCCTGGTCAGCGCGCCGGATATAGGGGCCCGGGTGGCGCGGGTACGCGCGGCCATGCACGCCGGCCTCAGGGGGATGTGACGGGATGCGCGCCGCGGCGGAGATGTTTTGGGCTTTTTTGCGGATTCTGCCGGGGGCCGGGCTGTGCGGCCTGCTTCTGCTCCCGCCTGCCTTGGCCGATCCGGAGGCGGCTGCTGCCGGCCAGGATAATGCCGTGTGGGAAGAAATGCCGGCCGGGGCCAGAACAGCCTACATCGGCATCCACGGAGGTACTGTGCCGGTAAGCCTGCTCACCGCCGGGGACGGATCGCCCATGATCGCCCAGGTGGGGCTGACCGGCAGTGATTTTTTGAATTTTCTCCGTTCCAAAGGCCGGCTTGAGGAAGAGCTGTTTTTGAACGGGGGGCCCGCCGCCCCGGCCAATACACCGGCCGATGTATCATCCAATATACCAACCGGCGCATCAGCTGATACATCATCCGATACGCCGGCCGGTACGCAAAGCGGTACATCAGCCGATACATCATCTGATACGCCGGCCAATACACAAGCCGGCACGCCGGCCGATCCATCAGCCGGTAAATCAGCCACGCCGGCCGGCAATACATCAGCCGATACACAAACCAATCCATCAGCCGATGCGTCGGCGCCGGACCCCGGCGGCGCCCGCCTGGCTCTGGCCGGATCGGCCGAAGGAGATATCCCGGTGATCTACGCCACCGGGCAGGCCTTTGAACGGATGACCAGAGTACCTAAAAACTGGGCCCCCTTTGGCCTGACTGAAAAGGCTCTGTCCATGGAAGGGGAGATCAAGGTCCTTTCCAGCCCCGGGAAGCGCGGCCGGCTGTCGCGGCAAAGAACTTCTGCCGGGCAGTAATGCGGCCTTCGGTTCCCCGTTCGCGCAGCGTAGCGGCCGCGCGGCGCGCGGACAGTCTGATCTAGCCTCTTTGGCACAGGAACTGCATTGGCAAAAGCATGTCCATTGCGGGGCTGCCTCGATCAGATCCCACGGCGGCCTTCCATGCCCGGAAAGACGGCCCGCGAACTATGCTGAAACTGTAAAATCCGCTGCGGAACAGACGGACACAACAGAAAACCAGACGGAAACCAGGCGGCAACAGATTGGCCGGATCTCTGAGCCGTTTTTTGCCTTCCGTCCTGGAGTCAGCTGCAACGCGGCAGCCCGCGCCGCGGGATCTGCCTGCATTGCGCAGTACCGTATTTCCTTATTGGTTTGAGACTTCGGCCTTCAGGTCAAACGCTGCGCCGCCCCGCCTGAAGGCGGGGTATCTTCGGCGGAAGGTTCGGGATGGGTTTATACTCCTCCCAAACTCCAGGCATCGCAGGCATGAACGCCTGTGATAGCCCTTCTGTTAAAAGCCGGAGCCGGCCGGCACGTTAAGCGGCCTGCGGCCCAGGAGCAGCTGCACATCCACCCTGCTGAACATGGGCTCGGCCATAAAGGCGTTCACCCGCTCCAGTATCTCGGCGGTCAGCAGGGTCAGCTCCTGCAGGGCCAGATTGTCTTCCCCGGCGACAAGCAGCACATCCCGCCGCGCCCCCAGGGGCCAGGCCAGGGGGGCAATGTCCGGCCCCATGACCATATCCCAGTTTTGCCACAGGGGGACCAGGCGAAGGGCCTGATCGGAAATACCCAGAGCCGCCAGTACGGCCTCCAGGCGATCGTGTACGGGCAGCATGCGCCGAAGGCGCCTGCCCCTGCCGCCGCGGGCCTGGCCGGCGGGCATTTAGCCCGCCCCGCCGTTGCTGATGATTTCCGTACCCACGCCCTGATCGGTGAACAGTTCCAGCAAAACGCAGTTTTCCACCCTGCCGTCCACAATGACCACGTTTTCCACCCCGTGCCGGATAGCGTCCAGGCAGCAGTTCAGCTTGGGGATCATTCCGCCGGAAACGGTGCCGTCTTCAAACAGGCGGGGGGCGTCTTTCGCCTGAATGGACTCAATGAGTCTGCCCGTTTTGTCCAATACGCCGGGCACATCGGTAAGCATAAGCAGGCGCCTGGCCCGCAGGGCTCCGGCCACTGCCCCGGCTACTTCATCGGCATTGATGTTGTAAGTATGCCCGGCAGCGTCCACCCCCACAGGGGCTATCACCGGCACAAAACCGTCTTTGATGAGGGAAAGCAGCAGAGATGTTTCCACACGGGTGACGCGGCCCACATTGCCCAGGTCGATCGTCTCCGGGGGCTGGCTGCCGCGGTTGAGCAGCATGGCCTTTTTTTCAGCCTGCAGCAGCATGGCGTCTTTGCCGGAAAGGCCCACGGCGCTGGCCCCGGCATGGTTGATACGGTTGACAATATCTTTGTTTACCGATCCCACCAAAACCATTTCCACCACATCCATGGTGGCCTCGTCTGTAACGCGCAGCCCTTCCCGAAATTCGGATCGGATTTTCAGCTTTTCCAGCATGGTGCTGATCTGAGGGCCGCCCCCGTGCACCACCACGGGGTGAATGCCCACCAGCCTGAGCAGGGCCACGCTGCGGGCAAAGGAGGCTCTGAGGGCCTCTTCGGTCATGGCGTGGCCGCCGTATTTGATCACAATAATCTGCCCGCTGAATTTGCGCAGATAGGGCAGACTCTCCACAAGCACCTGGGATTTCAGCCTGGCGTCCTGGGTGGAATCCATAAGGCAACCTCGTCTGTTACAGGATAAAACGGCTCAATTCGGCATCGGTACGCACGTCGGCCAGCTGGGATGTAACGTAGTTTTTGTCCACAACCAGGGTAACGCCGGCGCACTCTGATGCATCAAAGGAAATTTCAGCCAGAATTTTTTCCATAATCGTGTGCAGGCGGCGGGCGCCGATATTTTCGGTACGGGTGTTCACATCTTCAGCAAAGGCGGCGATCTCCCGCAGGCCGTCATCGGTAAAGCTTACGCGCACGCCTTCCGTGGCCAGCATGGCTTCGTACTGGCGGGTTAGGGCATTGTCGGGCTCGGTTAGGATACGGTAAAATTCCTCCCGGCCAAGTGGCGTCAGCTCGGCCCGCAGGGGGAAACGGCCCTGCAGCTCAGGAAAGAGATCAGAGGGCCGGGTCAGCTGAAAGGCCCCGGCCGCGATAAACAGAATATGATCTGTATGGACAAGACCGTATTTGGTGTTTACCGCGCTGCCCTCCACAATGGGCAAAAGGTCCCGCTGCACCCCCTCGCGGGAAACATCGGCCGACCCCTGGCGCGCGCTGCCCACAAGTTTGTCAATTTCATCAATAAACACAATGCCCATTTGCTCCACCCGCTCCCGGGCATGGTCCACAATTTTATCCCCGTCCATCAGTTTGTCGGATTCTTCTTCAACAAGATGCTTCCAGGCCGCGGCAACCTTCATTTTGCGGTGGTGGGTACGCTGGGGGAAAAAGCGGCTTAGGGCGCCCTTCATCTGCTCCCCAATCTGCTCCATACCCGGCACGCCCATAATACCTATGGGCTGGGACTGCTCTTTTACTTCAATATCAATTTCCCGCTCGTTTAGATGGCCCTGCCGGAAGAGGCCGCGCAGTTTCTCCCGCGTGGTTTCCCGGCCGTCGGAGGCCGGCAGCAGCAGGTCCAGCAGGCGCTTTTCAGCTGCGGCCTCGGCCCGCTCGCGAACTTTTTCCGCCTCTTCGGCCCGCACCAGGTTGACGCCGATTTCCATCAAATCGCGGATCATGGATTCCACATCCCGGCCCACGTAGCCCACTTCAGTGTATTTGGTGGCCTCCACCTTTATAAAGGGGGCCTGGCACAGCCGGGCCAGGCGGCGGGCAATCTCGGTTTTGCCCACGCCGGTAGGCCCCATCATGATGATGTTGCGGGGGGCAATTTCGTTACGCAGGGCCTTATCCAGCCGCTGCCGGCGCCAGCGGTTGCGCACGGCGACGGCCACCATACGTTTGGCCTGCTCCTGCCCGATAATATATTTGTCTAGCTCGGCTACGATCTGGCGGGGGGTAAGTTCGTTCATTTCCGGTCCTTTGTTCGGGTATCTGCGGGCGGTTTTCCGCCCCGGCATGGATAGAATACGCGCTATTTGCCCGGCGTCAACGGAATTGCCGGAGCCTGGGCCATTCCCGCGCCATAGCCCGGCCCGGTCTGCCCGGTTGCCGGATGAAAAATCTCAGCATGTTAAAAATATGTTCAGGGTCATGCAATAATTTTTCGATTCTGCCTTGCAAGGCTCAAAATGTTTGCTTAGTATAGTAGTAAGTTTTAGATAGGGCAGTGCGGCTCCAAAAAACTTTTACAGGAGGAATGTCTATGCTTGTAGCACTTGGCTTTATCACTGTTTTTGCCATGCTTGCCTTAATCATGACAAAAAAGCTCTCTCCTTTGGTCGCGTTGGTTGCCGTGCCAATGTTGACGGGGATCATCTCCTGTGGTTTTATCCCCGGCAAGGATGGCACAGTTAATGCTCTTGCCAACTTCAAAGCCTTGGGGAAAATGATAACAGGCGCAAGCGGCATAGGCTCTGTGGCTGCTACCGGCGTTATGTTCATTTTTTCCATCCTTTTCTTTGGCATCTTGACCGATGCCGGCACCTTCAGGCCGATCATCAGCAGGATCATAAAAAAGGTGGGTACAGACCCGGTTAAAATTTGCATTGGCACGGCCTTGCTTGCCGCCATTGTACACCTTGACGGGTCTGGTGCGGTTACCTTCTTGATCTGCGTGCCGGCCTTGCTGCCGCTTTATGACGCGCTGGGAATGCGCCGCACCACTTTGGCCAGCGTAGTGGCCCTGTCTGCCGGTACCATGAACATTCTGCCTTGGGGCGGGCCAACAATCCGTGCCGCTACAGCCTTGAGCAGCCCAAATGTAACCGATTTTTTCATGCCCGTCCTCCCGGCTACACTGGCTGGCCTGGTTTGTGTTGTTGTCATCGCAATCTGGCTTGGCCGTAGCGAAAAGAAGCGCATGGGGGCAGCCGCTAGCGGCGGTGTTTTGGAATTCAAGGAGCCAGAGCTTACCGAAGCTGAACAAAAGCTAGCCAGGCCAAAGCTCTTCTGGATCAATATTCTGCTGATCATAGGTGCCATTGCCTCTCTGCTGGCAAGCGGCTTTGCCCCGGCAGTTGTGTTCATGGCTTTCTATGTGCTTGCCACCGTCATCAATTATCCCAATGTTGCGGAATCCAAGGCTAGGGTCGATGCCCATGCCAAGGAATGCTTGATGATGTGCTCGGTTTTGTTTGCGGCCGGATGCTTTACCGGCATTATGAAGGGCACCGGCATGATCTCGGCCATGGCGCAGGCTCTGGTGGCTGTCATTCCAGAATCGCTAGGCCAGATGTTCCCAATCATTGTTGGTGTAATCGGTGTGCCTGCTTCACTGCTCTTTGACCCCGATTCCTTCTACTTTGGTGTTCTGCCTGTGCTTTCGCAAACAGCTGCCGGCTTTGGCGTGGCTGCGGAATCTGTAGGGCGCGCTGCCATTCTTGGCCAGATGACCTTGGGCTTCCCGGTTTCGCCCCTCACCGCATCTACCTTCCTGCTGGTCGGGCTTTCGGGTGTTGACTTTGGCGAACACCAGAAGAAGACCATCCCCCTGGCCTGGCTTGTCTCCATTGTTATGCTGATTGTGGCCCTGGTAACTGGCGGTGTGTAAAGCAAGCGGGCCGCTGTGATCATCCCGCATGCTAACAACCTTGATTGAAACCTGTTTTGCAAAGGACTGAAACCATGAAAAAAATACGCATAGGCAGTGGGGCCGGGTATGCCGGAGACCGCCTTGAACCATCACTGGAACTGATCGAAAAGGGCAACCTTGACTACATCAGCTACGAATGCCTTGCCGAGCGTACCATTGCCATTGGCCAGCAGGCAAAACTCAAAGATCCAAACAAGGGCTACAATGGGCTGCTGGAACACCGTATGGAAAAAGCCCTCCCCCTGGTTTGGAAACATAAGGTAAAATTAATCACGAACATGGGTTCGGCCAACCCTCGGGCCGCTGCGCAGGTGTGCGTGGAAATAGCAAAAAAACATGGCCTAAAAGGTATGAAAATAGCCTGTGTTACCGGCGATGACCTGCTTCCGGTCATTGACAAGTACCAGGATGTTGAAGTTTGGGAAAATCATCGCCCTCTGAAAGAACTGCCGGGCGAAATTGTTTCCGCAAACGCGTACATGGGCGTTGAGGGCATTCTTGATGCGCTTAAACAGGGCGCGGATGTAATTATTACCGGCCGTGTTACTGACCCCGCCCTCTTCCTCGCGCCGCTGATCCATGAATTTGGCTGGGCAGTTGATGATTGGGACAAGCTGGGCAAAGGCACCATGGTTGGCCATTTGTTGGAATGCGGCGGGCAGGTTACTGGGGGGTATTTTGCCGAACCCGGTAAAAAAGATGTGCCGGGCATAGGGCATCTAGGCTTCCCCATCATTGAAGTGGCGGAGGACGGCTCCTTTATTGTTACCAAGGTTGAAGGCGCCGGCGGCATGGTTACGCCTGAAACATGCTCTGAACAGATCGTCTATGAAATTCACGACCCTGAAAATTATATGACGCCTGACGTCGTGGCCAACTTTAAGATGGTCAAATTTACGCAAGCAGGCAAAGATGTGGTGCAGGTGGAAGGTGCGACAGGCAAGCAACGGCCAGACACTTTCAAGTGCTCCATCGGCTACAAAGATTGCTTTATTGGTGATGGTGAAATCAGCTATGGCGGCAAGGGTTGTGTTGCCAGGGCTAAACTGGCCCTTGACATAGTCAAGGAACGCCTGGAGCTGGTGGCCCCGGGAGCCTTTGATGAAATGAAGTATGACCTGATCGGCTGCAACAGCCTGTTCTGGAACCCTGATTTCAAATACAATGAAGAACCCAGTGAAGTGCGTGTGCGCGTTGCTGGACGGGCAAAAACCAAAGCGATTGCCGATCTGATAGGGAATGAGGTTGAGGCCCTGTACACAAATGGTCCAGCCGGCGGTTGCGGTGCGGTAAAAAGAACCCGAGACATCGTTTCGGTGGCCTCCATTTTGGTGAACCGCAGCGACATCAAACCCCAGGTGGAAATTTTCACGGTTGAATAAAACAAAGGAAGCACACACCATGAAACTCTGGGAAATTGCACATTCACGCACAGGTGACAAGGGCAACATCTCAAACCTGTCTCTTATCGCATACAAACCTGAAGATTATGACCTGATTCAGGAAAAGGTTACGGCAGAACGTGTCAAGGAACATTTTAAAGGCATTGTCAAAGGCGAAGTGGTTCGTTACGAACTGCCTAATATCCACGCCTTGAACTTTGTTATGTATGCGGCTCTTGGCGGCGGTGTAACCCGCTCTCTTTCTGTTGACATGCACGGGAAAGGATTTTCATCCTACTTACTGGAAATGGAAATCTAATTAAAGCTGGATAAGTTCCCAGCAAGGCTGAAAAAAGACCACCCGTTGGGTGGTCTTTTTTCAGCGCTTCCTTACTAACCTGTTTCAATATCTAAGAGGTATAGAATCAAGTTTATAGGAACTCGAACATCTTTATAGGTTTTTCTGGCCTCTCTTTTCGGCATGACCCTATGTTAATTACGGCGCGGTCTTTCAGCCTGAAGAGGCTTTACGGCGCGTTCGGGCAAAAAGAGTTTCCGTGAAAAGGCAATTCGGCCAAATCTGGATTTTTGTCGGGAAGTAAGGTAGTCTGGCCGCAGCCAGGGCAGATATCCTGCCATACCCGGAGACATCCCCATGCCCGAATTGCCCGAAGTGGAAACTATTGCCCGCACGCTTGCCCCGGTACAGGGGAGGGCAATCCTGAATACGCATCTGCTCACGCCCTCTTCTCTGGCCGGGGATCTGCCTGTCGAAGCTGTGCGCGGCGGGGTGCTGCAAAAACCTGGCCGGCGGGGCAAGCTCTTGCTGCTTCCGCTCTCCTGTGCCGGCGGCCGGGATGCGGACGCCGTTATCGGGCTTGCCTTTCACTTGAAAATGAGCGGCCGGGTGCTCCTGTGCCCGGCGGGCGCCTTGCCCGGGAAGCATACCCGGCTGATCCTTGATCTGGATGACGGGCGGCGGCTGCTGTTTGATGATACCCGTAAATTTGGCTATGTGCGTGTTTTGACCCCCGCGGTGCTGGCTGCCTGGCCGTTTTGGCGCGGCCTTGGCCCGGAGCCGCTGGAGATAAATGGGGCCGATTTTGCGGCCCGTTTTCAGGGCCGGCATGGCCGGATCAAAAGCCTGCTGCTGGATCAGACCGTTATTGCCGGCTGTGGCAATATTTATGCGGATGAAAGCCTGTTCCGCGCCGGCATTCGGCCAGACAGCCGCAATGTGCCGCCAGAGCGCCTCTACCGCCTGCATTCCGCACTGCAGGCGGTGCTGCGGGAGGCGATTGCCGCCTGCGGCAGCTCTATACGCGACTACCGTACGGCCGGGGGAGACATGGGCGCGTTTCAAAACGCGTTTGACGTGTACGGCCGTTCCGGCCAGCCCTGCGCTGTGTGCGGCGCCCGGCTGGAAACGTGCCGGATTGCCGGCCGTACAACGGTTTTTTGCCCGGTCTGCCAGCAAGGCTGAGGCGCCGGCTTCACCTTTAACATTATAATAAGGACTGTATAATGCGGAAAACTGTCTGCCTGTTGCCTGGGGACGGGATTGGCCCTGAAATTGTGGCCGAAGCGGTAAAAGTGCTCCAGACGGTCGCCGGAAAATACGGCCACAGCTTCAGTTTTACTGAAGGCCTGATCGGCGGGGCTGCCATTGATGCGGTGGGTGTGCCTCTGCCCGAGGCTACGGTGGCCGCTTGTAAAGCTGCTGACGCGGTGTTCCTGGGGGCCGTGGGCGGCCCCAGGTGGGATACGCTGGACCCGGCCATCCGGCCCGAGCGCGGCCTGCTGGGCATCCGCGCTGCCCTGGAGCTGTTTGCCAATCTGCGGCCGGCTACTTTGTTCCCGGAACTGGCCGGGGCGTGCCTGCTGCGGCCGGATACTGCGGCTTTGGGACTGGACCTTATTGTTGTGCGGGAACTTACCGGGGGGATTTATTTTGGCCGGCCAGCCGGTACCGAGGTGCGCGGCGGGCTGCGCACAGGTTACAACACCATGATTTATAATGAAGAAGAAATCCGCCGTATTGCCCACGTGGCCTTTGCCGCCGCCCGTAAGCGCAGGCGCCGTGTCTGCTCGGTGGATAAGGCCAACGTGCTGGCTGTATCCCGTGTGTGGCGGGAAGTGATTTGCGAGGTGGCCCGGGAATATCCCGATGTGGAGCTTAGCCATATGTATGTGGACAATGCCGCCATGCAGCTGGTACGCGACCCGTCGCAGTTTGACGTATTGGTTACGGCCAATCTGTTTGGGGATATTCTTTCCGATGAAGCCGCAGCCATTACCGGATCCATAGGCATGCTGCCGTCCGCCTCTCTGGGCAGCGGCAACCCCGGTCTGTTTGAGCCCATCCACGGTTCAGCCCCGGATATTGCCGGCCAGGGCATGGCCAACCCACTGGCCACAATCCTTTCAGCGGCCATGATGCTGCGCCTGGCTTTTGATATGGACGCGGAGGCCGCCGCAGTGGAGAGCGCGGTCCACGCGGTCCTGCGGGACGGGTACCGTACGGGAGATATTATGGAGCCGGGCATGACACTGGTCGGTACCGCGGCCATGGGTGATCTGGTAGTGGAAAGGTTGTGACAGAGTGCGCCTGCCTTTCTACCGCCCTAGCCGCGACCGGTGGAGAAGGCAGGCGCGGAAGCGGAGTTTAGTCCCACTCCCGCTTGTCTTTAATGGGCGGGATCTGCGGGGGAAGCGTGCCGGGGGGGAGTATTTTCAGTTCCGGCCGCAGTTTGATCCGCTCGCGGAAAAGGTGCAGCAGATCATCTTCCTGCGTAAAGTTGCTGGCCTCGATATACAGGACTATTTCATCAATGCCGCCGGGGTTGCTCACTTCTATCTGCCAGCGTTTGATGTCTTCAAAGCGGGCCATGACCTGCTCTACTTGATGCGGGTATACAAACATGCCTTTAATACGCGCCGTTGTGTCCACGCGGCCCACAATGCCGCCTAGGCACGGGCTGGTGCGGCCGCAGGGGCAGGGCCTTCTGTCGATATACGAAAGGTCCCCAGTGGCCAGGCGGATAAGCGGGTAGGTTTTGTTGAACGAAGTGACCACAATTTCCCCCACTTCGCCATCTTTCAGCGGAATGCCCGTATCCGGGTGGCATATTTCCACATAACAGCGGTTGGAAATGTGCAGCCCGGTTTTGTGGTAGCATTCATAGCCTATGCAGCCCACATCGGCTGTGCCGTAGCCCTGGCGCAGGATAATGTCGAACTTTTTTTCCAGCTGGCCGCGCATTTTCTCGGACAGGCGTTCGCCGGTCACAAAGGCCACTTCCTGATAGAGATGTTTACGCAGGTTAATGCCCTTTTCTTCGGCCTTTTGGGCGAGGTGCATCAGGTAGCTTGCCGTGCCCACATATCCGGAAACACGTAATTTCTGCATAATGTCCAGCTGAGTGCCCGGGTCAGTGGGGCCGGCGGGTATGGCGGCGCATCCCAGGTTGCGCAGCGGCTCTTCAAACATCAGCCCGGCCGGGGCCAGGTGGTAGTTAAAGGTAATCTGAACCACATCGCCGGGCCGGAACCCTACGGAGTAGAAGGCCTCCGTGTACCCCCAGTAGTCGTCCACTCTGTCTTCGGGGTCAAAAATAGGGCCGGGGGAAAGGAAGATACGCTTCAGCTCTCCAATATCTTTGGTCAGCAAACCGCCTAGGCGCGGGCCAATGGACTGCAGGAAAATAAGCTCTTTCTTTTTCAGCAGGGGAATGTGTTTGATATCGGACAGGGTTTTAAATTTCTCCACATTGAACTGCGCCCGGTCAAAGCGTTTTTTTACATCTTCCGAATACCGGTATGCATAGGACAGCAGGTCTTTCAGCTGAATGAGGTAATATTGGTTGCGTTCGCTGGTGTCCAGCACTTCGCGGCGGTTATAAATCCCTTCGGTGCGATCTTTGCGGGTCATGATGGCGGGCTCCCTGTCATTGAGTATAGAAAGAATGATTTTGCTCCAGATTAACAAAAAAAGCAAGATTTTTCTAAAAACATCTGTATCTTTAAGGAGTTATAGTCAGGCGCGGTGTAGTGTAAGGCCGTGCCGCCAGGCCCGGGTGCCGGATATGAAAAATATCCGGCCTGCGGAACTGCCGTTAGCGCGGATCAGGTAAGGGAGGCTATCTGGCGTAAAAGCTGCATCCCAATGCCAAAGGCCACCAGATACAGCGGCCCCAGTGCCAGCGCCACGCGGACCCAGGGCAGGCGCAGGGCGCATTTGCAGCCCATAAAACAGTTGACGGCAAACCATATGGAGCCGGTCATGGACCCGATCATAGGGATAATGCAGATGACGGTCGGCGCGGCGCTGTAGGCAATTACCCTGAATACCGTCTTGAAGCTGGCCGTATTCGGATGCACCAGACGCAGCATGAGGTAAAACACCCCGCTGAGGAAAAATAACTGGATAGCCAGTATCCCCGGGCTGAGGATAATGGTCATGGGGAGGCTGAAGTTCTGGGCCATATCGCCGATAAGTTCCTGCAGTTTCGGGTCAGTGATGGAAGGGGCCGCGGCTTCCAGGCTGCTGAGGTACCACATCCGGTCCACAAGTGTCTGGAACAGGCCAATCAAAATATAAAAGGCCAGCGGCCTGGCAAGGTTTCCTTTGCCTGCGCCCAGCCCGGTAAAGAACCGGGGCGCGTTGAACATCACCTGCAAAATGGTCCGGTACAGACCCGGCAGGGCGGAATATTTCTCCGGCTGCTCCCAGGGTATGCCGGCATCGCCTGCCTCTGCGTCTTCCCCTACAAATTTGTGCCTGGCTTTGCGGAAAATATCCCGCAGCCCTCCGGCGGCCTGCCCCGTCTGTGCCGGCTGTTCAGAGGGCTGATCTTCCCGCTCTGCCGCGGCGGGGCCCGCCGCGCTCTGCTTTTCCGGCTCGGCCTCTGTGGTGTTGACGTCTGGTATATGCGGGACAATCGCTCCCGGAGGCAGGGGGTCGTCTCCCGCAGATGTGTTTTCTGCGGGTTGTGGCCGTGCGGCTGCGGTGCTTTGCGGGGAGGGGGCGGGCGTTTGGGCCGTCTGGGATTGTTCGCCTGCCTCAGCTGGCGTTCCATCCTCAGTGCGGAAGTGGAAACGGCATTTACAGCGCGGGCATGTGGCCACGACCGCATTCTGGGGGATGGACTCATCGTCAATCCTGCGTTCAAACCGGCATTCAGGGCAGCGGATAAGCACGGGGCACCTCTAAAGTTATGGCTGCAAAGCAGAAAAAGTGTACTGGCTTCGTTTTCATTACGCAAGGGGCGGGATTTTTGGCGGGTGAGACCCCATTTTTATTTCAGGTAGTCATGAATAATTTGTTTTATCGTTTCCTGAGCACTCTTTCCACCGGATAATTCAATTAGTTTATTATAGTCTTCAACTTCATCACCTGTAAATATCAGGGCAATAATTTTTTCTTTATTGCCTGCGATATGATCATAATTTTCGGGGTATGCCCAAAAACACCGAAGACAAAAACCGGGTTCTTTTCTTTCCCAATTTTCACAGTGTTCGCACGTCCATGATTTTGCCCGATTTGCTGAGGGGCTTAACAGCATATAATAATCGATATCTTTCTCACTAGGTTCACCGCCTATTTCATAGGGAATACGATGGTCTACCTGCAATCTGGAAGCGTCCATAGTTTCAAGATAAATGAAGCATCTCGGACCATATTTTTCTATTAAAGCCTGTTTCAGAGCCTTTGATGATACTGTTCGCCCAGCTGATTTCTCCAATTGATTTTTATATCATTTGGATTCCCAAATTTATACGCAGCGATAGATTTACCTTCAGAGGTTCTTATTCTGTATGTAGTAACTGGTATTCCATACTCCCTCACATCTCGTATTGCTCTTGGAGGATGGTCATACCCGTATGATTCTTTTAATTCCTCAGTAGTAATAAAACCATGAGTTAAGATATGATGAATAATAGTACGTGCTCTTTTTGCCTGTACTGAATGTAATAAATCAAGAAATGCCTTTGGATAATCACTCATACAGCTACCTCATTTACAGATAGCTGTTTTTGCGCAGTATAAAATAAACGAGTAAGGGACTTACTTATATACAACGATTCAAAGGTATTTTCTTTTTTACCTAACAGTGTCGATTGGCTTGATGGACCGGCATTGAGAAAGATTTTTTTGCACCCAAGATTTTCAGGTAATTTTTCACCGTATTGTCTTTCCCCACAAATACCGTCATAACTAACAATAAAATCTACATTATTATCATTTAGACTCCCAATTGCATCTACAAATTCAGCAAAAGGCACCCCCGAAAAATACCTGCTGTCTCTAGTAGCTGTAACACCTTGGTATGGTGGATCCATATAAATTAAATCACCAGGCTTGGCCATTTGCAAAATTTCATGATAATCAAGAGCATAATATTCTACTTTTCCTTTTAAAACCTCTGAAATGGCATAAATATTTTGTTCCAGTGTTTGTGGATGAGTTCCATGTCTTCTTTTATCTGGAGATTGATTAAACTTCCCACTTGCCCCATATCTTACAGACCCTTTTACACATCTTGCTAACAGATAAAGCAGATTTGACGGAGTTTGTTCTCCGTTATTAAATCTGTCACGTACATCATAATAGTGTTGTACATGATTATTACCATATGAAAATTGGTCATTCCATAACTTTTTATATTCACAAATTAATTGATTGGGAGTTTCAATAGCTTCCTGTAAAATGTTAATAAGCGGTTTATTCAAATCATTTATTATATAAGCATCTGATCTATGCGCCATTGCTGCTGCAATGGAAATTGCAGCCATACCAGAAAAAGGCTCAATCAGCCTGCTAAATTTTTTAGGCATATACCGCAATATCTGCGGTGCAAGTTTTCTTTTTGAGCCTTGATATTGAACAATATGCGGGATTTTTCCGTTCATTTTTTCTGTTTTTATCGTGAAAAGTAGCAATAAGTTTGTACAAATATAGTCAAAAAACAACGGGGTGTAAATCATAAAATCCCATGAAATATCAATCGGTTCTCAAAGCTAAAAACTAGTCGGGCCCTCCTGCTCCGCCGGGCTGCTTTTCTCAGAGAAAAAGGTTATGTTTTCAACACCGCCAACGACTATATATGAGGAACTTTGCCAAAAGGTTATCATTTTGGCAAAGTCTTCCCGCCTGTTACAGGATTGCCCCCGGCCGTGCCTTATGTTACAAACACACAGCCCGGCCGGCAGATCAGTTCCGGCCAGGCGAATTTATGGGAGGTTGCCATGCGTTATTGTGCGTATATATGTGTGTGCCTGCTCTCGATCGCACTGCTTGCCGTCACCGGCTGCACCAATATCAGCGGAAACGCCTATTCCAGCGGGCAGACGCGCAGTGCCCAGACTGTACAGTACGGTACGGTGAAATCCGTACATGAAGTAGAGGTGGAAGGGGGCAGTAACGGAGCTTTGGGTGCTGTAGGTGGCGGTGTGGCCGGCGGTGTGTTGGGCAACCTGCTGGGCGGCGGTTCGGGCCATACCGTGGGCGCTGTGCTGGGTGCCCTGGGCGGCGCTGGCCTGGGCTATGCCGGGGAAAAGGCTGTAACCCGCCAGACTGGCCTTGAAATAGAAGTGGCGCTGGATAACGGGCAGATCATCTCTGTAGTGCAGGGTAACGATCAGCCCTTTGCCACAGGCGATCGGGTGCGCGTGCTGCGCGGCAGCGACGGCAGCAGCCGGGTTACCCATTATTAGATTATCCGGTAAAGCCGCCCCGTGGTCGCGGCTGGATAAAGGAGCGTAGATGCTTGATCCAAAGCAGTGTGTTCTGTTCAGCGGTGGCGCTGCCGGGACGGAACAGTTTTTTGGCGCTCAGGCCGAGGCCTGGGGCATTGAAGAGATTAACTACAGTTTTGAAGGGCACCAGATTGAGCGCCGCCGCGGTGTGCGCGTACTCACCGCGGAAGAGCTGGCCCTGAAAGACGTCAGTCTGAGCTATGTTTCCCGCCTTATGGGGCGGCAGTTTACCCGTGCGCCATTGTTTCGCAGCGTGCTGCAGTCCATTTGCTGGCAGGTAAACAGCGGTCAGGAAGTTGTGGTGGTGGGCAGCATTCAGGCCGATGGCACGGTAAAGGGCGGCACCGGCTGGGGCGCGGAATTTGCCAAAATATGCAATAAACCGCTGTTGGTTTTTGATCAGCAGCAGCGGGAATGGTTCCGCTGGACAGATGATGCTTGGATCAACGAAACGGATCCGCAAATCCGGCACAGTCATTTTACCGCAACTGGCACCCGTTTTCTGGCGCCGGAGGGCCGCAAAGCCATTGTGGATCTGTTTGCCGGCTCTTTTAACGGCCAGGCGTAACAACGCCCCGCGTTAGAGGCGCATGGCCGGTGTCCACCCCGGTTACGGCCCGGGCCGGCGCCCCCGCCTGCCCTGGATTCATCCAGGAAACAAAATTCAGCAGTTATTTTCAGCCGCGGCTGTTTATATGGCCGCGCCGCCGCCGTATGGGGCATTATCCATGAGCGATTATAAAAAAACACTGAATCTGCCCGCCACTTCTTTTCCCATGAAGGCCAACCTGACTCAGCGTGAGCCGGAAATGCTCCGCTGGTGGGAAGCAAACAACGCCTACGAAGCCATGTTGGAAGCTTCCGGTTCAGCCGGGGCTTTCTGCCTGCATGACGGCCCTCCCTATGCCAACGGGCATCTGCACCTGGGCCATGCCCTGAACAAGGTGCTTAAGGATATCATCATCAAATCCCGTAATATGCAGGGCTATCGCTCGGTATACGTCCCCGGGTGGGACTGCCACGGTTTGCCCATTGAGCTTAAGGTGGAGCAGGAACTGGGCGAAAAAAAGAAAAAGCTTCCCCCGCATGCCGTGCGCAAACAATGCCGTCAATATGCCGACAGGTTTATTGATATCCAGCGTAAGGAATTTAAACGCCTTGGGATTATGGGTGACTGGGCGCGTCCGTACCGTACCATGCTGCCGGAATATGAAGCGGCTACTGCGGTCGCGCTGGCCGACTTTGTGGAAAAAGGCAGCGTGGTGCGCAGCCGTAAGCCCATTTACTGGTGTTGCTCCTGCCAAACAGCCCTTGCCGAGGCTGAGGTGGAATATGCCGACCATACTTCCCCATCTATTTACGTGCGTTTTCCTCTGCAGGATGAACGTCTGAAAGAACTGTTCCCCGAAGCTGACCCGGCCCGTGCCTACGTGATTATCTGGACAACAACGCCGTGGACCGTGCCATGCAATATGGCCGTGGCCCTGCATCCGGATTTTGATTATGTGCTGCTGGAATATGCCGGGGGGCAATACCTTCTGGCCGCGGAGCTGGTACAGAGTGTGGTCAACGCCTGCGGCTGGGACGCTGCGGATATACGTATTCTGGGGCACGCCTCGGGCGGCAGCCTTGAATTGCTCAGGGCCAGGCATCCCCTGTATGACAGGGATTCACCCCTGATCCTGGGGGAACATGTTACTCTGGATGCCGGTACCGGCTGCGTGCATACCGCCCCCGGGCATGGCCGGGAAGACTATGAAGTGGGCCTGCGCTACGGCCTGGACGTGTATTCTCCATTGAACGATCGCGGTGAATATTTGGATACGGTGCCCTTTTTCGCAGGGCTGCAGGTGCAGCAGGCTGACGCGGCCGTGATTGCCACATTGCAGGAAGCGGGGCATCTGATGGGCCGGGCCAATATTGCCCACTCTTACCCGCATTGCTGGCGGTGCAAAAAGCCGGTGATTTTTCGGGCCACCACCCAGTGGTTTATTTCCATGCAGGCCAATGAACTGCGCCAGAAGGCTCTTGCCGCTGTACGCGGCAAGGTCAGATGGATTCCGGCCTGGGGTGAGGAGCGTATCTATAATATGATCGAGCAGCGGCCGGACTGGTGCATCTCACGGCAGCGGCTGTGGGGCGTGCCCATTATTGCCTTGCTGTGTGAACGCTGCGGCGAAGCCTGGAACGATCCTGCCTGGATGCGAGCCATTGCGGCTAAATTTGCCACGCATCCCACCGGCTGTGACTACTGGTATGAAGCCAGCTTGGACGAAATTGTGCCTGAAGGCCTCAAATGCCCGCATTGCGGCGGCGGGCAGTGGAAGCGGGAAGGAGATATCCTTGACGTGTGGTTTGATTCGGGCACGAGCTTTGCGGCTGTGCTGGAAAAGCGGCCGGAGCTGACCTTTCCGGCAGATATGTACCTGGAAGGCTCGGATCAGCACCGGGGTTGGTTCCATTCTTCTTTACTGGCGGCAGTTGGCACAAGGGGTATACCGCCGTACCGCTCGGTGTTGACCCACGGCTATGTGGTGGACGGTGAAGGCCGGAAGATGTCTAAATCACTGGGCAACGGCATTGAATTGCAGGAAATTATCGATAAGCACGGGGCGGAAATTGTCCGGTTGTGGGTTGCGTCGGTAGATTACCGTGAGGATGTGCGTATTTCCCCGGAAATAATCAACCGCCTGGTGGATGCGTACCGTCGCATTCGCAACACCTGCCGCTATCTGCTGGGAAATATAAGCGACCTTACCCCGGCGGAACTGATTCCGCCGGCAGCGATGGATCCGCTGGATCGTTATGCGCTGGACATTGCCTGCCGCGCCCATATGCGTGCGCAGACAGCCTATAAGGAATACGAGTTCCACAAGGTGTTCCACAGCCTGCACAATTTATGCGCGGCCGATCTTTCCGCCTTTTATCTGGATGTGTTGAAAGATCGCCTGTATGCCTCGGCTCCGGGCGATCATGCCCGGCGCTCGGCTCAGACAGCCCTGTACCGTATTCTTCTGCTTCTGGTCCGGGATATGGCCCCCATTATGAGCTTTACTGCTGAAGAGGTGTACCGCCATATCCCGGCGGCCCTGCATCCGGAGGCAGCCACAGTGTTTGCCCTGCCCCCGGATGAGGATGATCTGCTGCTGGATGATGACAGCCTCCTGCGCTGGGAAGCTGTGCTGGCCGTGCGGGCGGAAGTAACCCGCGCCATTGAGCCACTGCGCCGCTCCGGGGCTGTGGGCCATGCCCTGGATACCGGCGTGCGCCTGTACGCCTCAGACGATATACTGGAAATGCTGCGCGATGCGGAGGCGGACATGCGCGCTGTGTGCATTGTTTCACAGCTTAGTCTGGATACTCTGGCCGCGGCCCCGGCTGGCGCCCCTGTGCTGGAGCTGGCCAGCGGCGGTAAGCTTGTGGTAGTGGCAGAGCGGGCCAAAGGCGACAAGTGCCAGCGCTGCTGGATATACAGTGAAGAGCTGGGGCGCGATCCGGTTCACCCGGGGCTGTGCCCGCGCTGTACAGATGTTCTGCGGCGCATGCATGGGGCCGCAAAGTGAGCGTTGCCGGCCGTCGCTATTGGATAGCCCTGTTTGTTGCGGCTGCCGCCTGTGCGCTTGACTGGCTGACCAAGCTGCGTATACAGGCGGTCATCCCTCTGTATGGCAGGATAGAGATTATCCCCGGCTGTTTTGACCTAGTGCATATTCGCAACCGGGGGGCTGCCTTTGGCTTTTTAAACCGGGCGGATATAGAGTGGCAGTTCTGGCTGTTTCTGGCCGCTGGCCTGCTGGCCGCAGGAGTGGTGTTTGTGCTGATCCGAGCCGCCAAACCTTATGAAACGTGGCTGTTTGTGGGCCTGGGGCTGATTTTGGGCGGGGCGGCCGGCAATTTGATTGACCGGATTCGCTTTCGGGCTGTGGTGGATTTTTTGGATTTTTTTGTCGGGCAATGGCATTGGCCGGCCTTTAATGTGGCTGATATCGCTATCTGCTGTGGAGCAGGCCTGACCGGCCTCAGTCTGTGGCTGTATAGGAAGCGCACATGACGCTGTTTACGCTACCCTGGTGGCAGGAGGCGCTGCTTTTTGCGCCGGCTCTGTTGAACCTGTGGGGCATTTCCCATGCCTTCCGGCATACTTTCGCCACGCCTGTTGAACGCCTTTTATGGATAGCGGCCTGTATTTTCCTGCCGCTGCTAGGTGGGCTGGCCTATCTGCTGGTGGGGATGCGCCGGGCGCATTAGGCGGGGCGATGTTTTTACATTTTTACACAATGGTAGATTGCCATGAAAAACCTGTTTCTGTTTCCTGTATTGTTTTTGGGGCTGCTTCTCACAGGGTGCGGCGGCAATAAGATGAGCGCCATGCAGGCGCGCCTTGACCAGCAGGAGCAGCAGATCCGCATGCTCAATAGTCAGCTTTCCGGCGTGCAGCCTGCTCAGGCCGATACCTGGGCCCAGGTACAGCGGCTTCACCAGGAGATGAGCGCTATACGCGGCCAGATTGATGATTTCAACAATGCCACGGCCGCTACCGGCGGCCTGTCTGGCCTTGCCGCGCGCGTTAACCGGCACGATGTTGCCCTGCGCTCCATTAGTACTCAGCTGGCTATGGATCTGCAGTTGGATGATCCGGCTGCGCCTGCTGCGGCGGGGGCGCTGCCGGGTGTAAACCCCGCTGCGCCTGTGGTGGCCGCGCCGGAAGCCACTGCTCCTGCCGCAGCCGCTCCGAGCGCTGTACCGCAGCAGCCCGCGCAGCAAAGCTCTTCCGGGCAAAAAGATCTGGCCACAGCCCTGTATGACGCGGGCATCGAGGCCTTTAACGCCCGTAAGTATTCCAATGCCCTGAAATCGTTCAGTGATTTTACTGAGACCTATCCAAAGCACAGGCTGATCTCCAACGCGTGGTTCTGGTGTGGAGAATGTGAGTACCAGCAGGGGAAATTCCCGGCTGCGGCCCTGGATTATGAACAGGTGATTTCCAAATTCCCCAAAAGCGGCAAAGTCGCCTCAGCCTACCTTAAACAGGGGATGTGCTTTATTAAAACCGGGAAAAAGGATGCCGCCGGCATCCGCCTGAAGGAGCTGATCAGCAAATTCCCCAAAAGCCTGGAAGCTGCGCGGGCAAAACAGCTGATGAAAGATCACGGTCTTAAAGGCTGATTCTGGTATCGGGCTTAAATTGTTTTGACTTGGGGGCTGTTGTGCGCTAATTTCATGTTGTGTACACCTCCCCCCGTTTGTGGACCCATAGCTCAGTTGGCAGAGCTACCGGCTCATAACCGGTTGGCCCGAGGTTCAAGTCCTCGTGGGTCCACCATCCCTCTTCCTGTTTTGCGGCGATCTGTTTTTAAGGTTTATTTCCCACGCCGTAAAACCTCTCCCTTCGGGTGGAGGATATCCGGCGCACCGTAAAGCAAACTTTTGTCTTTCTGCTTTTCTGTGCGAAAAGCTGACAGGAATCTCCTAACGTTAGTCAGGGGAAAGGGAGCCCTTTGTCCGCCTTGGGTTTTGCCGGGCATTTTGCTGCCGCAGGCGGGAAAAAGATTTTTGAAATGCGGTTTAGCTGCGGGAGAAGGTTTCGCTTCAGACAGGAAAGACCGGGTTTTTGGGCGCAGGCGCGGTTTAACCGTCCGGTATGGCAGCAAAAACGAAACTATGACGCGGTAATAAACCAAAAACTGCCCCGTGCGATGCAAAAGGCTCTTGCCTTTTCCGTCCCTTCTAACCTATGCTTTTGCCACAGTTTGAGGTGATCTTTCCTCTTTTCTGCGGTCAAAATCTTTGCGCTGGAATTTTCCACGGGCTGTTGTCGGCAAAGCTTTTTTGTTGTCTGAGTGTCGCTTTAAAGGAACGCCTCAAAAGCGGCGCTTTTTTGTTTTAGGAGGTTTTGTGAAGCGGATCATTGTGGGCATGACCGGCGCCGATGGCGTTACGCTGGGGGTACGGCTTCTGCAGCTCCTTCAAGGCATGGACGCTGTGGAAACGCATTTAGTCATGACGCCTCAGGCGGAGCGCAACCTGATTCTGGAAGGTGAATGTTCCCCGGCGCAGGCCCGCGGCCTGGCGCATGTTTCATACAGTGCGGATGACATGGAGGCCCCAATTTCCAGCGGTTCCTATACCGCTGCGGGTATGATTATTGCCCCGTGCAGCATGAAATCCCTGGCCGCGCTGGTGTGCGGCTATACCGAGAATCTTTTGCAGCGTGCGGCCGATGTCTGCCTGAAGGAGCGGCGTACGGTGGTGCTCATCCCGCGGGAAATGCCCCTCGGCAAGGTGCATCTGCGCAATCTCTGCACAGCCGCGGACCTAGGCTGCGTTATTGTTCCGCCTGTGCTTACCTTTTACAACCGCCCGCAATCCGTACAGGATCATATAGATCATATTCTGGCTAAGGCGCTCCTGCCCTTTGGCATAACCCTGCCCAACTTTCGCGCCTGGAAAGACGGATAAGGGGTGGTCAAAGTGGTTCGGGAGGCTAAAGAGCCAGGGACGGCTGACGGGTTTTTGCATACTGCGGGCGAGGGCAGGCTGGCCGTCACGGCGCGGGCCGTGGCCCAGGGAAAAGACTGGCTGGTTCAGGTTTATGGTGGAACAGCGCACGTGGGGGCCGTGGCTCTGGCGGTGTATTGCCCCGAGGGAACAAACGGCGTGTCCGCTTCCGCCGGGGTGCTCACGGCGCCGGGGCACCGCGATGACACTGTGGCCCACGCTCTGGCGCGAAAACTGTGCAAAATCTGGCGGGCTACGGTCTGTGTGGCCGTGGGCATACATGTTGATGGCGCGATGCCGGAGGAGATTGAAAGGCTGGTGCTGAACGCCCACGCGGCCGCTGATGCCATAGCCCGGCGCACGGGAACTGAAGCCGGGGCAAAAGTATCCCAGGGCAGTTCCGGGGGCACAGGGCGCGGGCCAGACGTGCCGCGGAGACGCCGTAACGCATAGCGCTGCTGTTGATGCCCGTAGGGCGCCTGCGTTGCTGGCGGGCGCGCCTCTTCGGTGCCGGTTCTGTCTCTTTCTGGGGAACGCAGGATATTTCCCCGCTTTTTTACAGCAAAACAGGAAGGTTTTACATGGATCTAAAAGATTGTCTCAGGCTTTTGGAAGAGAACGGCCGCCTGTGCCACGTGCGCACAGAGGTAGATCCGGTGCACGAGATCGGGGGTATTTCTTCCCGTCTGGAAGGAGGCAGGGTAGTGCAGTTCGACAGGGTAAAGGGATCGGCCTATCCGCTGGTTACCGGCCTGTGGTGGAACCGTGACAACCTGGCCTGTATTTTTGGCTGCAGTACGGAAGAACTTTCGTTCCTCTTTGCTGACGCTGTGGCCTCGCTGCGTTCTAACCCTGTGGCACCCGTGGTGGTGGAGAACGCTCCGGCGCAGTCCTACGTAATGCCCGAGCCCGATCTCACAAAAATCCCCGTTCCCACCCATGCCCTCAAAGACGGTGGCCCGTACTTTTCCAACTGTGTGGTCATTGCCAAAGACCCGGAAACCGGCGTGCGCAATACTTCGGTGCACCGCCTTATGGTTACGGGCAAGAACCGTCTGGGCCTGCTCATGGACGTGGGCCGGCATCTGCGCGACTACTACGAGCGCGCCGAAGCCATGGACAAGCCGTTGGAAATTACTATCAATAACGGTCCGCATCCGGCCTTTTACGTGGCGGCCATCACGCCCAGCGCCGCAGCCCCTATCGATATGGATGAGCTGGGGGTGGCCTCGTATCTACTTAAGGAGCCGGCGCGCCTGTGCAGGAGCCTCACCGTAGATGTAGAAGGTATTGCCGACGCGCAGATGATTATGGAAGCGCGGATTCTGCCGCATGTGCGCGAGCCGGAAGGGCCGTTTGGCGAGGTGAGCGGCTACTATGCCACCCGCGAAAATCGCTGGGTGGTGGAAATTTCGGCCATTACCCTCAACCGCGACCCTATTATCCACACCCTGCATCCGGGTCGCGAAGTGTGGAATTCAGTTGGGTTAGGTGTAGAAGCCAACGTGTTCCAAACCATTTCCCGCCAGGTGCCCGGGCTGAAGAAAGTATTCCTTACTCACGGCGGCAGCCATTACGGTATGATTTTACAGATAGACCCGCCCAAAAACGGCATGGCCAAAAATGCCATCCTGGCCGCTTTTGCCGCCTTTCCGCCTCTGCAGATGGTGCGCGCGGTGAACAGCGACGTGGATATTTACGACTCCGAAGACGTGGAGCGCGCCATGGTCACGCGCTGCGACCCGGCAAACGATGTTATCATTATCAAGAACGCGTTCTGCCATGAGCTCAACCCCACTGTTAAGGACAACGTGGGCTCTAAGATCGGCTTTGACTGCACCTGCCCTCTGCCCAGATCGCCCCGCTACGACAAGATTTCGTACCAGAAGGTGGATTTGGCGGACTATGTGATTGAGTAAAACGCGCCTGGAGTAGTTTGAAAAACCGCCCGGCGCTCAAATGAGCGAAAAGGTAATTTTTCGCAAAACGCCGGCGCGTATGCTTGGAAACGTTACAGGTTTCCAGCTTATTTCCAGCAGCGCAAAACAGAACACAACGGCATTTTCGCCCAAAAAGGAGCAAAAAGTGAGCATTTCCGCCGGAGAAATGGCCAGACAGGCCTACAGTACGGGCGTTTTTGGCGCGTATGGCGGCCAGTATGTGCCCGAACCCCTTAAGAAAGTCCTGGACGATGTGGCCACGGCCTTCAATAAATACCGCGATGACCCGGAGTTCAACGCCGAGTTGCAGGACCTTTACAAACACTACGTGGGCCGGCCTTCACCCATCTATCACTGCCGTAATTTGAGCGAAAAGCTGGGCGGCGCGCAAATTTACCTGAAGCGTGAGGATTTGAACCACCTTGGGGCGCATAAAATCAACAATACCCTGGGCCAGGTGCTCTTGGCCAAACGTATGGGCAAAAAAAGAGTTGTGGCTGAAACCGGCGCCGGGCAGCACGGTGTGGCCACAGCGGCTACCGCGGCCCTTTTTGGCCTGCCCTGTGTCATCTATATGGGTGAAGTGGACATGCAGCGCCAGGCCCTCAACGTGGTGCGCATGCGCATGATGGGCGCCGAAGTGCGCGCGGCCATGAGCGGGCAGCGCACCCTCAAGGAAGCCGTGGACGAAGCTCTGGACTGCTTTGTGCAGGATCCGGACATGTTCTATGTGTTAGGTTCTGCTGTTGGCCCGCACCCTTATCCTGTGATTGTGCGGCATTTTCAGGCGGTTATCAGCCGTGAGGCGCGCGCCCAGTGTCTGGAGGAATTGGGGAGACTGCCCAACATGGTCATTGCCTGCGTGGGCGGCGGCTCCAATGCGGCCGGCGCCTTTGCTGAATTTCTGGACGACGCCCCCGTGCAGCTCGTGGGCGCCGAACCTGGCGGACGCGGCCTGAGCTATGGCGATAACGCGGCCAGCCTCTGCCTGGGCCAGCCAGGCGTCATGCACGGCTATCGCTGCTATATGCTGCAGGACGAAAAGGGCGAGCCAGCGCCGGTGTATTCCATTTCCGCCGGACTGGACTACCCGGGCGTCAGTCCCGAGCATAGCCAGCTCAAAGACATGGGCCGCGCCAGCTACGTGACCGTTTCCGACAAAGAAGCTGTGGACGCCTTCCTTCTGCTTTCGCGCGCCGAAGGTATTATTCCGGCCCTGGAATCCGCCCACGCTCTGGCCCACGCTCTGCGCATCGCCCCCACCATGCCCGGGGATCAGGTCATTTTGGTCAACCTTTCGGGCAGAGGGGATAAGGATGTGGATCAGGTGGCGAAGCTGCTTGAGGTAAACCCGTAGACGTGCGCGAGTGAGATTTTTGACTGATACTGCGTCAGGCTGGCGCTCCCGTTTCTGCGTTGGATGTCTGAGTCCCGCTTGGTCACGGGAGCGTGGCCTTCTTTGTATGAACCAAAAAACCTTCCGCGGCCGGGAGGATGGCGGAGCAGTGCGATAGGGGAAATGCACTATCCTGTAACATTTAATACCGCATGACGGCGGTTCCGGGCGTTATGAGGTTTCCTTTATCGGTCTGCCCGGGTGCATTCGCAGGGGTACTGAGGACGCTCTGTTTATAGATCGGGAGGTCCTGGAGCTTCATGTTGGGAGTTGATTGAAGACGCAGATTTTCCGCTCTCTCCTGCTTGAGGATGCTAGGGTCTGCAGGAGATTGACGCCGGGGAGGGCAGCTGTACTTCCCCCAAGGCGCGCTCTGTCAGTTTGTTTTGGCGGACGTGAAGAAAGAAACCGCGCCTCTCCGCCTGTCGGTTTAGCTCAGGCCGATTATGTGGACGCAAGGAGGATCGCAGCTTCCGCCTGACCTGCCTGTTCAGGTCCGGAGGGAGTCATCGCGGCCCTGATTATTCTTTCTGTAAACAAATAATAGTTGACCCGTGGGGCTGATTCCTTTTTTTGCGCAGTGCAGACTGGAATGATTGAGATAAAATGACAAGGCGGCCAGGCGTTGTCGCATCGATCTCAAAAGCAGGGAGCAGACGCCCCTGTTATGCCGGTTTTCCGCTTAAACGACCTGGCAAAGCACGCTTCCGGGAATGTTTTGTTTCACGCTAAAATGAGCTGCTCCTTTTCTTCACGCTGTGGCAGCACCCTGCCCACGCGGAATGCCGGTTCTCCAAGGTTTCGGAGTCGTTCACAGGCCTCCTGCTCCCGCTCGGCAGGCACAGCCAGCAGAAGGCCCCCTGAAGTTTGCGCATCGAAAGCCAGAGTCGCCCGCAGTTCGTCGGCGCCATCGGCCACTGTTGTGCGGCAGGAACAATAATCTCTGTTGCGATAGGTCCCTGCGGGAATCAGGCCACAGGACGCAAATTCCTCCACTTGATCGATAAAGGGCAGCGCCGCTGTGTCCAGTTCCACAGAAACCTTGGATCCACTGGCCATTTCCAGCGCATGTCCACCCAGCCCGAAGCCGGTAATGTCTGTGGCGGCTCTGAGTTTCATTTCCCGTATCAACGTCGCTGCATGGGCGTTTAGCCGCGTTGTCCAGTGATACATGTCCCGCTCAGCCTCGCTGCTGCCGGACCATCCCGCCTTGATAGCCGTTGCCAGAACACCGGTGCCCAGGGGTTTTGTGAGAATAAGAACATCGCCCGGGCTGAGTTTGTCATTCCGCGCGACATTCGCGGGGTCAACCACTCCGGTAACAGACAGGCCAAACTTTATCCATTCGTCATCAAGTGTATGCCCGCCGGCAAGTACGGCCCCGGACTCCGCCACTTTTTCCATTGCCCCGGACAGGATGTCTGTCAATACGGAAAACGGGGTGTCCGATTCCGATGAAGGGGAGGGAAAAGCGGCAATGTTCATAACGGACCACGGCCAGCCGCCCATGGCATAGACATCAGACAGCGCATTGGCTGCCGCCGTTTGGCCGAAAAGCCGCGCGTCATTGCCTATTACACCAAGAATGTCAACCGTTTGTACCAGGGCAAGCCCAGATGGAGGCGCCTTGATCACGACTGCGTCTTCATTGTTGGAATAACCGTGCAGAATACGCCCCTCCCAGTCGGGAGGCGGTGTTATTGCGGAAAGAATCTGTTCCAGCAACTCTGGAGCCGTCTTCGCCGCTCAGCCGGCGCCTCTGGTCTTATCCATCAGGCAGAATGTTGTCATAGATTCCCCGTAGTTAATGCAGGTTACAGGTTTTTTCATGTTGTATCCTGGCCACACCTTCTGCAACAAAAGGCATGAATTCCGCAATAGCGGTCGCCGGTGTCGGGCTGGTCAGCTCTCCGATAAGCCTTGCACACCGTGCGGACAGAAGGCAGGCCTCGCGAAGTGGATTTCCAGCCGCGGCAAAAGCCGTCAGCAGCCCGGTAAGCATGTCTCCTGTGCCGCCTATAGGTTCCATAAAAGGCAACGAAGGTTCCGTCACCCGTCCGACTTCCCGCCCATTTTCCGTGATGATGTCAGATATGCCCTTGATAAGGAGAAACTTTGCACTGTCTTCGTGTTTCCATGCCAGCGCGGCCAGATCTTCTGCTTTATTCCCCTCCGACAGTAGAAAGCCGCGGGTATAGAAAGGATGAGGAGCTTTTTCATCCGCCAGAAAGGCCAATTCCCCAACGTCCGGGGTGAACACATCATAGCGGGAGGCATACCCGCTCATTTTTGCTGCATACATGAACCCGGCATCGGCAATGAGCACAGGCATGGCGGCACTGCGCTCCTCCAGTGCCATAAGAATACGATTCTGTCCGTCCACACTGGGAAAGAGGTAATGAAAGGTCAGTCCCGCAAGGCCGGCAGCGTCCGGTGAAGACAGCCATGATGAAAGGAATGCGTACAGCGCCGTACTGCCTTTGGAGGAGCCGCAGTCTCCCGCCAGCAGCACCAGAGGCGGCGGTGCCTGGAGCTTTTCCAATGCCAGTATGGCCGCCGCGGTCAGCGCGGGAGTTCCACGGAGAATAGGCACGGCGGGTACGGTAACATGGCTTTCACAGGCGGAAACATCGGCGGGAAGAAGACGCTCTCCCGCCACGTGCCATACCCCAAGGCTCAGGGGAAAGGTATCATCCGGCACTGTCCCGCAGATCAGCCAGCGCATGCTTTACCTCCCCGCCAAAGGCGGCGGGCTTCGAGAAAAGCCTTCTGAAGAGCGTAGGAACACAGAGTATGCCCATGCACACGGGGTTCCTCGGCGGCATCAATGTTCACCCCCGTCAGCAGGGATGCCAGATACGGCACATCCGGGCATCCGCCTCCGGAAACATTGACAATACGCCCGCTTGCCGTTTCCACGGTGATTTTCACGTTGGCGGCCTGAACCATGAACCAGTTTCCGTAGTCCTTTACACAATAAAGAGACACAGGCTCCAAAAGGGAATCGTTTACCGGAACCACGTTCATGGGGAGAAGTTTTTCCTCTTTCAGAATACGGCGCACGGCTGATTCCATGATGAGCGGGAAAACTACCACCATGTCGCAACCAGTCCGGAGCTCAGGCGGAGGCCCCTTGACCTCCACCGAAAATCCTGCTGCCCGAAGGCAACGTTCTGCCCGTATTACTTCACCGGTGTGTTGAAAGACAAGAAAGCCTCTGTCCGCGGAAGCGTTTTTTCCCCGCGCCCCGGCATCGCGCCGTTTCAGCCAGCCCGTCAGGTTTTTAAACATTACTTACGAAGCTCCAGGCGGACAACACCATCTTCTTCCTGATGCTCTTCAACCTTCCAGCCGGTATGCAGCGCGGCACGGCTGACGTTTTCCCGGCTCGTTGTATTATCCACAAGCACATCTATGGGATCAGTTCCGGAAAGGTGGGGGTAAACCATGAGAACAGGCTGCGGGCACGATAGGCCGCGTGTATCAATAAGCATATTTTTTCTCCTTTAGAACATTTTGGGGTTGGAAACGTTACAGGTTTCCAGCCATGCTGGCGTTTCGTGAAAAAGAAGTAAATTTTCACTCACGTTGGAGCGGGCGCCAGATTTGATCCTGATGTCCGCCAGGCGGCTTTGCTGCTAACGGGCACGCTCCTTCAGGTGCTGTTCCGGTTTGCATTTCCGGACGCCGGGCAGTTTTCAAACTGATTTTCAATCTGCGCTAACATCAGGCTTTTCTCGAAAAGGCGAAGCCAATAACCAGGCAGACGATAAGACCGATAAGTGTTCCCTGCGCACCATAGGTTCCTATGCCGGAAGCTGAGCTGGCAGTGCCGAGATTGTGCGCCATGGCCGCGCCGGTAAGCATACCGAGGGCAAAAACAGCGGCATCGCTGTCGCCTTCACCGGCCATAAAAAGCTGCCGGCCGGGGCATCCGCCGGCCAGGGCAAAGGCTAGGCCGGCGGTAACCATACCCAGAAAATTCCACAGGCCATCGCTGTGCGCCACAGGCTGGCCTTCAAAGCCGGCATGGAAACCTCCCGTAAGCAGATTGGCCAGAAAGGCCGCGGCAAACATGGCCACCACCCCGAGGAAAAGATGGGTATAGCGGAAGAGGATGAGGTCGCGAAAAGCTCCCATTGTGCAGAAACGGCTGCGCTGCGCTAATGCGCCAATAACCAGAGCTACCCCAAAAGAGAGAAGGAAGGGGGCATGCGCCGAACCTGGACCGCTTTTGGAGTAGAAAAGAGGGCCGTTCTGCGCTTCTCCGGGAATCTGCGGAAAAACCAGATACAGGCAGAGGAGACCGACCATAAGCAGGGGGAAAAAGTAGCCGACGGCCGCATTCTGCTTAACACTGCTGCCCAGGGAATAGCCGCGCCTGAAGAACAGCGTTCCACCGCCAATGCCGCAGATAAGCCCGGCAAGGCCGAACAGGGCATTGCCGTCTCCACCTGCAAGGCGAAGAAGGGTACGCCAGGGGCAGCCAAGGAAAACAAGGGCACCCACAGCCGCAACCATGCCGAGAATAAAGCGCACCAGCGGCGCGGATCCTCCGCGGGAGCGAAACTCCCCGGCCACCAGGGCTATGCCCATGGAGCCGAGAACAAAACCGATAATTTCCGGGCGGATGTACTGCACAGCAGCGGCGCGATGCAGGCCGAGACCGCCCGTAATGTCGCGCTCAAAACAGGCCACACATATACCCATGTTAGCTGGATTGCCCAATTTTTGCAGCAGGATGGCAGCAAGGCCGATAAGCGCACCTACAAAGACAATACCACCGGTACTGGCAAAGAGATTCTTGCCATTCATGAAAGACTCCTTCAGAGAAAGTGTGTTGCTGCCATACCGCAAACGCGGTTATGGTTGGGGTAAAAACCGTGTACCCGCGCAGCCTCGCGTAAGGAAGATTCCGAATTCATACAGGAAATGAGTGCTTGTCATGTTCAGAGGAGTTGTCCATTCCGCTGAAAAGGCGCATCAGGTACTACCGTGAAAATAGTATTTCGAAGAACAGAGTATTGCCGTCCTACCTGTGATTCTTATCAAAAATGGTTTCTCCTAGACACCTGTGCGGAAATTTTTCAAATTTCCGACCTTGGCGCTGGCGTTTTATGGAAATAAATTTCGCCGCGCGCACAGACACTCTCGAACGGACAGATTATGAAATATAGCACACCTGTTCCACGCACGCAAGAAAAGAAGAACCGTCTCCGGGGCAGGCGCATGAAAGATGAGAGCAGTTGAAAGACCTTCCGGAAAGGCATCTGCAGGGAAGGCGGCTCAATCAGAGCTCAATGTCCCTGATACGTCATCAATTATGGGATTTGTTGCTTTGATCCCGGTGCAGTCTGGCGTATTCCTGCTGCCAGTTCTGCCAACTTTCTTCCCGGCTGTGCAGGTACAGCACAAAGCGGCCCAGGCGGCGGATTACCCGTTCCGGAACAACATGTTCAAGCTTGCAGGCTACGGAACTGGCCAGATCATTTTCCAGTTGAAGTACATATTGGAAAAATTCCTGAAAGATAATATGGCGGTGGGCAATATCGCGGCCAATGGCCCGGCCTTCCGGCGTCAGACGGATAAGGCTGTAGGGTGCGTATTCAATATAGCCCTGTCTGGCCAGCACTTTCAGCGCGCTGGTAACTGTGGAGCGGGAAACACCCGCTGCCGAAGCAATGGCCCCGGCCCTGGCCGCGCCATTGTTGGCCTCTTCATAAAAAATGATTTCCAGATAATTTTCCAATACAGGGGAGAGGCGGGGGGTATTCTCTGGCATGGAGGCCTCCGTAATGGGTGTTACGTATTGTGGCCTTTTCGCTGGCCGTATTCAAGCCATTTTTTACTGCGAAATACGGCAGTCAGCCAGATAAGACTGATTACCTGGGCCACCAGGCCCGCGGCGTACACGCCGGGGGCCTGGCAGGGTACGGCGAGGGTATAGCCCAGAGGGATGGCAATTGCCCAAACAGAGGTACAGCTGACGAGGCAGGTAAGCCGTGTGGCCCCGGCCCCGGCAAAGGTGCTGTGTACCACCATCCCCGTTCCGGCCAGGGGGATGCCCAGGCAGGCAAAGGGCAGATACACGGTGGCCTGATCCAGCACGGTTACGTCGGAGGTAAACAGACCGGCTACAGGCAGGCGGAGCCAATACAGCAACAGAGCCGGGAGGATGAGAACTCCCCCGGTAACCAGGGCTGCCCTGCTGCCAAACCGGTACAGGTCGTCCAGTCTTCCGGCGCCCAGCAAATGCCCTGCCAGTACGGTTATGCTCATGCCCAGCGCGGCAACGGGGAACAGCACAAGCGCCTGTACCCGTGTGCCAAGGCTCATTCCTGCCACAACGGTTACGACATTTTCAGGCAACGTACTGAGAATACCCAAGGTTACCAGGCTACCTGCCTGTGTGGCAATTTGGCCCAGTGTAGCCGGAATACCTACTCTGAAGAGATACGGCAGGGCGCGGCGGCACCAGCGCCACGGGGCAAAGGCTTTTGCACTCAGGATACCGTGCCGCAGGGCAGCCAGGATATTGCAGGCCAGCCCCGGTATGGTAGATCCGAAAGTAGCCCAGGCTATACCCGTATAACCGTAATCCGGAAGCCCCCACAGACCCAGACCAAAACCAAGGCTGCCAAGGCAGTTGCTGCCGGCGGTTAGGCCTAGGGCGAAAAGGGGCAGCCGCATCAGTTTGTAGGCCCGGAAGATGGAATTGAACATGATTAGCGTGTAATACAGAGGTAACTGGCAGCAATAGGCGGTAATGAATGTGTTCATTACCGGCTGCAGATCCGGGGGGATACCCAAAAGGCGTATGGCGGGAGCGCGCAGAGCCAGACCCATAAACCCTACCCCGGTGCCGGCGCCAAACGCCAGGAGAACAATCAGCCCGGCGTAGCGGCTGGCTCGGACGGGGAGCCCCGCCCCCAGAGCTTGGCTGACAGTGGACATGCATCCCGCCCCGGCCATGGACGTGACAAGCATCAGCAGGGTAAAGAGCTGCGTCACCACACCCAGTGAGGCCTGTACTGCGGCGTCAAGCTGACCGGCCACCCACATGTCCGTAAGGGAAATGGCGAGATGGCACAGCATCAGCCCTGCCTGGGGTAAAGTAAGGAGGAGGACTTCACGCCATGCGGGCAGTGTTTCTGATCTCGTGGGATATACCGGGCTGTGCGGGTTCGCCGTGACCGATACGGTACGGCACAGCAGGGAGAAGCAGAACTGTTTAAAAGCCACGGGTACCAGCTCCTGTCGGCGGCGCTACGGGGAGAGTAGGGAAAAATATTTTAAAAGTCAAATAAAGTTTTATTAGCAAAATTTTGTACTGCCGCATATCTGCCTGGTTGTGTTTATGGCAACCTGGCGGGTAAAACTATCACCCGTAGCCATTTTATGGCAGGATTCAGCGTGTCGCGATGGATGCTTTCCGGTAAAAAATACCTGCCGGGGCATTGACTTTGCAAGAATGCCCCTTTAGGATAAAGGCAGTTATTTTGCAGTGTATGGGGTCAACATGTCCTGTTTCTTTCTTTCCCGTTCTGTCCAGTTTCGGTGGTGGCGCATTACAGATGCGAAGGGAGGGGTGCGGGCTGTGTAGGCCGCTTTCCGGTTCTGACCGTGTTGTCGCAGGCGCCATCCTTTCCCTAGGGTGGCGCTTTTTTGAATCTGTAACCTGAGGATTGCCGCAATGTCAGTTTCCCTTTCTCCCATTATTTTGCGTCAGACAGTGCGTCGCCTGCCTGCGGATATGGACACGCCTATCAGCCTTTTCCTTGGTTTATGCAGGGATAGGCCTGGGATTCTTCTGGAAAGCGCGGAGGTGGACGGGCGATGGGGACGTTACAGTGTATTGGGTGGGGACTATTTGCTGACAGTTCGGTGTAAAGATGGCGCTCTGGCCGTAGACATTGCCGACGATCGCCTTGCCCCCCTGGCTGTATTGAACGGGCTGCCGTTTATTGACGGGCTGCGGCAGCTGATGCGCTGCCTGCGCCTTGAAGCCTCTGCCGGGAATAGCCTGCCACCGATCACACGGGCTTTATACGGATATTTTGGCTACGGTATGGCCGGGCTGTTCAACCCAAAACTGGCCGGATGTTTACCCGGTGCGGATGCCGATGCCTGTCTGGTGCTGGCCGGTACGGTGTTGATGTTTGATCATCTGTACAACAGGCTTTTCCAGGCCAGCCTTGGCCCGCAACGGGACATATGCGGGGCAGCTTCCCAACCTGCGGCTGCCTTTCCGCCCATAGATGAAGACGCCGTACAGGCTGACCCCGGCCAGGAAGGATACATGCGGGTGGTAGAGCAAACCAGGGAAATGCTTCGCCTGGGCGAGGCCATTCAAATAGTGCCCTCCTGCCGCTTCAGCGCATCCTTTACGGGGGATACATTTTCTCTGTACCGCCGGATACGGCAGCTGAACCCTTCGCCCTACATGGTCTACATGGATTTGCCGGATTTGACACTGATCAGCGCTTCGCCGGAAGTAATGGTGCGTTGTACTGATGGTCTGTTACAGCTTTCGCCCATTGCCGGGACGCGGCGGCGCGGTGTGGACGATGCGGAAGACATTCGCCTAGCTGATGAACTGCGGGAAGACCCGAAGGAGCAGGCGGAACATGTGATGCTGGTGGACCTTGGCCGAAATGACCTGGGCAGTATTGCCAGCCCAGGTACAGTGAATGTGGAGCGGCTGATGGAAGTGGAACGCTTCTCCCATGTGATGCATTTGACCTCGCGGATCACGGCCCGGCTGCAGCCCGGGCTGGATGCCCTGGATGTATTGGCGGCAACCTTCCCTGCCGGTACGGTAAGCGGCGCACCTAAGGTGCGGGCCATGGAAATTATTGCTGAAATGGAAAATTTGCCCCGTGGCCCCTATGCCGGATGTATGGGTTGGATTGGCCTGGATGCGGGAAGCGTAAATTTGGATACCGGGATCATCATCCGCAGCATGTGGCTGAAAGACGGCCGAATCAACTGGCAGGCCGGGGCTGGTATTGTACACGATTCCAACCCGGCCCTGGAATGGAAGGAAGTGTGCAACAAATCTGCTGTGATCCGCGCTGTGCTTAATTATGGGAGTGAAGAACATGTTTCTGCTGATCGATAATTACGATTCGTTTACCTACAATCTGGTCCAGGCCTTTTATAGCCTTGGGCAGCCGCCGGTTGTACTGAAAAACGACGATCCACGCCTGCTGGATATGGCGCAGAACGCACAGCTGAGCATGGTGTGCATCTCCCCCGGGCCTGGCCATCCGCAAAATGCGGGCCTGTGCCTGGAATTTTTGCATCGGATCGCTCCAGAAATTCCGATATTGGGTGTCTGCCTTGGGCATCAGGCCCTGGGCCTGTTCGCCGGGGCACGTGTTATTCCCGGTCCACGGGTTATGCACGGCAAAACGTCTGATATCCGGCATGATGGTACGGGGTTGTTTTCCGGCCTGCCCAACCCAATGCGTGTGGGGCGCTACCATTCGCTGGTGGTGTATCCGGATATGGATGCTGCCCAGTGCCCGTTTACGGTAACCGCCCGCGCTCCGGAAGGTGAAATCATGGCATTACGTTACAAAGATCGCCCGTGGGTGGGCGTGCAGTTTCATCCGGAATCAATCCTTACACCGGACGGACTGCAGCTGCTTGCCAATTTTCCCCGGGCTGTCATCAATGAGGAGATACAATGAGCATCAGCACTATTCTTGAAACATTGGCTTTGGGAAACAATCTGAGCGAAGACATGGCCTTTGACGGCTTTACTGCGTTGATGGATGGGGCAATGACCCCGTCACAGGCTGGCGCCTTTTTGATGGGGCTGCGGATGAAGGGCGAAAGCCCTGTGGAAATGGCCCAGGCCATACGTGTTGTGCTGGCCCGTGCTGTACGGGCCGAAGGCATTGAAGGGACACGAATTGAAGTGGTGGGTACCGGTGGGGACGGCCGCTCGTCTTTCAACTGCTCCACCGGAACGGCTCTGACCCTGGCCGGTATGGGCTACCCGGTTGCCAAGCACGGCAACCGTGCGGCTTCTTCCACAAGCGGCAGTGCTGATGTTCTGGAAGGGTTGGGTGTGGATTTGCATATTGACCCGGCCAAAGCCGGCGAGCTGCTGAAGAAGAACAATTTTGTGTTTCTTTTTGCGCAGCATTTTCATCCATCTTTCCGCAACATTGCCCCCATTCGTAAAGAACTGGGCATCCGGACCCTGTTCAACCTGCTCGGCCCTCTGGTCAACCCTGCCCAGCCTACGCATATTCTGCTTGGCGTGGCCCGGCCTAATCAGGTGCGCTTGATGGCCGAAACCCTGGCCCTGACTTCAGTACAACGGGCTGCTGTGGTGTGCGGTGCCGGCGGCTATGACGAAATCACCCAGCTTGGCCCCAATGAAATGATTTTACTGCGGGAGGGTAAACTGGAGCAGTATACCCTGAACCCGGCTGACTTTGGCATTGCGCCGTGCCGGCCTGAAGAGCTGAGCGTGCACAGCCGGGAAGAAGCTGTACATGTTCTGCGAGACCTGCTTTCAGGCGGCGGCCCAAAAGCCATGCAAGATATGCTGGTACTTAATATAGGCGTGTGCCTGCATCTGCTGGAAGAAACTATCCCGCTGCAGGAGTGCATGGCCAAAGCGCGGGAGGCAGTCGCTGCCGGCGTGGGCGGGAGAGTGATTCATGCGGCTTGAACATTTTGTTCGCGCTAAAGAACAGGAAATACACCGTTTACGCCAGCTGGAAAATGCAGGCCTGGCCCCCGTTCCTTTTCCCGGGGGTCGGCCTTCGTTTGCTGCGGCCCTAACTGCAGCGGGGAGCGCCCCGGTACGCGTGATTGCAGAATACAAGCGGGCCTCTCCTTCCTGTGGAGATATTGCCCTGAACATCACACCGGAAACAGCTGCCCGGGAGTACGCTGTGAACGGGGCAGACTGCCTGTCAGTACTGACTGAAGAAATCTTTTTCAAAGGCAATATTCGCTACCTTTCTCGCATGAGCGGCCCCTGCCTCCCCCTGCTGCGCAAAGATTTTATTTTTGACCCGTTGCAGGTGAATGCTACGCTGGCCACTCCGGCTTCGGCCCTGTTGCTGATTGTCCGGCTTACCCCTGATGCGGTAACTCTGCGCCGCCTGCGTGAACAGGCTGAAGCGGGCGGCATGGATGCCGTAGTGGAAGTGTTTGATGAAACAGATTTACGCCTGGCCAGGGAATCGGGCGCCCGGATTATTCAGGTAAACGCCCGCGATCTGGATACACTGCATGTGGACAGGGCCGCCTGCATGCGCCTGGCGGAACGCTTCCGCACCGCGGGGCCAGAGGAAATATGGATTGCGGCCAGTGGGATGGATCGGCCCGCCCACTTAAAGCAGGCTGCGGATTGCGGCTATCAGGCTGTGTTGGTGGGTACCGCGCTGATGCGTGGCGGTCGGCCGGGCAAGGCGCTGGCCGCCCTGCTGGGGCGGGACGCCCAGTCAGCGCTGAATGAGCAGGATAGCGCGGCAAAGGTGTTCCAGGCGCGGGTGTTGAGGGAAAGTGCATGACGCTCCACGTGAAAATATGCGGCCTGCGCCGCCAGGAAGATGTGGACTGCGCCGTGAGCTTGGGCGCGGACATGTGCGGTTTTATTTTTGCGGCGGGCAGCCAGCGCTGTATCCTGCCGGAAGAGGCGGCAAAGCTGAACAGCCGGGGGTGCACCCGTGTGGGAGTGGTTGTGGACGCTGACCCTGAGAAGCTGCTTGGCCTGATGTGTAAGGCGCGTCTGGATATACTGCAGCTGCATGGTGACCAGCCGGAAGCGTGCGTGCGTGCCATGCGCCTTCCAGCCGGGCGAATTATCCGGGTGCTGTGGCCTGCCCGCTATGCTGACAAAGTCCAGCTGGAAGCAGCCATGCGCCATTATGCCCCTACAGCCGGAATGTTTCTGCTGGATGCGGGCACAAGCTGGGGTGGGAGCGGCAGCCGTATTGCGCTGGAGAGCCTGGCCGGATTGCATTCCCCCCGGCCGTGGCTGCTGGCCGGAGGCCTTGGCCCGGACACAGTGGCTGAAGCCGTCGCTGCCTGCCATGACGTTGCCTTTTATGGTGTTGACCTCAATTCCGGGCTGGAATCGGCCCCCGGATGTAAGGATCACCAGCGCATGGCAGCAGCCATGCGCGCAATTGGAAAATTACCCGGGGCCACAGTTGCGCAACCGTGTGCTGCCGGTACCTTTTGCCCTTATAACAAAGCCGAAAAGGAAGCACGCTGATGAAAGGCTACTTCGGACAATTCGGGGGGCAGTTCGTGCCTGAGCTGCTTATACCGCCGCTGAATGAACTGGAAGAGGCCATGTGCGACATTCTGCCAACTGCCGCTTTTCAGGCGGAGCTGAACGATTTGCTGCGCAACTATGCCGGACGTGAAACCCCACTGACTCTGTGCCCCACGCTTTCAGAGCGGTTGGGTTTCTCCCTGTGGTTAAAGCGGGAGGATTTGCTGCACACAGGCGCGCACAAAATCAACAACACCCTGGGTCAGGCGTTATTGGCCAAACATATGGGCAAAACAGCCCTGGTGGCTGAAACCGGCGCCGGCCAGCACGGTGTGGCCACGGCGGCTGCCGCTGCGCGCCTGGGCATGGACTGCACCATTTTTATGGGTGCGGAAGATGTGGAACGCCAGTCGTCAAACGTCCGAAGGATGAGGCTGCTGGGCGCTGTGGTACAGCCGGTGCGGAGCGGCAGCCAAACTTTGAAGGACGCCATTAACGAAGCACTGCGGTATTGGATAGCCGCTCAGGAAAGCACTCATTATTGCTTTGGCACGGCGGCCGGGCCGCATCCATTCCCCACATTGGTGCGCGATTTTCAGAGTGTGATCGGCCGGGAAACACGAGCCCAAATGCTGAAGCTGACCGGTAAACTGCCTGATGTGGTTGTGGCCTGCGTGGGCGGCGGTTCAAATGCCATCGGCATGTTTCATCCGTTTATTGATGACGCTGAAGTACGCCTAGAAGGCGTAGAAGCGGCGGGTAGCGGCGAGCCTGGCTGCCAGAATTCCGCCCCGCTGAATCTGGGTTCTCCAGGAGTGCTGCATGGGGAGCTTACCATGCTCCTGCAGGATGCCGATGGGCAGATTTTACCGTCAGGCTCTGTTTCAGCCGGATTGGATTATCCCGGCGTGGGGCCGGAGCATGCCTATTTCAACGCTACGGGCCGCGTTTTTTACGGGTTGGTGAATGACGCCGGGGCACTTAATGCCTTTGCGGAGCTGTGCCGCGCGGAGGGTATCCTGCCGGCGCTGGAGTCTTCACACGCGCTAGCCTGGGTTCTGGAACATCCCGATCGTTTCCCCAGAGGCGGAAACGTGGTTGTCAATCTGTCTGGCCGTGGGGATAAGGATATGGATATTGTGGCCGGGCATCCGTTGCCTGAGCAGGTAAGCGCGCTGCGCCTTTAAGGAGGGCAAAAGCATGTCGATTTTGGAACAGAAAATACAGGCAGCCAGGGCGGAAGGCCGGACAGCGCTTATCCCCTTTCTTACCGCCGGCTTTCCGGACAAGGATCGTTTTTGGACTGTTTTACATGAGTTGGATACGTGCGGCGCGGATATTATTGAAATAGGCGTACCTTTTTCTGACCCTGTGGCCGACGGCCCGGTGGTGGAAAGCGCCTCCCAGCGGGCGTTGCGGCTGGGGGTGACCCTTTCCGGCTTGATTGAAGATCTGCTCCGCCGGGCCGGGAGTATCCGGGCTGGGCTGGTGCTGATGGGGTATATGAACCCCTTTTTGCAGTATGGACTGGAACGTTTTGCCACAGATGCGGCCCTGGCCGGGGTGCACGGCTGCATTGTGCCGGATTTGCCATTGGATGAAAGTTATTCCTTTCGGGAAGCGCTCAACCGCCAGGGGATAGATCTCCTTGCCCTTGTGGGGCCCAATACTCCGGAAGAGCGAATGTCTATGTATGCTAAGGTAAGCCGGGGCTATGCGTATGTGGTCTCCGTACTGGGGACCACAGGTGAACGGGATGGACTGCCCCCGGAAGTGGAAATCACGCTGGAGCGGGCCCGGCGTGCCTTTTCTATCCCTGTGGCTCTGGGGTTTGGCCTGCGCGAGCCAGGGCAGCTGGCCGGCCTGCCGCCGGAAAAGCGCCCTGATGCCGTGGTGTTTGGCAGCGCACTGCTGAAACATCTTGATGCCGGCGGAAGCGCCGCATCCTTCCTGAATGTGTGGAAACGCTGAAACAGCGTGTTGCGCGGCAGCTGCCCGGGTCCGGCCGGGCTTGGCTGTGCACCGGATATGGGGTGAGGAGTGTATGACCAGAAGGCTTTTTCTCAGGCTGCTGGCGGGCCTAGGTGTTCTTTCCGGCAGTGCCGGGGGCGGGATATGGGCATTCCTTCGCCAGGAACAGTTTGGCGCGTATCCGGAAGGGGCTGCTCTGGAGCGTATTTTGGCTTCGCCGCATTATGTGGGCGGAGAGTTTCAGAACCTGACCCCAAGCCCAATTTTGAATACAGACGAAAGTTTTGTTGTCTCCCTGCTTCGCTTCCTGCTGGAAAAACGGGATAACCCGGCGCCACAGGGTCCGCTTCCGGCACGCCGGGCTGACATCGCGGTTCTGGATCAGGCCCGTGACTGGATAATCTGGCTGGGGCATTCTTCATTTCTGTTCCAGTCCGGCCGGTACCGTGTTCTTGTGGACCCGGTTTTCAGCGGCTGGGCCGCGCCGGTTTCTTTCAGCACACGGGCCTTTCCGGGGGCGACACCCTATACGGCATTGGATATGCCGGATATCGACTGTCTGTTGATTTCACATGATCACTGGGATCATCTGGATTACCCCACAGTGATGGCTCTGAAAAACCGTATCCGAAAGGTGGTTTGCGGGCTGGGAACGGGGGCTCATTTCCGGCGTTGGGGCTTTGCGGAAGATCGTGTCCAGGAAGTGGACTGGGGCGATGCTCTGGATTTGGATACCGGGCTGCGAATCCATGCGATTCCGGCTCGGCATTATTCGGGGCGTGCCCTGGTCCGCAATAAAAGCCTGTGGGTTGGATATGTGCTGGAAACACCGCGTCATCGGGTATTTTTCAGCGGAGACAGCGGGTATGGGCCGCACTTCGCAGAACTGGGAAAACGTTTTGGCGCTTTTGATCTGGCCCTGCTGGATTGTGGACAATACAACGAGCGCTGGCCGTATATCCATATGATGCCGGAGGAAACCGTTCAGGCCGCGCAGGATCTGCAGGCCAGACATCTGCTGCCGGCACATATTGGCAAATTTTCTTTGGCCTATCATCCATGGGACGAGCCATTCCGCCGCGTTGCCGCAGCCTGTCAGGGGGTGGGGTTGCCCCGTCTCCTGACCCCGATTATTGGCGATCCGGTGGCGCTGGCCGATCAGATGCCGCCGTACCCGCGGTGGTGGGAGGGGCTGGCCTGACCGGAAGGGGCTCGTAACGGCCGCCCATTGCTTTGTAAATCTGGTTTTCATAGCGAATGCCTGTGTACTTGGCTTCCAGGGCCGCAAGCATGGATGCATCTGCCGTATTCAGGGCATCAAGATAGTCTTTAAGTTCGCCTGCGCCAAGCATGTACCGGATTTGATAATAGCTGCTGATGCGCAGATCACGATCATGTTTGGCGACCATCTGTTCCAAAATCTGGCGTGATTTCCGGTAGGCCAGATAAGCTGTATCCACTTCATTCAGGGCAGTGGTGACACTTTCCGTAAAATTCAGCCGGGCTTCTTCAAAATCTGCCTCTGAAAGTTTGACATTCCAACGTATCC
>CAYRKU010000003.1:1627-1883 GCA_964425055.1 uncultured Lawsonia sp. | reverse complement strand
GATTTTTGAAAGCATTTTGCAGGCGGGCCTCGCTGGCCTGAATGTCGGGCCTGGCGGCAAGGGCCGCAATGGGCACATCAAGGTATACCTCGGCGGTTATGGCGGACATAAGATCGCCGCTGATTGCGGGCAGCGGATCCGCAGGCCGCAGATTGAGCAGATCACGCAGGGTCTGCTCTGTCAGTTTGCTTTGTGTTTGCAGCGAGGCAAGGTTACTGCCTGCTGCAAGTAAGGCCTGTTCGGCCTGGAGTGGCTC
>CAYRKU010000003.1:0-1617 GCA_964425055.1 uncultured Lawsonia sp. | reverse complement strand
ATCAGCCTTACCCATGTCGTGCCTGGCCTGAGTCAGCTCAAGGAGTTTTTGATAGCGCTCTATGCTGGCCTCGGTAACACGGGTGGCTTGATCCAGATAACGCAGGTTGAACCAGGCATCAACAACAGCGTTGACCAGAACCAGGCGGGTAGTTTCCCTGTCCAGAACAGTTGCCCGGTATTCCCATTCCTGCGCGCTGGCCGCGTTGCGCAGCCGCTGCCACAGGTCCACTTCATAGTTGACGCCAAAACCGGCGGAATAGTTCCGGATGGAGGCACCGCTGTCAAGGGCTTTGTCTGACTCTGCTGCCGCCTCTGCTGAAAAGGTGGGAACCAAATCTGCCGAGAGCAGGTGCGCCCGGTACAGAGCGCGGTTGATGTTAATGGCGCTGCGGGCATAGTCCATATTACGTTCCAGGGCCATGGCCACAAGGTGGTTTAGGCTCGGATCAGCATACACGCCCCACCAGGCCAAATTTAAGTTGTATTTGCCGGCGATATCCGCGCGCGGGGTGATATCTGCGGTAAACGTGTCTGTGGGGTAGTTGGCGCAGCCTCCCATAATGAGGGCAAGCAGGCCGATAATGAATGCGCGTTGCATGGGCTATTCCCTTGAGAGAGCGTCGATGGGGTTGAGCCTCGACGCGTTGCGGGCGGGCATGAAACCAAAAATTATGCCAATGGCCGAGGAGCAGATCAGCGCCAGCAGCATTGACCCGGCAGAATAAGACATGGCGAAATCGGTAACAAAAAAGTCAAACACAACCCCGATAAGCTGCGAAGCGGCAATTCCAAGCAAGCCGCCGATAATGCAGATCAGCACCGCTTCTATCAGAAATTGCTCCATAATATTGATCTGTCTGGCTCCAATGGCCATGCGCACGCCTATTTCCCGGGTACGTTCGGTGACTGACACAAGCATGATATTCATTACGCCAATACCGCCCACCACCAAGGAAATAAGGGCAATGCCGGAAATGAGCAGGGTCATGGTCCCGGTAGTGCTTTCAATGGTTTTTTTGATGCTGTCGGTATTGACTGTGAAAAAGTCGGTAGAGCCGTGGCGGGCCGTCAGCAGGTTTGTCAGGTTTTTTTCGGCCATAAGGGGCATTACATCATCTTTGATTTTGACCACTACTGATGAAATGTAGCGCTTACCCGAAATTTTGTGCATGACAGTAGTGTAGGGCGCCCATAAATTGAGCGCGTCAGTAGGGCCAAAAACACTGTCCTGCTTTTCCGCCACGCCAAGGATTGTCAGCGGCCGCCTGTTGAAAAGGATGATTTCTCCAACCGGATTTTCTCCCTGTGGGAACAGTTTTTGCCGAGTATTGTCATCAATAACCACGTAGGAGGCATTCCGGCTGACATCATCTGCGTTGAAAAACCGGCCCTGCGCTGCCTTTAGGCCTTTAACATCAAAATATTGCTCGCCTGCGCCATTGAGTTGGGCCGTGATAGAGATATTTCGGTAAATAATGGTGCCGGCAGCTGTGGAACTTGGCGTGGCGTTGGCAATATAGGTTTGTTTGCTCAAAATTTCTGCATCCATTACCGTAAGCGTTTTAACACGCTCGGATCGCATGTCGCCAAAGCCGTTGCCCGGGTAAATAGTGAT
>CAYRKU010000002.1:58510-58847 GCA_964425055.1 uncultured Lawsonia sp. | reverse complement strand
ATTATGTTCTCCCACGCTTCGCGATGCTGTCTTGCAGGCAACAGCGGAGGCTGATCAGAGTGGAAAAACTCTTGCCGGGTTTTGGGTATCCCGTCGTTCGTGGTATTACGATCGTTTTCTTTTACACAGTGGTTGGTATCCTGACAAGTTGTTGCGGATATTTCGCGCTGGCTATATGCGCGTAAACGTTAATGGGGCGCATTATTCCTTTCACCCTGTGGGGGATACACGGTATATTGATGGGGATATTCTCCACTACCCTTACAGCAGTTTTCGGGAACATTTGGATAAGATCAATTCCTATGCCCAGCAGGGAGCGGAAGCACTTGCCGCCCGG
>CAYRKU010000002.1:51277-58500 GCA_964425055.1 uncultured Lawsonia sp. | reverse complement strand
ACGCGGAGGTGTCCTGGCTGGGATCGTCCATGGCCTTGGTCGGTTTTTGCGTATCTATGTGCTGAAAAAAGGCTTTCTTGATGGCCGGGCCGGGTTTATCAATGCGGCTCACGGTTCCTTTTACGCCTTCCTCAAGTATGTACGTGTTAATGAAACAACGTGGGGTGCCCCCTATACGCATAGATAACAGGAGTGGATGATGGTGCAACTCAAATACAGACGTGTTTTGCTCAAACTCAGTGGCGAGGCCCTTGCAGGGGACAGGCAAACAGGTATTGACCCTCCTACCGTTTCAAAGATATGTAAAGAAATTGCCACTGTTGTGGACCTAGGGCTTGAAGTGGCTCTGGTTATCGGTGGCGGGAATATTTTCCGGGGTCTGTCCGCTTCGGCTGCAGGGATGGACCGCTCTTCGGCGGACTATATGGGCATGCTGGCTACAGTGCTTAATGCCCTGGCCATGCAGGACGCACTGGAAAAAAACGGGCATGCGACACGGGTTCTTTCAGCTATTGCTATGCAGGCAGTCTGTGAGCCGTACGTACGCCGCCGTGCGCTGCGCCATTTGGAAAAGGGCCGTATCATCATCTGTGCCGCGGGGACAGGTAACCCGTATTTTACAACAGATACGGCTGCTGCTTTGCGGGGAATGGAGTTGAAATGCGATGCCATCGTTAAGGCCACCAAAGTAAATGGTGTGTATGATAAAGACCCTATGCAGTATACCGATGCCATTATGTTCTCGCGCCTTAGCTATGAAGATACCTTACGGCGTCATCTTAAAGTGATGGATTCTACAGCTATCACACTGGCGCAGGAAAACAGCATTCCCATTATTGTCTGCAACATATTTAACGGAAGTATCAAAAAAGTTGTGTGCGGGGAACCTTCTGGAACCACGATTGAAGGAGAATAACTATGGACAGAGATACGGTTCTGCTTGAAGCCGAAGAAAAAATGGAAAAATCACTGCTCAGTCTGGATCGTGATTTCGGACGGCTGCGCACAGGCCGCGCCTCTACCAGCCTTGTGGATGCTATTCGGGTGGACTATTACGGTACACCTACACCCATTAATCAATTGGCTTCTGTTGCCGTGCCCGATAGCCGCACAATCACTATTCAGCCATGGGATCGCGGTGCGTTTGCCGGTGTGGAAAAGGCTATTCTCAAGTCTGATCTGGGTCTTACTCCCATCAATGATGGCAAACTTATCCGAATTTCCATCCCCCCTTTGACTGAAGACCGCCGGAAAGAACTGGTTAAAGTTTCGCACAAATACAGTGAAGAAACCAAAGTTGCCGTGCGTAACGCTCGTCGTGATGCCAATGATCAGCTGAAGAAACTGGAAAAGGAAAAGGTCCTCTCTGAAGACGGGCTGAAAAAAGCCGTTGATGAAGTTCAGAAGCTTACGGACAAATACGTGGCCAAAGTTGATGAAAAATGTCAGGCTAAGGACAAAGAGATTATGGATTTGTAAATCCTGCCCTGTCATTTGTTTGTATTGAGTTTGTTCATGTTGGTATCATCGTCCACCCTGCCCAGGCATCTGGCTGTTATTATGGATGGCAATGGACGCTGGGCCCAGGCTCGGGGGCTTCCCCGCAGCGATGGGCATAAGGCTGGTGTACGCGCAGCAAAGGTTATTGTTACGGAATGTCGTAAGCTTGGTATCCCGTATTTGACGCTGTACACCTTCTCACGGGAAAATTGGGGTCGCCCGGGGGACGAAGTAGCGCTGCTTTTTCAGCTGTTAATAACTTTTCTGCGCCAGGAGCTGCCGGGCATGCTGGAAAACGGCATCCGGCTGCGGGCGTTGGGGGATATTGCCGGTTTGCCTTTGGCAGTTCGAACAACCCTGATCCATGTTCTGAAAAAAACAGAACAATGTTCCGACATGACGGTTAACCTGGCAATCAATTATTCCGGCAGGGAAGAAATTCTCAGGGCTGTGCGGGCATTACTGGCCCGGGGCGTACCTCCGGATACACTTACCGAAGAACAGTTTGCCACTGAATTGTATACTGCGGGTCAGCCGGATCCGGACCTGATCATCAGGACAGGCGGTGAATACAGGCTCAGCAACTATCTCATTTATCAGAGCGTCTACAGCGAATTGTATTTTACGCAGATTTTTTGGCCTGATTTTGGAGTTACTGCCCTGCATGAGGTCCTTCAGGTCTATATGGGCCGTAACCGCCGTTTTGGGCTTACGCAGGAGCAGATTCAATGATCATTGCCGCACAACACATACCCCGTATCCTTACCGGAGCCGTACTTATTGTCCTGCTTATTGCGGGGCTTTCTCTTTCTGGGCCATACTTTTTTGCCCTGGTGCTGCTGTTTTCCCTTGTGGGCCTGTGGGAATTTTACAATCTGTTTTGGCCACGGTGGGAACATATGGCCAGCCGTATAGTGGGCATAGTTCTGGGAGGGATTATCCTTGCCGCAACGTGGCAACACCCCGGTAACCTTATGCCTGCATTGTGCGGGGCAATGCCGGTATTGGCCTGTATGTTCCTTTTTGCATGGGCCAGAGATGGGGGATACCATGTTACGAACATTGCAATATTAGGCCTGGGACTTTTGTATATTCCCGTATTGCTTATGCCGGCGTTGTGGCTGACACTGCCGGAGCAGTGCCTGCTACTGTGCATCTGTGGCCTGTCAGATACAGTGGCGTATTTTACGGGATCACGCTTTGGCCGACATAAAATATGGCCGAAAGTCAGCCCGAAAAAAAGCATTGAGGGCAGTGTGGCCGGACTTGCTGTGTCCGTATTGGCCAGCCTGGCCTTTGGCCGTGCCTTTGGTATAGCCGGTACAGGTGCTTTTCTGTTGCTTGGGTTTAGCCTGGGTATCATGGCCCAGCTGGGCGATTTTTTTGAATCAGCCCTTAAGCGTTCACGTGGAGTTAAAGATTCGGGCAACATCCTGCCCGGTCATGGCGGTGTTTTGGATCGGGTGGACAGTTTGTTGTTTGTTATCCCGGCATACACTGTCGCAGCCATCCTATGGCCATTTTTTAGGCCTGCATTGCAGTAAGCAGGTAAAAAACCAGTAAGCCCTTATGCCAGAGCCAGCGAACCTTCATACATTGGTGCAGACAGGTTGCGGCGCTGATCCTCAGTGGGATCGATCAGGGAAAGGGCGTGCCCACTTTCCAATATACGCAGAAATTCATTATTGAGTTGATGCCCGGAATAATACACATCAAAATCGCCTTGAATTGGCGTACCCAACATGGCCATATCGCCAATAAAGTCCAGCAGTTTATGCCGGACAAATTCGTCCTTATAGCGCAGGCCCTCGGGGTTCATCACATGTGTATCGTCCAGTACAACCACATTGGCCAATGAGCCGCCGCGGGCCAGTCCATGACTGTGCAGATAGGCAACATCTCTGTAAAAACCAAAAGTCCTGGCAGAGGCCACGCGGGCAAAGCTGGTGGAATTGATGTTCAGAGAAATATGTTGCCGACCGATGATTGGGTGAGGGAAGTCAATGGTGTACGAAACCCGGAACCCGGCATACGGGCGTGCACGGATCTTTTTTGCACCAGAGCTGTATTCCACCAGCCGATTAACACGCATAAACCTGCGGGAAGCAGAAAGCGTACGGATACCGGCGCGGGCAAACATGTTCACAAAAGCGGAAGCGGAACCATCCATGATGGGAATTTCCCCACCCCTGACGTTTATGATCAGGTTATCGAGCCCAAGGCCAAGGATCGCTGCCAGTAGATGCTCCACTGTAGATACACAAGTTCCCTTGTTGCCAAGCGTTGTGGCCAGTTCGGTAGTAAGTACAGCTTTAGGTGTGGGGTTGATGCGCCGAATGCCGTCTGCGGTCTGCACTTCAAACACAATGCCCGTGTTGGCCGGGGCCGGGTGCACTGTGATACTTACCTGATTGCCACTATGCAGCCCGATACCGGAGCAGGTGATGCTGCGTTGGATGGTAGTTTGGTTCATTACAAACCTCCGTTCTTTTATCTAGCAAAAAACGGGCCAAATATAGCATAATTATCTCCTTAATTTATTTATAATTTTTTTTGCTGTTAAAAGCATTGATTGTATGCTTTTAACAACAGTTTAGATGGCTATAAGGCTTTTTGGATAAGCAATAGACGATTATATCCAGCTAAGTCTTTGATAACAATATATTTTCTCCATGTGTGACTTTTTAGCGACAGTTGCATTGGCGCGCTTTGCGTCCAACCATGTTCCAGTAGTAGCAGCCCTCCTGGGCGTAAGGCAATGGCTGCTTCGGCAGTTACAGCCAGGAGATATTTGAGCCCTTGTGTGCCATCAGCATTGGGGATGCTGTTCGTTGTGGGGGGCCGGGGAGGGACTTTCCCCGTGTTTTCGGGCCGAAAGCCCGGTACCAGGGCAATGCCCGGCTCATAGTTGCGTATTTCCAGAGAAAGGGCGGCGTATTCCTCATCACTGATATAGGGTGGGTTGCTCACTATAAGGTCCAGGCTTTCCGGAAGGAACATTGGCTTTGTGAAGTCCGCCAACAGTGAGTGAAGCCGATTGGATACGGCATGGAGTGCTGCGTTATGTCGGGCCACGGCCAGGGCTGCAGGGGAAATGTCGGCCATAATACCTGCCCAGCAGGGGCGCTCGGTACAGAGGCTTATGGCAATGCAGCCGCTGCCTGTTCCCAGGTCAGCAAAGTGTATGGGCTGTTTAGTGGGGAATGCCTGCAGTGCTGTTTCTACAAGCAGTTCTGTTTCCGGACGGGGGATCAGTGTAGCTGAAGTAATTTTGAAATCTCGCCCAAAAAATTCTTTTTTGCCCAGAATGTAGGCTGCGGGTTCACCGGCAGCTCGTCGCTGCAGTATGCTGGTCAGGTAAGCCTGTTCCGTTGGCGAGAGGGGTACGTCCGGGTACAGGGTCAGCTCCAGCCTGTTGATGGCGCAGGCGTGAAAGAGCAGTAATTCTGCGGAAAGGCGAGGTGAATCCACCTTGGCCTCGCTCAATATCCCAGCGGCAAAGCGAAGCCACTGGGCACGGGTGGGGAGTGGGTCAGACATTTGCCCGCTCCAGAATAGAATCCAGTTCAGCAGCAGGGACGCAGGTAATGCCCATATTTTGCAGATCCCGAATATTGGCTGCGGCAATGTCCGCGCTTTGGGCCGAGCAACCATCAGTAATAATAAAGGTATGGTAGTCTAGGCTCATGGCATCTACGGCTGTCCCCCGGATACAGTTGGGGTACTGTGTTCCCGCGATGATCACGTTTTGAATACCAAGTCGCCTGAGCCGGAGATCCAGATCAGTATGGAAGAAGGCGCTGAAACGGTGCTTGATGATCACCTGTTCATCAGGCAGGGGGGAAAGGCTGTCCACTATACGGCAGCCTTCTGTCCCCGGGATACAGATACCGGGGCCTTCGGCAAAAAAAGGGACCCGCCACAGTTCAGCATCACTGCCATCTCTGCAATGTTGGCGGATCACATGAAAAATTTTCCACGCTTCCTGCCGGGCCCGGTTAAGCAAGGTTTTGATTACTGGAATGGTGGCAAAGGCCCCAGCCACACACAGGGGGCTTTGGGGAAGGACAAAATCGTTTTGCATATCGATAATGAGCAGAGCATTTTTCATGCGAAAGTCTCCTGAAATATGTATCAAAAAGGAAATTGGTGTTGTTTTAGAAGAAATATCATGTCTATTTTTCAGAGGGAAGATCATTCAGCTTTGTGACGACATGGTTGAGGCCCGCACAAAGGTCTGACCTGATATTACTGTGACATCTTATGTCTGTCGCCTGTACATTTTGCGCAGGGTCCGCTATTGTTGTATTCCAGAGAATAGGCTTGGTTAAGGCTTCTTCCAAACAGACGACTCCTAAATCCTCCTTATCCAGAGATCCAGGCGTAGTTTGGCCATTGACAGCCCCTTAGTTAAGCATCCACTTTTAAGCTTGGGAGATGCTGTATTCCCAGGCAGATGGCTGTCTGTTCCCGTTCGACCTTCATATACGGACGCAATATTGTCTGTAGCCTGCCAATCCACCTTCATGCTGTAATAGTCATTGGTCTTCAGACTGGAACGGAAATGCTGCGCCCATTGAGCCTACCTTCCTGATCGACCATAAATTTATAGATTGTCCCCGCTTTGAGATACAGCTGGACACAGGCAGCCTGAATGGAGGATAAAACAAAACCCCCGGCTGTTGTAACCGCCGGGGGCAGATTTTATTGGCGCATAGAGCGCTAAAAAGGCTGTTAGTACATGCCACCCATGCCGCCCATATCGGGCATAGCCGGGGCATCCTTCTTTGGTTCGGGCTTATCTGCAATAGCGCATTCGGTGGTCAGTAGCAGAGCAGCAATGGAGGCTGCCTTTTCCAAGGCTACGCGGGCCACCATTTTGGGATCAATCACGCCGGCGGCGATTAGGTCTTCATATTCACCAGTGGCGGCGTTGAAGCCAAAGCCGTCTTTCCCTTCACGGACTTTTTCCACCACCACGGAACCTTCATGACCGGCGTTGGCGGCAATCAGGCGGAGGGGTTCTTCCAGTGAACGACGAACGATGTTCAGACCAGCCTGCTCATCATCATCAACGGTTTTGATGGTATCCACCGCAGATATGGCGCGGATAAACGCCGTACCGCCGCCGGGGATAACGCCTTCGGCAACAGCAGCGCGGGTTGCGTTCAGGGCGTCTTCAACCCGGTCTTTCTTTTCTTTCATTTCGGTTTCGGTAGCGGCTCCAACATGAATAACGGCAACGCCGCCTACCAGTTTGGCAAGGCGTTCCTGCAGTTTTTCACGGTCATAATCAGAGGTTGTGTCTTCAATCTGAGCGCGGATCTGTTTGACACGGGCCTTGATGTCATCAGCACGGCCGGCACCGTCCACAATGGTGGTATTTTCTTTGTCAATAACCACACGCTTGGCAGTACCAAGGGAAGACAGAGAAATATTTTCCAGCTTGATGCCCCGGTCTTCAAACACAGCTTCGCCGCCGGTAAGGATGGCGATATCTTCCAACATGGCTTTGCGGCGTTCGCCAAAGCCAGGCGCTTTTACAGCCACAACCTGTAGGGTACCGCGCAGCTTGTTCACCACAAGGGTGGCCAGTGCTTCGCCTTCCACATCTTCAGCAATGATCAGCAACGGGCGGTTGACCTTGGCAACCTGCTCAAGCATGGGGAGCATATCCTTCATGCTGGAGATTTTCTTTTCGTTGCACAAGATAAAGGGGTTAT
>CAYRKU010000002.1:41762-51267 GCA_964425055.1 uncultured Lawsonia sp. | reverse complement strand
AAAATAGGGGGAAAGATAGCCACGGTCAAACTTCATGCCTTCAACAACGTCAAGGGTGGTTTCAAGGCCTTTGGCTTCTTCAACAGTGATTACGCCTTCTTTGCCTACTTTGGCCATGGCCTCGGCAATGATGTTGCCGATAGTGGCATCGGCATTAGCAGAAATGGTGCCAACCTGGGCGATTTCTTTCTGATCACGCGTGGGCTTTGCAATTTTGCCCAGCTCTGCAGTGACAGCTTCAACTGCCTTGTCAATGCCACGCTTTATGGCCATGGGGTTACGGCCGGCGGCCACAAGCTTTACACCTTCGCGGTAAATAGCCTGGGCAAGTACGGTGGCGGTAGTGGTGCCATCACCGGCAATATCGTTGGTTTTGGAGGCCACTTCGCGCACCATCTGGGCACCCATGTTTTCGAACTTGTCTTCAAGCTCAATCTGCTTGGCGACGGTAACGCCATCCTTGGTGATAACCGGGGCGCCGAAGGATTTTTCAAACACAACGTTGCGGCCTTTAGGGCCAAGGGTTATTTTTACAGCATTGGCAAGTTTGTCCACGCCACGGGAAAGTTTTTCACGGGCTTGGGCATCAAAAAGAATCTCTTTGGACATGGAACTTTCCTCCGGAATTTACGAAATGAAATGGTATATAACAGGGCCGTAGGGCATTGTTAGTCAATAATAGCAAGGATATCGTCTTCACGCATAACGAGGTGTTCAACGCCATCCAGCTTGATTTCAGTACCCGCATACTTGTTGAAAAGAACCAGATCGCCTGCTTTCACAGTCATGGGCATCAGCGTACCATCTTCAGCACGTTTGCCAGCGCCAACAGCCACAATTTCACCCTTGGAGGGCTTTTCTTTGGCAGTATCGGGGATATACAGGCCACCGGCTGTTCTTTCTTCAGATTCGAGACGTTTTACAAGAACACGGTCATTCAAAGGTTTCAGACTCATGACGACTTATCCTCCAAAACTATTTTTTTGTTGTACACTCACCCCTCTTTCCCTGGAATGAGCTTTGGGGCAATCGGGTGTGGGATATCAGCCTGCGCGGGTCAGTTATTCGTGACCTTCGGTGCATAAATAAGCCTTCTTGTCAGGTTGGGAAGGGGGAGACGAAAAAAAATTGCAATTTTTTTGATTTTGTGTACGGACGGTACTGATGGTTCTTTATGATGCAGTATTTTCAGTTATGGAACAGGGAAGAAGTCAGTTGAAGATGATGCGCTTAACCGCGGCCTTATCGCTTGACATCTCGCGGGAGGACTGTGTATAGAAATCTTCTCTTTTGGGAGGTTCTTTAATGTACGCGATTATCGAAACGGGCGGTAAGCAGTTCCGCGTTGAAGAAGGTGCCAGGGTCCTGGTGGATCGTATGGGCGCTGATGTGGGCACCGAAGTGTCCCTTGATAAAGTGCTTATGGTTGGTGGGGGCGAAGTGAAAATCGGTACCCCCTATGTTGAAAACGCCAGGGTGACGGCTACGGTGCTGGAGCATGTACGCGGTGATAAAGTCCTTGTATTCAGGAAGTGGCGCCGCAACGATTCGCGTAAGCTGCAGGGTCATCGCCAGGATTATACCGCTATTCAGGTTACGGCCATTGAGGCCTGACCGGGATTGTTAAGGAGATATTCTCATGGCACATAAAAAAGCAGGCGGCAGTTCCCGTAACGGGCGTGACAGTAATGCCCAACGCCGTGGGGTGAAACGGTTTGGCGGTCAGCACGTACTTGCCGGAAATATTCTTGTCCGCCAATTGGGCACGGTGATTCATCCTGGTAACAATGTGGGTGTGGGTAGTGACTATACCCTATTTGCCAAGGTTGATGGCACGGTGAAATACGAAACCTACATTCGTAAGCGCCGTGTTATGAGGCGCGTTCACGTTCTGCCCTTTGAAGAAGTTTCTGTATTGGAATAACGGTAAAAGAGTGACTGTGTTCAAAAGGGAAGAAGCATATTGCTCCTTCCCTTTTGCTTTTACGGGTTGTTTTTCGCTTTGAAGAGAGGGATGTTGCCTGGAGGGGCAAGCGGGTATTCCGGTTGTGGTGTCTGGTATGCCAGAACTGTACTTAGGGTGGTAATATGCGTTTTGTGGATGAAGCTCGTATCAGCGTTAAAGCCGGTAAAGGGGGGAATGGCTGTGTGTCGTTCCGACGGGAAAAATTTATTCCCCGCGGTGGGCCGGATGGTGGTGATGGTGGTGATGGTGGCAGTATTATTTTTCGGGCAGAACCCCGTTTGCTGAGTCTGTATGATTTTCGTCTGATACGCCATTATGCAGCCCGGAACGGGCAGTGCGGCATGGGGAGCCAACGTTGCGGCCGTAAAGGTGATGACCTGGTGCTGTCCTTGCCGGTAGGGACACTGGTTTTTGAGCTGGGGCCGGAAGGGGAGCACCTGCTTACGGATATGGCTGAGCCTGGGGAGGAATTTCTGATAGCCCGCGGTGGCCGCGGCGGCAAAGGCAACGAACATTTCAAAACATCCACCATGCGCGCCCCCCGTTTTGCTCAACCGGGGGAACCCGGGGAAGAGCGTAACCTGCGGCTTGAGCTCAAATTATTGGCCGATGCCGGTATTATCGGCCTTCCCAATGCGGGCAAATCTACTTTTATTTCCCGGATTTCGGCTGCTAAACCTAAAATTGCTCCGTATCCTTTTACCACGCTGACGCCGAACCTTGGCGTGGTTATCGATCAGGATAACCCGGATATGCGTATGATTGTAGCTGATATCCCGGGGCTTATTGAAGGTGCCGGCAGTGGACTGGGACTGGGGCTGCGTTTTTTAAAACATGTGGAGCGAACTCGTTTTCTTATCCACATCTTGAGCATTGAAGAAGCGGGTAATGTGGCCGATCCATGGGCCGGGTTTAATTTGGTGAATGGCGAATTGAACGCTTTTGACAAGGAGCTTAGCCTGCGCCGGCAACTGCAGGTGATTAATAAAATTGATCTGGCTACTTCGGAACAGGTGGCGGCCCTGCAGCAACGGGCAGCCACAGATGGGAAGGAGATATTTTTCATTTCCGCGCAAACGGGCGAGGGCCTTGCCGAACTGCTTGGTGCTATGTGGAAGCTGTATGCAGAGGTAGAAAGCCATGCCCCGCTGGTACATTTTCAGGAAATACTGGTTAAGGACGAAGAGTTTCCGGATATAGAAGTGGTATATACGCGGGAGACGGAATAAGTTTACTCTCCCTGGGGAGAGCCAGATTGCTGGATATGGGCAGTGCCGACTGCCAGGTTGTCGACAGCTTGTGACGTTACCAAACATGACGTAAAGCCCTGCACTTCAGGGCCGGGAGAGAATGTCAGGGGAAAGATCCCCCACTAGAAGCATTTCAGGAGGCATGGCCGTATGAGCTGGCAGGAAGAACGAGATGCGGCACTGCGCGATGCCAAATGCGTGGTGGTGAAGGTTGGGAGTGCTGTTCTGAATATGGGGGAAGCACTTGACATGAATGTGATGGATAATCTTGTGGAGCAGTTGTGCCTTTTGCGGGCGCAGGGCCGCAGGGTGGTATTGGTTTCCTCCGGGGCTGTGGCCGCAGGCAAAATGGCCCTGCAGCAGCTTGCAGGTGGGTTGCCGCCGCAGGGGATGAGTGGTAAGCAGGCCGCGGCAGCTGTGGGGCAGGGCCGGCTTATGCATTGTTACGACAAAGCCTTTGCAGCACGAGGTGTGCCTTCAGCCTTGGTACTGTTGACCAGGGATGATTTGAGAGATCGTATACGCTTCCTTAACATTCGGAATACATTTAATACGTTGCTCAATATGCGGGTTATTCCGGTAGTGAATGAAAACGATACCGTATCTATCAATGAGCTTAAATTCAGCGATAACGATAATCTGGCCAGCCTGCTGCTTAATCCGGTTGAAGCGGATATTTTTGTTAATTTGACGACCATTGGGGGAGTATTAGACGCTAACCCTCTGGAACACCCCGATGCCCGTCGTATGCTGTACATTGAAAAAATCCGTGATCTGGATATACGGAGCTTGTGCGGCGGCAAAACTCCGGAAGGGACCGGAGGGATGTATTCCAAGCTGCTGTCTGCATGTCGGGCTGCTCAGCTGGGAGTGCCCACAGCCATTTTACCGGGCAGGGAACCTGATGTCATTTCCCGCCTGTTTGCAGGGGAGTATCTGGGTACATGGGTACGGCAGGAAGAACACACTGTATCACGCCGTAAGTATTGGCTGGCCTATCAGTCTGATCCACAGGGAACATTGTATCTGGATGCCGGGGCAGCCGATGCTGTCAGAAACCGCGGCAAGAGTTTACTGCCCGGAGGGATTACCGAGGTTGAAGGGAGCTTTGGCGCTGGTGCTCTTGTTCGTCTTGTTTTTGCGCATGAAATAGTAGGAGTTGGCCTGAGCAATTATGACGCTGCCGATCTTTTGCGAATCAGGGGGTTGAAGCGTCATGAAGTGGCTGCCATCCTTGGTGATGCCCATTATCCTGAAGTTGTGCACAGAGATAATCTGTTGCTGGATGCGGCGCTGTAGCTGCATTTCCACGGATAGAGGAATGTATCACTGTGGTATATGCCTGAGAGCTTCCTTGCTGCGGTCAGCTTTTTCCTCCTGCACATGACGCAGTACTGTAAAGGCTTCCTTTCTCCAATATCCGTGTGCTGTACAACTGGAAATGAACTTCAAATGAAATAATGAGGAGATGCTATGTATATCGTGACCGGAGGTGCGGGCTTTATCGGCAGCGCCATGCTCTGGCGGCTTAACGAAGCTGGCATCGATGACATTCTGGTAGTGGACAATCTGGCCAGTACAGACAACTGGCGTAACCTTGTGGGCAGGCGCTACCGAGATTACATACAACGTGACGAATTTCGTACTATGGTTTTGGAAGGCCGTGCTCCGGAACACGTTGATGCTGTGTTCCACATGGGGGCCTGCTCGTCCACTGTGGAACGGGATGCAGATTTCCTCATGTCCAATAATTTTAAATATACGCGGATGATGTGCCGTTATGCGCTGGAACGTAGGGCTCGGTTTATCACTGCAAGCAGTGCGGCAACATATGGCGATGGTTCACTGGGGTTTTCTGACAGTCTGCTTACAACATTGTCGTTACGGCCGCTTAATATGTATGGCTATTCCAAACAATTGTTTGATTTGTGGGCTTATCAGGAAAATCTGCTCAACAGTATTTGCTGTGTGAAATTTTTCAATGTGTATGGGCCGAACGAATATCATAAAGGCTCGATGATGAGTGTGGCCTGCAAAGCCTTTCACGAGCTGCAGACAAGTGATACATTGCATCTGTTTGCCTCAGATTTGCCACAATATCCTGATGGGGGACAACTGCGCGATTTTGTCTATGTTAAGGATTGTGTCAATGTGATGTTTTGGTTGCTGGAGCATCCGCATGTCAATGGCATCATGAACATTGGTTCAGGCAGTGCGAGGACTTTTAATGCCTTGGCTCATGCCGTTTTTGCAGCTATGGATAAGGATCCGGATATCACTTACATTGCCATGCCGGACGCCTTGAAAGGCAAGTATCAATATTACACGCAGGCTGATATGGGCTGGCTTGAACGCGTGGACTGTGATGTTCCCTTCCATTCGTTAGAAGATGGTGTGCGCGATTATATCAGGGGGTATCTTATGCAGCCCAATCCCTATCTGTAGCTTTGGCTAGGGTTCTTGCGTTTGTACGGGAGGATGCCGTGGGAGGGGATTGAGCGTGTTTTTGGTGGCCCCGGAGCGGTTGTGTAGAGCGTTAACGCGGTTGCGTGCGTAGGATTATGTGTGTTATCTCTGAAGGGACGCCAAGTCGGCAGGAAAATCCATTCCACAGCCCAGTCCCGGGGTTGACATATAGTTTTCTGTCGCCCAAGTCATACAGCCCGTTGACAAAACCATCGTTGAACGCAGCCACGACAGTACGTAGGACGGGTATAAGCCCCCCATGGGTATGCCCTGAAAGTTGTAAAGCCACATCCCGGTTTTGGTGTGCCCCGCGGGGCTGATGTGCCAGAAGAATACGGAACGCGTCCGGGGCACCTGCAAGTGCCTTATGCAGATCAGGCCCAGGCAGACCGGCGCGGCGGCTGGCAGCACTGTCTGTAACTCCGGCAATAACAAGCTGTGTGTCCTTTATCTTCAATGCCCTGTGCTCATTACACAGCATGTCTGTCCCTAGCTTTTTGAAGACTGCAACCCATGCTTCAGCCCCGTAAATATATTCATGGTTGCCCGTGATGCCGTAGACACCGTTACGTGCGTGAAGGTGCGCCAAGGGGGAAATTTCATCACGTAGGGATGTTGGCGTTCCATCGATCATGTCACCGGTAATAACCACTATATCGGGTTGCAGTGCGTTGGCTTTATTCACTACAGCTTCCAGCCAGCTTTTTTTCAGCAACGGGCCAATATGCAGATCAGAAAGTTGCACGACAGAAATTCCGTCAAGCTGGGCAGGCAGATCCTGGAAGGTGATTTCCACAGTTCGAACTGATGGGACACGTACCGATTGCCATACTCCAAATGAGGTCAAACCTAGGGCCACAAGGCTCAGGCATAGGGCCTGAGCTGCCGGGGCAAGAGGCAGGTACATCCCGGCACCGCAAAGACGGGCCAAAGCCAGCAGGGCAAGCAGCAAATCCCGAACGATAAGCAGGCAGACCAGCAGTGCCAGAGATGTGTACAGAACTTCTGCAGTCAGCAGCAGCGGACGTGGCAAATTCGGTGCAAAAAAGGCCCCACCCAGATGCTCGTACAGATAATATTTAAGGCTGATAATCAGCAAAAGTGAGGCCAGCCCCAGCTTGACCTGAATTGTGCAGGGTAACGGCAGCACAAACGGATCAGGGCATAGGCCAGTAAAAATAAGGACACGAAGTCAAGAATCATGGCGGATCCTGAAGTCGCTCCAAAAGGATATCAGGAACGGGCCAGACTGTTGTACTCAACAGGAGAAACCGGCTCAAGCCATTCGTTGGAGGCACCTTCCGCGGGGATTTCGACAGCAAGATGTGTAAACCAGCTGTCAGGCGCAGCGCCGTGCCAATGTTTTACTTCCGGCGGAATGTGTACCACATCACCTGGGTGCAGTTCACGTGGAGCTTCTCCCCACGCTTGGTAGAAGCCGCGACCACTTGTAATCAGCAAAATTTGGCCGCCTTTGTGGTGAATATGCCAATTGTTTCTACAGCCGGGTTCAAAGGTTACATTGCCGATGATCACGCCCTGTGTTGAGAGCATGTTCAGATAGCTTTGCCCCACAAAATATCGTGCATAGGCTTCATTTTTTCCCCCTCTGGGGAAAATGTCTACAGTGTCCATATCATTCCTGTATTGCAAAAGGTTATACCCGATGGCAGCAATATCCACTGAATGGGGGGATAAGCTGCTGCCGCTGCAGTCTGTTCAGCATACGCCAAGGTCGGCACAGATTCCAGCAGTTATCAGGCAGGTAAACGATTGTGGGTACCCTGTGTTTGCTCTCGAATGCTACGCAAATAGATATAATACACATAGATGCACATGCGTACCAGATACGATGCTGCTGTTTTTTTGCCTGATTTTCTGAATGCTGGCTTTTTAGGGCAGGTAATTGTAACAATGGGCAGGTACTTGTGAAGTGTAACGGCAGAGGTGGGAATATATGCGGCAGGAAGCCTGTGTGATTTTGAATTTTTCTCATGTGTATGAGGGGGCGCATTTTTATGCCGATCAACACATCTGCTGGATCGAGTGTACTGATATTTCGGGGGTAAGCGGTTATTGTACACCAGAAGCGGAAGAGATCATCCGTATGCGCATTAAAGATTTTTCACCGCGCGGCGTGCACTTTATCGATTCTGGCAATTATCATTATGTGAGCCGGCTATGGCTGGAAAAAATTCAGGAGCCATTTGATCTGCTGGTGTTTGACTATCACAGTGACATGCGCCAGCCTACACTGGCTGATTTTCTGTCCTGCGGGGGGTGGATTGCCAATGCCCTGGATAGTATCACATGGCTGCGTCGGGTATGGCTTGTGGGTGCAGATGCTGCTGCCTACACCCATATTGAACAGCGCTACCTCAACCGCCTTGTTGCAGTAAGCCTGCAAAGCATCCTGGAAGGCAAGGAATTGCCTAATCTGCCTGCCAGCGGGTGTTTTTATATTTCGGTGGATAAGGATGTGTTAAGCCGTGATGTTGCTTATACAAACTGGGAGCAAGGAGAGCTTTCACTGAATATGCTCAAAAAACTGTCCATGCAGATCATTGGGCATTCACGAGTGATCGGTACGGACATTTGCGGAGAAATGGCCCTGGAAACTTTATTGATAGATGGGCAGAGTATTGCCCGTAACGATGCTGCCAACCGGGAACTGCTGCAATTTTTTTTGCACCTGCAAAACAGATAATTACGCGTATATCAAGCTACCCTGGAGAATGATGGACAGCTTGCTTTGTATGGGCGCTGATATCCGTGTATTACTGTTTCACTATACAGCCATGTTGCGTGCAACAAGCTCCCGCCGCAGGGCTCTGGCCAGTTGATCCGGGCAGGATGTGGTTTTGCTGCCACAGGTTATACCGGTAAGGCGATGAACCACTTCGGCTGCGGGCATACCTTCCACCAAGCTGCCCAATCCTGCCAAATTACCGGGACATCCCCCTTCAAAATGAACATTGGTGAGGATGCCTGCCTCGTCTATGGTGTATTCAATACTGCGGGAGCAGACACCCTTTGTGGGTGCAAAGGACATAATATTCTCCTGTTCAGTACGGTACGGGTTATTTCTGTGCATTGTTGCCAATAGCGTGTGTTTACCAGCCATTCAGGTATTGCTGCAGCTTTTAAGTGGCTGCTGTCGTAACAGATCAGTGGTGGCCAAAGGAATATTTTCAAGTGATTCAACCTGCTCCGCAATAGATTGCAGATTATTGCACATAAGGCGTATGAGGGGGAGAGAGTCCACAGACAGGCCCGGCATGGCCCGCAGGGCTATTTGGATACTTTTGAGATCTTCACTGATTGCCATTGATCATGCTCCTTTCAGGTATTAGCGTTTGTACCAAGCGCAAAGACAATATGGTCAACATTCTGGATTTTGTCAATTAAAAATTTAAAAAAATAAATAGTGGTTTAATTTTTAATGTGTCTACGCGAAATAATGGCATTCCTGTTATAGGGAGCGTTACTCAGGTTTCATATGTTGTTGGATGCATAACATAAATGAAACGTGTTATGGATAAATTTTGCATTGAATTATTTAATTTTTAATTGACAATGTCTGTTACATGTACCTATACTGCCCACAGATGGGAGGTTGATGGCATTTTTACTTCTGTATACCTTTATAAAGGCAGGGCAATGACATTAGATCCTCTGAATTCGGAAGCTGTGTTGGACAGGCTTCTTACTGTGACCGGGCTGCACAAAGATGCGCAGCTTGCCAGATTGCTGGGTGTTAGCCCTCAGGCTGTCAGTCAGGCCAGGCGTAAGCAGAAAATTCCGGAAAGTTGGCTGGCCCGTG
>CAYRKU010000002.1:38575-41752 GCA_964425055.1 uncultured Lawsonia sp. | reverse complement strand
CAGTGCATCGCTTGACTGGCTGCGTTTTGGTGTGGGTACACCCCATATTGCAGGCTGGGGTGTACCGGCCGGTCATACTGCTGCGTTATCGCGTCCGGATTCGGCACTGTCGCCACAGGCAGGCATGCCGGATATTGACATTTTGTGCGTGCCTTTGGTTACAGCAAGTCTGTCTGCCGGGGCAGGCAGTCTGGAAACGGACGGGGAAGTGCTGGATTATTTTGCCTTTCGTACAGGCTGGCTGTGCCGTAAGGGCAACCCGGATAAAATGGTGCTGATGAAAGTGTATGGAGACAGCATGGAGCCGGAAATCCGCCACGGCGATATGGCCCTTATTGACCAGAGCAAACAGCAGATTTACCCGCATACGATTTATGCTGTAGGCGTTAATGAAGAGATTTATATCAAGCAGGTGGAGACCAGGCCCGGGCACCACCTGATTTTGCGCAGTCTGAATATACGGTACGACCCCATTGAAGTGGATATGCACGGGGATATGTCTGAGGCTGTTCGGATTATCGGCAAAGTTATCTGGTGGTGCCGCGAGGTGTAAATAGTATTGTTGCGACAGTGTAATGCCTTTCCCGGAAGCTTTTATTCCGAGAAAGGCATTTTGTTTCAGATGCGTAAGGTGATTATAGGTGATTTTCCACCTCTGCCGCGTGAAACGCGGCCAGCGCTTCCGGGAAGGGGGCAAGGGTGCGCTCCAATACCCCTTGTATTAGCGAGATAGCTACGCCGTAATTGGTGATAGGAATACCGGCGGCCTGAGCCAGCCTGATACGTTGCAGCATGTGCCCACGGGTGATAACACAGCCGCCGCAGTGGACAATAAGTTTGTAGTTATCAAGGTCCACAAAGGTCTTACCTGCGGCCATATCGATTTTCAGGGGGCCACCGGCGTATGTGTTAAGCCAGCGTGGCAATTTTACCCTGCCAATATCGTCTTTAAACGGGTGGTGTGAACAGGCCTCGCCAATAAGAACACGGTCGCCCGGCTGCAGGCGGGTAATGGTTGCTGCCCCGCATACCAACGTGATCAGGTCTCCTTTGAAGCGGGCCATAAGAATGGAAAAGGTTGTCAGCAGAATGGAAGGTGGGGTAAGCTCGGCCACACGGCGCACCACTTGAGAATCGCATACCATAAGATCTGGTGCCGCTTTCAGCCGTGAAAGTGCTGCGGATACTTCCTGCTCTGTAACCACCATACACAGGCAATGTGAGTCAAGCAAATCACGTATGGCCTGCACCTGAGGTAGGATGAGCCGCCCCTTTGGGGCGCCCGTATCAATGGGCACCACAAGCAGGACAAGGCCCCCGGCAGGAACAATGTCCCCTATCAGCTTACAATCTTGCTCACTTTTTTCCAACGTGGTACGGGCGATGGCAGTGCGCAGAGCGTCCAGGCCTTCTGCCTGCAAAACAGAAACGCTGATTGTGGGGATTTCCCTTGCAGCCAGCTCCCGCAGGACTGCCGGATCAGGGGCTACTCTATCAGCCTGGGACATGACTGCGATAAATGGGATATGGCGTTCGGTGAACAGCTCAGCCAGGTTACGTTCAAAATCACCCCATTGCCCGTCTGTAACCAAAAGGGCTACATCCGTGCGATCCACAGCCCGGTAAGTACGCTCCCGCCGTTGTAAGCCCAGTGCACCTTCATCATCCACACCCGCGGTATCCAGGAAGACAACCGGCCCTATGGGCAACATTTCCATGGTTTTTTCCACCGGGTCTGTAGTTGTACCTGGCGTTGCGGATACAATAGATACATTCTGCCCGCTTAATGCATTAAGCAGGGAAGATTTGCCCACGTTTCGCCTGCCGTAAATGCCAATGTGGGTGCGCAGGCCTTTTGGTTGTTCATGCATATCGTTCATAATCTGTCACTCCGTATAAGGGAGCAGGTACGGCAGGCAGCCTGTACAACGGTTATGGCTTCCTGCATTCCCACTCGTTTTTTGTTGTCATAGATGCAATAGTCTTTTCTGTACAGCTCTGGCGTAAAAGATAGCATAAGCACGTTGCCGCCGGCGCGCAGGCCAGCGCATTGCCCCTGTACCGGATCCAGTGTGGCCAGGGCTGTGGTTACGGGCAGATGAGCATGGGGCTGGGCAAGGTGCAGGATGGACATGATGCGTAATGTCAGGGGGAGGGCAGAACCGCAGGCTGATTGCAGAAGGGGGTGTCGGACTGCGGGATAAACGGCCACCCCAGCATATGCCCACATTCAGCTGTTGCACAAACATAATGTCTTCCACGATATCGTCCAGGTACTGTCCGGGCACACCTAATGAATCCAGAGCCGACAGTATAGCCCAGTTCAGCCAGATCGGTGATGCACGCAGGCGTTGGGCAAGTGTCCTGCCCGGATGAGAAAGCGATCCGCCCAGCCTGACGCCAGAGAGCGTAGTCCGCACGCGGGCGCTCTCCCACGCTGAGGGTTACGGACATATGCGGATAGCTGGTTTTGATGGTCTGAATATGCCCGGCTAGGAGGGAAGCTGGTTGTTCAGGGTCTTCGCCGGATTGCAGGACAAAGGTGTCCGCGCCTGCGGCCGCTGTCATAATGGTTTCACGTGGCATGATGTAGCGATGCAGGTGAGTATTGGCCCGGTGCAGGTCACAGTATTGGCAGTTGCAAATACAGCGGTTGGAAAATTTGATCAGACCGCGTACCTGAACCTGATCGCCCAGGCTGGATCGGCGTACAGTATCGGCCATTTGGCGCACTTCTTCATAGGGTGCGGCCAAAATTCACGTATTTCGGTGCGGTGCATAGTGGTTTTGATTGAGAATTCCAAAATAAGGAAGGCCGGGAGCTTTTGCTTCCGGCCTTCCTTATGTCAGGCAAGCACTAATCGCTTAGGGTAAGTTTACTCCATATTTCACGGATAGAGCTTTGCACATGCCGCTTACGGTCAGCATACCCGGTATGCAGCAGCTCGTGTGCTTTGTGTGAATTGGGTTGCCCAAGATATTCTGCATAGAGCTTTTGAACCTGCGGATTGTTGTGGGACTGGCGGTAGTGTTTTTCCCGATCATGTGTGTAGAGCGCTTCCTGCCGCAGCTTTGCATGGGGCTGATAATCGTTTTTGATTCGGCAGGTACCGCCACCGTCAATACATCCGCCGGGGCAGGCCATAAATTCAATGAACTGGTAGGGGCTGTTTCCGG
>CAYRKU010000002.1:30929-38537 GCA_964425055.1 uncultured Lawsonia sp. | reverse complement strand
CCACAATTTTGCCCGCGTTTTTCAGGCTGTGACAAATGGCCACACGTACCTGTACCCCGTTGCCCAGGTCAATGGTTGCTTCACGGGCGCCTTGCAGACCGCGCAGGGGGGCCAGCTCGATCTGTTCAAGTTCCTTTCCGTTAACGGCATGATAGACTGTACGTATGGCAGCTTCCATAACACCGCCGGTTGAACCGAAAATAACACCGGCACCGGTGGATTCGCTCATAAACGGGTTGTCAAAATCAGATGGAGGCAGCTTGCTCAGGTCAATACACTGCCGCCGCAACAGGCGGGCAAATTCGCGGATAGTCAATACAACATTTACATCCGCATAGCCGTTGGTCTGGAAATTGAACCGCGCCGCTTCATCTTTTTTGGCTGTGCAGGGCATGATTGAGATGTTCCGGATTTTGTTGGCCGGGATCCCCATTTTTTCCGGAAGATAGGTACGGGCTAAGGGGCCAAATACCTGTTGTGGCGAGCGCGTAGTGGAAAGGTAGGGCAGGATTTCGGGATAGTGCTTTTCTGCATAGTTGACCCAGCCCGGGCAGCACGAGGTGAACATGGGCAGTGTACCTTTGTTCTGCAGCCGCTGCAACAGCTCAGTGCCTTCTTCCATAATAACCACGTCAGCCGCAAAATTAGTATCTAGGATCACATCCGCGCCAAGTTGGCGCAGTGCCGTGACCACCTGCCCAACAACGTTGGAACCAGGTGCGATGCCAAACTCTTCTCCCAATACGACACGTACGGCCGGGGCAAACTGGAATACGGTAATAATGTCCGGATCATCCAAGTAGTCAAGCACCTTGTCGGTTTCGTCCCGTTCGGCAAGGGCCCCGGTGGGGCAAACAAGGGTACATTGACCGCATTGTACACAGCGGGGAGAATCACCCCAATTATCCGCCTCAGCAATGCCAACAGCAGCCTCAGTGCCGATACCGTTCAGTGTCAGGGCACCAATGCCGTGCACCTGTCGGCATACTTCAATACAGCGCAGGCAACGCACACATTTGCCGGCATCCCGAATAAGCGCTGTGGCCGTGCGATCTACGGGGCGGTTTTTACTAACATCATTGATAAACCGATTATCAGTCAGACCCACGTACAGAGCAAGATCCTGCAGCTCGCAATTGCCGTGCCTGGCACAGGCTGAGCAGTTTTGGTCGTGATCAGCCATGAGCATTTCCACCTGAAGGCGCTGCATGGCGCGTACCTGTGTTGTTCTGGTACGCACGCGCATGCCTTCTTCCAGCGGGGTGTTGCAGGAAGTAATGATCATGGGTTCACCACCGGACCGTGTCACTTCCACAAGGCAGATGCGGCAGGTCCCGGGGGTATGGTTCAGGGGCTGATAAGCACAAAGGGAAGGTATGAAACAGCCAACCATTCGGGCCGCATGAAGGATGGTTTCACCTGCTTCAAAACTGATTTCGTTGCCATTGATATATGCTTTCATGACTTCCTCGAAAGGTATGTGCGTTGAAGCCGCGTGGCCTGGGTGAGCCTTCAGGCACAATTGCCGGGGATGGGCATCTGGGTGACAACTGAGTAGATACGGTAGCAGCGCAGGCAGCGGTTGGCCTCGTGGAGGGCATCTTCCTGGCTCATGCTCAGTTCCACTTCATCGAAACTATGATCACGCTGTGCTGTGGACAATGTTTTTAATTCTGTACGCGCTATGTCTGAAATGGGTTCACACGGTGCGCCGTCATCAAGGAAATGCCCAGCTTTGATCAGCTGTCCCATACGGGTACGGGGGACAAAGTTCACACTACCGCGGGTAAGGTAATCATGAATGGACTGGGCAGCGGTTTGCCCCTGGGCCATACCACTGATAAGGGTGGTTGGGCCGGTAGCGCAGTCGCCCCCGGCAAAGACGCCAGGCCGCGATGTGGCGAGGGCTTCATTTACGGCAATGTTGCCGCGCCTGTCGTATTTAATGCCATCGCCATCCTGCAGAATGGCGTGGTCAATGCGTTGTCCGATAGCTGCAATAAGGTGGGAACAGGCAATATTCCAGGTGGCACCCGGAATGGGTTTAACACTGCGCCGGCCGCTGGCATCCGGCGGGCCCTGCTCCATGCGCAGGCAGTGTAGGCCTTTTACCGTACCGTCCTCCGCAATGATAGAATCCTGCAGAGAAAGGAAATGGAATTGGATGCCCTCTTCCTTGGCTGCAAGGATTTCTTCATGATCAGCTGGTGCGTCTTCTTCTGTACGCCGGTAAACAATGTGTACCGTACCATCGGTAAGGCGTACGGCAGAGCGGGCGCAGTCCATAGCCACATTGCCACCACCCACTACAACAACATCACCCTTCAGCTGCGGGGGACGGCCGGACTCTACACCATCATGAACAGCAAGCAGAAAATCGATACCATTCTGATATCCCGCCAGTGATGTATCTTCGTTATCCATACCCAGGTACATACCCCGGCTGCACCCCACGCCGATAAAGATGGCTTTATAGCCGCGGCTGAACAGGCTATTGATGGAAAAGTCCTTCCCAAGAGCCTGCCCGTAGAAGTAGCGCCCCCCAAGCTGGGTTATAACTTCATTTTCTGCCTTCAGCAGATTTCTAGGCAGCCGGTATGAAGGAATTCCCTGTCTGGCCATGCCGCCTGCCTGGGACGATGCTTCAAAAATATCTACCTGATAGCCGCGCATAAGCAAATGGTAGGCACAGGTAACGCCGGCTGGCCCTGCCCCGATAACGGCTACGCGCAAACCGTTACCCGGGGCACGCATATCTTTAAACAGAGTGTCCATAGTGCCGCTGGCATTATCTGCGGCAAAGCGTTTCAGATTTTTGATGTCAACGGCAGTATCCAGGGTATTGCGGCGGCAGGCCGACTCGCACAGGCGTACGCATACCCGGCCACAGCTGCCCACCAGGGGGTAATGGCGCAACACCACTCCGGTGGCCAGATCAGGATGACCATCTTTAATATAATCTATGTAACGGGGTACGTTGACGTGGGCCGGACAGGCCTCAATACAACGACTGGTAACTGTTGAAAAGGTATCAAAATCCAGCTGACTGGAGTCTGGTGCATTGGCCAGCAGATCGGGGAAATTGTTCAGGGCACCGATAAGTGGCACTGGCCCTGTTTTGCCGATGCCGCAGGCTGCTGTTTGCTGCATTTGTAATGCAATTTCACGAACTTGCCCCCAATCTACCTCATGCCCGCGGCCAAGGCGCGCCTTTTCCAGTGCGGCAAGCAACAGGTGGGAGCCAATGCGGCATGGTGTGCATTTACCGCAGGATTCCTTGGCAATACGGGTATGGTGCTTCCACAGTGTATACGCAATGTTGGCGAGTGGAGAGAGGATTATAAAACCCCTGTCGCCTACAAAGGACAGCATAGGGTTACCGTTGTTAAACTGCCCAAACTGCTCAATAGGCAGGCCTTCCGGTGCTGAATACCTTTCACCAACATCGCGATTGTCGTATACGACGTTGTCCCACACGCCATAATAGATGTGAGCCATGCCCGATCTCCTTGGAAAGTAAAACTCGAAAAGCCCGGGGAAATACACACTGTACAGAAACTGGTTCCCGCCCCGGGCCGAGGCGAAAAACAGGCCTCGCTTGCAGACGTTGCGCGGGCAACTGCAATTCTTCCTCTGCCATGTGGATACATAATACGGATTTTTCCAGTAACTGCAAGTGGTTCAAAATATAAAAAGGGTTGGAATACCATATTAGGGATGTGTTACGGATTTATGCCCCTGAAACCGTATCCCGTGGTTGCCATGGTGTCGTTCCGTCCAATGGGCAGATATTCCCGTTCTCTTAGAAACGTTATGGTCGCCGGTTTATGCCTGCGGTTTCACGTTAAAAGGCTTTCTTCGCCTGTCCCTTTCAGGTATTAGGATTTTTTGAATAACTGCGTAGTACCCGTTATACATGGGAAGCCGCATGGTGGAGTGTTGATTGTGGTTAGCGCGGTAAGTTGGGGAAATTGTCTGAAGATGCCTTGGAACTCATTCCGCAAAATCTCAGTCTGGTGATCGACGCTTCAGCCTGAACGCACGCAGATCAGCAGGGTTTTTCAGAGTTGTCTGTCAGTGTGATCCGCGTTCCATAGCGGGAAATATGATCTGATATTGCTATTGCAAGTGGATACTTACTGCCCGATGGGCATAAGCAGAAGAGTGTATAGAAGTTCAGCCCTAGTAGGAGATTGCGCGGATAAAAAAGGCGGTACAGGTTGCCCTGTACCGCTATGAAAGGCATATTCGAGGAAGTTACTTGACTTCGACAACAGCACCGGCTTCAGTAAGCTGTTTTTTAGCTTCTTCGGCGTCATCCTTGGATACGGCTTCCTTGATAGTGGAGGGGGCACCATCGACTTTTTCTTTGGCTTCTTTCAGACCAAGACCGGTCAGAGCACGGACAACCTTGATAACGCCAATCTTGTTGGCCCCGATTTCCTTCAGAATAACGTCAAATTCGGTCTTTTCTTCCACTTCTTCCGCAGCACCGTTAGCAGGGGCTGCCGCTATCATGCTTACTGCCGGGGCAGCAGCGGACACGCCGAATTTTTCTTCCAGCTCTTTGATGAATTCAGAAAGTTCCAGAACGGTCATGTTAGAAATAAATTCAATAACTTCTTCTTTGGTAACGGCCATGGGATTGCTCCTTCAGATTCTTTGGCTTGGTTGAATGGTGGTTGCCGGATCAGGCTGCCTTCTTCTCCTCAATAGCCTTGAGGGCATAGAGCAAAGGACGAACCATATTGGCAAACAGGGATACAAAGTTGGTAGGCACGGCATTCATGGTGCCAAGGAGATGCGCCAGCAATTCCTGTCGGTTCGGCAGCTTGGCAAGGTCTTCTACCTGCGCGGCTGTAAGGGGTTTGCCTTCCAGACTGGCATAACGAACGATAAATAGCTTGCTGCCCTTGGCAAAATCGGTAACTGTTTTTGCAACGGCTACCGGATCTGCAGTAGCGATAGCGATACCGCAGTTCTCTTTGAACATGTCCTTAATGGAATCATGCATACCATCGGTGAGGGCAATGCGCGCCAGCGTGTTTTTAACGACGAGATAATCGCCGCCGCATTCATAGAGTGATCCACGAAGCCGCGTCAGCTCTTCCACCGACATCCCCTTAAAATCTGTTACTACCAGGAAAGACGCAGCTCCGGCTTTTGCCTTAATCTGCTCAATCAGGGCAGCTTTTTCAGATCGATTCACGTGAAGCTCCTCACGTTGGGGGTTGTCCAGGACGGGATGTCCTTCAGTGGAAAGCCGAGCCAAAGAAAGTGTCTGAGCAGGTAGTTTAAGGGCGTGCCCGCCTGCTGTCTTCGACTCGAACTTTCATTCCATTACCAGACGATCCCTGAGAGAGGATCGCTTTATGAAGGCAAAATCAGCCTTCAATAAATTTTTTTACAAGAGTCATATCTACCTTAAAGCCTGGCCCCATAGTGGTGGAAAGGGCCATAGTTTTCATATAGGTACCCTTAGCTGCAGACGGCTTCAGGCGATTGACAGCATCCAGAAGCGCTTTGAGGTTTTCAGCAATTTTGGTGGCACCAAAGGATACTTTACCCAGAGGGGCATGTAGTACCCCGGCTTTGTCCACCTTAAAGTCTACCCTGCCTGCTTTCAGTTCTTTTACTGCGGTAGCTACGTCAAAGGTTACGGTGCCGGTTTTCGCGTTGGGCATAAGGCCACGCGGGCCAAGCACCCGGCCCACCTGTCCTACAAGGGACATAACGTCTGGCGTGGCCACGGCAGCGTCAAATTCCAGCCAGCCTTCTTTGATTTTGGCCACAAGCTCTTCAGCCCCGGTAATGTCAGCCCCGGCTGCCCGTGCTTCAGTTTCTTTTTCGCCTTTGCAGAAAACTGCCACGCGAACTGTTTTGCCAAGGCCATGTGGCAGCGAAACCGCACCGCGGACCATTTGGTCAGAATATTTTGGATCTACCCCAAGGCCGATGGCAACATCCACTGTTTCGTCAAACTTGGCAAAAGAAGCAGCCAGAGATTTTTCAACAGCTTCTTCCACCGAAAAACGCTGTGCCAGGTCAATGCCTTCCACAGCCTTGCGATATTTTTTCCCGAATTTGGGCATTGCTCTTTCCTTTCAAAAGCTAGTCTTCCAACATCTCCTGCCAAACACTGATATGATTCAGAGTGGCAGTACAACTGACGCTGTAGAAATCTTATTTGATTTCTATACCCATACTGCGGGCCGTGCCCATGATGGATTTGACTGCCGCTTCAATGTCGTGGGCATTAAGATCGGGAAGTTTAAGTTTAGCGATCTCTTCAACCTGTTGCATGGTAATGCTGCCGACTTTTGTGCGGTTAGGCTCACCCGAACCTTTTTCAACTTTCGCCGCCTTCATAACCAGTACGGCGGCGGGCGGTGTTTTGGTGATGAACGTAAAGGAACGATCCGCATAGGCAGTGATCACTACGGGAATGATCATCCCCTTCTGTTCCATGGTACGGGCGTTAAACTCCTTACAAAACTGCATGATATTCAAACCATGTTGCCCGAGAGCGGGACCAACCGGTGGCGAAGGGTTTGCTGCGCCAGCGGGAATTTGCAGTTTGATTTTGGCAACTTCTTTTTTGGCCATTTCTTTTAACCTCTATTGGTACGGCTAAGAGCCGTAGACTGCAGGTGTCCTATAAGGAGGTTACGCCTTGGAAACCTGAATAAAATCCACTTCCACAGGGGTTTGCCTGCCAAAAATGGATACAGACACCCGGAGTTTGCCCTTGTCATAGTTGACGTCTTCAACAACACCGTTGAAGCCGACAAAAGGCCCGTCAATAACGCGCACATCGTCACCGCGGTCAAAACTGAATTTGGGGCGTGGCTGTTCCTTACGGGTTTCCATAAACGAAAGAATACGGGCTGCTTCCTCATCTTTCATGGGGGCAGGCCGTGTTTTCCCGCCAACAAAACCGGTTACTTTGGGGATGGTTTGCACAAGGTGCCATGAATAGTCAGTCATGGTCATGCGAACCATGATGTAGCCGGGGTAAAATTTACGGGTGGTGATGCGCCTGCCCTTGCCGGTACCCGGTTCGATAACCTTTTCTGTAGGGACCACAACTTCATGGATCAGGCCATGATCCTGAGCCGAGCGCATCATTTCTTTAATGGTGGCTTCTACGCGTTGTTCAAAGCCAGAATAAGTATGAACGATATACCAGCGGGAACGGGCAGTATCTGGTGCTGCGGGGGCTGTAGCACTGCCTTGTGCAGTCAGATCTGGCTGTTTGCTTTCGTTGTGCGCTTCATTATCGGAGTGGGCTACCGTTTTTACGGATTTGATGCTTTCTTTGACCATAGGGCATCCCATTATGCAAGGATAAGAGAGATGAGTTCGGAAAGCCCCAGATCGACAAGCCCGAGGAAGATCGCCATGGCAACAACGAAAGCCAGCACAGCTAGGCTGGTCGTCCGGGTTTCTTTGGCCGAAGGCCAGGTTACCTTGCGGAATTCAACCCTGGACAGCTCAAGATAATTCCTGAAAGCCGTTATCTTAGCGATAAACCCCACAGGTGCTTTTGCCTGTTCTTGGGCTGTCATCGGTTTTTTTGCCATGATTTGTTCCTACAACAATAAAAGA
>CAYRKU010000002.1:22164-30919 GCA_964425055.1 uncultured Lawsonia sp. | reverse complement strand
CTCTAGCCGTTAGAGCTACTGCCCTGCGTTTATGAAGTCACTACCGGGTTTCGCGGTGCGCTGTATGCGTTTTGCACCATGGACAATATTTTTTCAGCTCAATACGCCCGGTTGTGTTCTTCCTGTTTTTGACTGTAGCGTAGTTACGCCGCTTGCACTGTGTGCAGGCGAGTAAAATGTTCACGCGCATAACTTACTCCACAATTTCGGTCACTACGCCGGCACCAACAGTGCGGCCACCTTCGCGGATAGCAAAGCGAAGACCCTTTTCCATGGCGATGGGGTGAATAAGCTCCACATTAAAGGTAACGTTGTCACCAGGCATAACCATTCCCACGCCTTCATCTAGGGTGATCACGCCGGTGATATCAGTTGTGCGGAAGTAGAACTGCGGGCGATACCCACTTAAGAACTGGGTATGGCGGCCACCTTCCGCCTTGGACAGAACGTATACTTCAGCCTTGAACTTAACATGGGGCGTAATGGACTTGGGTGCGGCAAGCACCTGGCCGCGTTCTACTTCATCACGCTTTGTACCGCGCAGCAACGCGCCTATATTGTCACCGGCTTCGCCCTGATCCAGCAGTTTGCGGAACATTTCCACACCGGTGCAGGTGGTTTTTGCAGTTGGCCTGATGCCGACAATTTCCACCTCATCGCCAACTTTAATGACGCCGCGTTCCACACGGCCGGTTACCACGGTACCGCGGCCAGAAATGGAGAACACGTCTTCAATGGGCATCAGGAAGGGCTTGTTGACATCACGAATCGGGTCCGGAATATATGTGTCACAGGCGTCAAGTAGTTCAAAGATGCATTTGGCATCCGGAGAATCCGGATCTTCAGCTTCCAGAGCTTTCAAAGCGGAGCCGCGGATAACCGGGATATCGTCCCCGGGGTAACCATAAGAGGTCAGCAGTTCTCGAACTTCCATTTCAACAAGGTCCAGCAGCTCAGGATCATCGACCATGTCGCACTTATTCATAAATACAACAAGGTAGGGTACGCCGACCTGCCTGGCCAAGAGGATATGCTCCCGTGTTTGCGGCATGGGGCCATCGGTAGCAGCAACAACGATGATGGCAGCGTCCATTTGCGCGGCACCGGTGATCATGTTTTTGATATAGTCGGCGTGGCCGGGGCAGTCGACATGTGCGTAGTGGCGCTTGGGCGTTTCGTATTCAACATGGGCGGTAGCAATGGTGATACCACGTTCCTTTTCTTCAGGGGCCTTATCGATTTCATCGTAGGCAATAAATTTGCCACCCTGCTTCATGGCGCACATCTTGGTGATGGCAGCAGTCAATGTGGTTTTGCCGTGGTCAATGTGACCAACAGTGCCGATGTTTACGTGCGGTTTGGTACGCAGAAATTTTTCTTTACCCATGACCTGTGTCACCCTTTCTTGCTTGCAAAAATTGCGGATTTATGGGGCAGATACCGCATACCCGATGGTATATACCCACACTGGGCCGGATTGCAATCTGCGCACCTGTTCGTTACAGCCATATGGAAAAGAGGAAGGGGAAGGAAGGCAGAAATGGAGCGGGAAACGAGACTCGAACTCGCAACCCTCAGCTTGGAAGGCTGATGCTCTAGCCATTGAGCTATTCCCGCCTGTTGCCGTAGTCCCCTTGACAGATCCCCTGTCTCCTACAGCTTGTCGACATCGTTCATGGTGGAGGGGGGAGGATTTGAACCTCCGAAGTCTTACGACGACAGATTTACAGTCTGTTCCCTTTGGCCACTCGGGAACCCCTCCACTCTGGCAGTGCCGGGATATACCCGGTCAGGGCTCTACAACATATTCAAATATTGCTGAAAGCCCTATAGCTATTGTGGAGCTGGTGATGGGATTTGAACCCGCAACCTGCTGATTACAAATCAGCTGCTCTTCCAGTTGAGCTACACCAGCAACAGAGGTAAGCCTTTACACAATTTCACTAGATATGGCAAGTGAAAAAAATTTTTTACCGCGAAATAAATTGAGATCATGGCGACTCAGTCGCTCCAGAAGTGCATATTTTCAAGGGAGAGGAAGAAGCCGCTAGGGGCAATACATTTTTGAAGCAAGGCAGGGGTATATGTTTGTGTGAGGCGTGTTTTCCCCGTTCCCCAAAAATGCGTAGCCTTGCATAAGATGGCGCAGCACAGTATAAAATGGTCGCCCATATGATGTTGATTGCATTCAGGAGCAGGGTATGGCTGGAATTGATGACTACATTCAAAAAGATCACAGATCCGGAGCTGCGCGAAAACATCAGGCGGGAAGTGGTCTGTTGAGCAGTAAAAAATTCGGCTTGGTGTTTGAAAATCATCTGCCTGAAACGCTGCTGTATGGTTTGCCCGTCAGAGTCGGCGACAGTGTCCTGACCAAAACCGATCCGGAGGCTACGCTGATACGGTGAGTGCCCTGGAATGGGACGAAGCCCTGTGCGCAATACCGGGCTGGAGCAGCGTTTTCCAGCGCGGGATCTGGTGCGAGCAGCTGCCTTTGGCGAGGCCGTGTATCCCTTGCCTGCACCATGTGGAAAGTATTTGCCGCACGCCGGAAAGTGACCTTTGGCATACTCTGATTGAAGCCGGCAATTACCATGTTCTGTGTCTGCTGCAATACCTCTGTTCCGGCAAGGTGGACTGTATTTATATTGACCCACCCTACAATGGAAAAACGGCTTAACTTGGCAAAAAACTGCTCAACCCGCACGATTCCGTACTCATCGGAACCATCGATGAAAAAGAATACCTGCATTTGGGCTGTCTGTTGGAAGAACTGTTTCCGGAAGCACGGATGCAGATGGTGAACAGTGTGGTCAATTCAGCCGGAGTATCCCGTGGGAATGAATTTGCTCGGGCCAATGAGTTGTGTTGCTTTTTACAATTTGGCGCGTCAGCTCATACAGTTTGCCTTTAGATGACATATGGCGCGAGGCTATGAAGAGTCCCCCCCCCAAAAAAAAAAAAGACAAACTGGTCTGGAAGCAGCTGATGCGTTCCGGATCGTCTGCATGGCGCAGCGATTCTCCCAATTAGTTTTTATCCGCTGTTTGTTAAGGAAGATGGCAAAGGTATTGTTGTAGAAATCGGTTCACCGTTGGATAGTACTGTAGATGGCCATTACACCTTTGCCCGGTACACGTATGGTTTGGCCAATACGTTCCAATGGTGAGGAAGGGAACTGGCAACTGGGGCCAGGTATGTTGCGCCCGGCGTACATACAGGGGTACGTGCGGCTGGGCAGATTCACCAAAACGGTATGGGTTGACCTATCTGGTGCGCGGTGAACAGAAAAAGATAGAGATAGGTATTTTCCCGGTTATCGGCAGACGGGAAGATGGTTCGATTATCGAAGGCAAAATGAAGGGTAACGGTGTGTTATCCCTATAAAAATCAATGGAATATTCCCTCACACAACGCCACATATTATGGCTTGCAACTGCCAACGCTATTTTTGATGTTTTCACGCGTAGCCTCTTCCCGCAGAAAGTCCATTCCGTAATTGCTGAATGTCATTTTTGGGGAAAAACGTTTTGATTTCCCAAATTCCTCTACGCCGTACACGATGCGATCCGTTTTTTTTACAGCCAACAAGCCTAGGGCTCTAATACTTGACTTCTTTGCCGGGTCCGGTACTTCACTGCACGCAGTGAATCTGCTCAATGTTGGGGACGGTGGCAAACGGCGCTGTATCCTGGTTACCGACAATGAAGTTTCGGCTGAAGAGGCAAAAAGGCTTACTGCCATGGGACATCAACCCGGGGACGAGGAATGGGAAAAATTGGGAATTGCCCGCCATGTCACCTGGCCGCGACGGTCTGTTCCATTGCGGGTCACAATATCCACGCTACCCTATTAAAGACAACTACCTTGGCGGCGATCGGTCCATGGCCGAAGGCTTCAGCGCCAATGTTGCCTCTTAAATTGACCTTTTGGGACAGGCGCAACGTGATCCGGGGCCGGCATCTGAGGGATATACTCCTCCCTGCTGTGGCTGAAGGCCAGGCCCGTTGGCCCCTGCCCGGTTTTGCCCGCAGGGTCTGAGGCAGATCAGCAGCGTTGGCTGCTGTGGCCGGGCAGTATCGCCGTACTGCCGGACGAAACGTATTTTGTCGGCTTTGCCGCAGCACTGACCGAATATCCGGGAATCAGCGTTGTATATCTGGTAACCGACTACGACCAGGGTTACCGCACCATGCGGACCCGGCCTTACGGTCAGCGCTGTTACCGGCTGTACCGGGATTAAGTGGAAAGTTTCCGTATATCCGGCAGGATGCAATAGTACCGGACGCCCGTGCATCCCGTCAGGATGTCAGGGCAATACCCTGACCACATATTCAGAGCCGGGAACAAGGTATTTGCCGATTACGGTCTTCAGTTGTTCGGGAGTTACCTGCCGGCTTTTTTCGATCTGTTCCCGGGTAAAGGCCAGGGGCCTACCGGCAAGGGTAAGGTTGGCGGCTTCCTGCGCCCGGGCCATGAGGCTTTGTACCCCGCGGTAATATTCGCCTTCAAGCTGGTTTTTGCCCCGGTTCAGTTCGGCGTCGGGCAAAAGGCTGCCGTGGAGATCGGCAAGTATTTTGGTAAAACCTTCTTCTGCCTGTTTCAGCTTAGCGGGTTCAGTGCCAATATAGAAAATGAGCATCCCTAGGTCAGTATTCTGTTGCCCAAGCGCCGTTACAGTATAGCCGAGGCCCTGCCGATCACGCATATCCCGAAACAAGGTACCGCTCATGCCGGTAAGAGTGGTTTCAAGCAGGCGGAGGGCCGGTGTGTCCGGGCTGGAATCAGGTGCTGTTTTGAATACCAACATCAGATGCGCCTGATTGCGATTGGGCATGGGGACGGTAAGGGCGTGCTCTTCGTTCCATTGTGGTGTGGGCAGAGAAACAGCTGCTGCAGTGGGTTCAGGCAGGCTTTGAGCAAAGTTCAGGACATCCTGTCGCCTGAACTGCCCGGCCACAGCAAGTACCCACGGCCGGATTTTCTGGCCGTTCCAGTAGGTCCGAATCTGTTCGGCAGTATACTGCCGTATTTTGTTGCTGTCCCCAAGGTGGAGATAGCCATAGACACTTTTGGGGAACAGAAACGGCATCATTCTGCGGAATGCTCTGGGCAGGGGCTGGTCTTCACTGGCGGTGATGATTGCAAGCTGATCCCTGATGCCCCGTGCCGTTTCTGCAGGAGAAAATGCCGGGTTATGTACCACTTCTGCAAACAGACCGAACAAATCACTGCTGAACCGGGCCGGGCCAGTCATGCTGATGGTAAAACGCTTTGCCGACGCTGTGGCGTTCAACGAGGCCGCTCGATCAGAAAGGAAGGCCGCTATTTCAGGTGCACTGCGCTGGGCAGTACCTCTGGTCAATACATGGGCTGTAAGTGCTGCTAGGCCCTGCTCTGCGGGTCGGAGTAGGGCTTCGCCACCTGAGCAGGCAAGGCTGGCTGAAACGTGAGGCAATGTGGCATCGGGGATAAGCACAACAGTACGGCCTGTGCCAAGCTGGATGATTTCGGGTCCGTCATCTGCAGCCTGAGGCATTGCTTCGTCGCTGACAGGTGTCTTCCAGCTGGCAGCGAGGATATCCCCCAGATCGGGGATGTCTGTACCCATTGGGGGAAGAATGGCCACCGTCAGCCTGTCCGGTTGTATCCATGTATTCAGCGCGTCCTGCAGTGCGGCTGTGTCCACATTGCGGATGGCTTCAATGGTGTTGCGTTCTCCCTGTTCTCCGCCAAGAAAGAATTGAAAATAGCCTAGCTTGGAAGCAAGCCCTGGTAGTGTTTCCTTTGCACGGTACAGGCTGTCTTCAAGGTTAAACCTGGCCCGTTTGATTTCTTCAGCTGAAAAGTGGGATGCTTTCAGGCCGGAAAAGGTAGTAGTGAGCTCTCGCCAGAATGTGCCTAGATTGTCCGGATTCAATTCTGCTGTGATCAAAAAGACACCTGCCCCCGAAAAGCTGATATTGGACACGTTGATAGTATCTACCAGCTGTCGCTCATATTTGAAAATACGGTAAAAAAGGGAAGTTTGGTCGCCACCCAGCAAATAGGCCAATGTATCCAGTGTGGTTACCTGGTAGCTGCCGGAACCTGGAACGGGCAACGCGGCTGCAAAATAAACTTTGTTCCAGGTACCTGGCTCCACAATAAAGGAAGCTTTCCCGGAACGCGGCAGCAGGCTTGGGTCAACTGGGGTCGGTCCGGACAGGGTGGATGTGTTTCTGTAGCGCCCAAACTGGGTTTCAGCTTCAGCCAGAACATCAGCCGGGGATATATTGCCAACAACAACCAGTAGCATGTTTTGTGGCTGGTAGTGCAGCCTAATGTAATCACGTAGATTTTGAGCACTTATGGACCGGATGGTTTGTTCAAAGCCAATGATGGGGTGCCCGTAGCAGGTGTCTTGCAGCGTGCTGGAGATAAGTTTTTTGAACAGTAGATTACCCGGGTCATCTTCCTCCCGCTTCAGTTCGGCAACGATAACGTCCTTTTCCCGCTCCAGCTCGTCCGGGTCCAAAGCGGGGTTAAAGGCCATGTCACGCACTACATCCATACCGAGCTTCCAATGCCGGTCAGGCATATCAGTGAGATATACTGTATAATCGTAGCTGGTGGCTGCGTTGAGATAGCCCCCCACAGCTTCAACTTCTTCGCTAATGGCACCTTTGGGACGTGTGGTTGTGCCCTTAAACACCATGTGTTCAAGTACATGACTGATGCCGGCTTCAGGAGCGCTTTCAGAGGTTGCCCCTGTCCGCACATACAACCGGGTAGAAACCAGAGGAAAGCGGGTATCGCGCAGTACAAGTACACACAGACCATTGGCCAGGCGGGATACTTTGGCCTGCCGCTCAGAAGGCTGACCGGAAGGGGTATAGGCCGCCGTTTCAGAGGCCGCCAGTGTTGTTATGCCTGAAAAAATGGTCATGAAAATTCCTGTTAGGAGATATCGCAGCAGATGCATGCCTGCCTCCCCTTTAAAAACATGTTCTGCAGCCAGCTTTTGCGGGCTGTGTGGTCGGGAAAGTGTCCAGCTACATAATAAAGCATGAAATATGGAATGCAAGATAGCTGCTAGGGGCAGAAGAGATGCCTTGAAAGGAGCAGATACGATAGGAGCGGATTCACAGCGTAAATCCGCTCAATCGAGGGGAAGTAAGTGGAGTGGAAATCAGTGTAGTTGTTACAGGGCAGCTTCGCCGGACTCGCCCGTACGTATGCGGATAGCTTCCTCTACAGGCAGTATGAATATTTTCCCGTCACCCACATGGCCTGTGCGGGCATGGGCAAGGATAATCTGAACTGCCTTTTGTACCTTTTCATCCTCCATAACCATTTCTAGCATGATTTTGGAGCGAAAGTCTACTTCAGTCCGTTTGGAACGGTAGATTTCAGTGTGCCCACGTTGTCGGCCAAAGCCGCGTACTTCTATGGCTGTGGCCCCGCCAATGCCAATGGCTGTAAGCGCTTCTTTAACCTGATCTACAGTTTCCAGCCTGAGAATAATCTGTAGCTTTTTCATGATGATCTCCGGAAAGTTGTTCGTGTGGTTATATGCATGCTATATGGGACAGGTTATATCTGATAGCCGGATTCGGAGTGCTCGGAAATATCGAGACCGGTTACTTCCTTTTCCAGCGTCACGCGCAAACCAACCAGAAGATCGGTTATTTTCAGTAGAATAAGACTGGTCGGAATGCAGAAGCCAAGTGTGGCAACCACGGAAATAAACTGTACCCAGAGCTGATGCGGGTTTCCGTAAAGCAGGCCATCAACACCGTTAATAGAAGCACATGCAAACACACCGGTCATCAAAGCGCCAAAGATACCACCTATACCATGGATACCTACAACATCCAGTGCATCATCATAGTTAAAAACTTGTTTCAGGTAGATGCCGCCATAGCAAACGGCTCCGCCGATAAGCCCCATAACAATGGCTGCCTGCGGTTCTACAAAGCCTGCAGCAGGTGTGATCACCACAAGCCCGGCCACAGCACCGGAACCCGCACCAAGTACGGTAAAGTGCCCTGTATGTATGCGTTCAGCTGCAAGCCAGCCTAGGATAGCGCAACCGGCAGCAATATGCGTGGTTACCAGAGCGTTGGCGGCAAGGCCATTGGCGGCAAGGGCACTGCCGGCGTTAAACCCAAACCAGCCAAACCACAGTAACCCGGCGCCCAAAAGTGTCATGGGGATGTTATGGGGTAGGCCGGACCTGCGGCCAAGGGTAGTCCGTTTGCCAAGCATAATGGCTGCGGCCAGAGCTGCCGAGCCGGAGCTCATGTGAACAACAGCACCACCGGCAAAGTCAAGCGCGCCCATCTTCATCAGCCATCCCCCGCCCCATACCCAATGGGCCATCGGGCAGTATACAAAAATGAGCCATAAAGTAGAAAAGAGCAGCATGGCCTGGAAATGAATACGCTCAGCATAGCCACCGGAAATAAGGGCCGGGGTGAGTGCTGCAAACATACATTGAAAGACCATAAATGCTAGGGCTGGAATGGTGCTACCTTCAGTGGGTTCCATGCCTACGCCGATAAGGGCTAGGTGACTGAGGTCACCTATCAGGCCGTGGATGTCAGGGCCAAAAGCAAGCGTATAGCCGATAAGTGGCCATACCAGTGCCCCCACACCCAGCAGAATATAACTGTGCATGGTGGTTGAAAGGACGTTACGTGAAGCCACAAGACCGCCGTAAAACAAGGCTACAGCGGGCACCATGAGCATAACCAGCATGGCGCATACAAGA
>CAYRKU010000002.1:17253-22154 GCA_964425055.1 uncultured Lawsonia sp. | reverse complement strand
CACCAGTATCTGCCGCATTCATTGGGAACTCCCTCCTCGAAATGGCGCAGTGCGCCTTTATGAACGAGCGTCTATATGCATAGGGCGTTCCAACATATATCTTGCTGATATTTTTTATAAATATTAAAATATGCTGTTGTATGGCAATACACTTTTGTATTGAAGTCATGCCAGGTATCCAGGGAGTCAATGCAGGGCGTTTTCAGCCGGGTGGAGAAGGGTTTTCCCGGATGCCTAATCATGGAGCCGCCAGTCGGCCAAAATATCTAATGGGGAATGGCCGAGTATGTCCCCTTTCGGTCAGATGCCATAGCCTGGTAAATGCTGCGGAACAAAATTGTACTGATCGAGGATGCTTGGAAAACTGAGGAGCACATAATGAGAAAAAAATACTGCTGAAAGGCGTTGCCAGATGTGAGCAGTGGAGGTTTATAGATGGAGGAGCGCAGATTTCTACTCTTCCTATACTGTTTTCTGTTTTGCCCCTTGTATCGGGCAGATAAACTGTCAGACCAGGGTTTCGATGGTTAGGTGCTCATTGGTAAACACGCACAGTTCGCTGGCAATTTTCATACTTGCCTGGGCAATCTGTTCCGCATCCAGATCACTGTGCTGCAGCAATGCCCTGGCTGCGGACAGAGCATACGGGCCTCCGCTGCCAATGGCAGCTATGCCATCGTCAGGCTCCACAACATCTCCGGTTCCGGTTAAGATCAGGGTATGCTCTTTATCCGCAACTAGAAGCATGGCCTCAAGTTTGCGCAGGTATTTGTCGTTACGCCAGTCTTTTGCCAGCTCCACCGCAGCCCGCATGAGGTTGCCGCTGGTCTGTTCCAGATGGATATCAAAGCGTTCAAACAGGGTAAACGCATCTGCAGTGGCCCCGGCAAAACCGGCTAAAATCTGATTGCGGTACATGCGCCTGACTTTGCGGGCTGTATGCTTCATAACAATACTTTGCCCCATGGTGACCTGGCCATCTCCAGCAAGAACAACAGTACCTTTGTGCCGAACGGCGATGATAGTTGTCCCGTGTATATCCATTTCCGTTTTCCCCTGTGTTGTTATTTTTCCAGGATTACTACGGCGGCGGCAGTGTCCTGGCTATGGGTTAATGTCAGGTGCAGTGTTTGCACTCCTAGGCTTTCGGCCTGTTTTTTAGCTTTCCCACTCAACATAAGTTCGGGTTTGCCCAGGGTATTGTTGCACACGGTGATGTCACGTGGGGTGATCCCCTGGGAAAAGCCTATGCCCAAGGCTTTTACTACAGCCTCCTTGGCCGCATACCGTGCCGCAACATGGGCGATACACCGGGGCGTATGCAGTGGCCGGGGGATGTGTTTATACTCAGCTTCAGACAGAATACAGTGCAGAAAGTGCTCGCCAAACCGCTGTAGGCTATGCTCTATACGTGTGAGTTCAATCAGGTCAATGCCAATGTTGACAATAGGCATGCGCCCTCCCATTTTGCTGTATGTACCCGGCCGATAGCTGGCATTGACGCCACATGTGTGTACGTTTACAAGAATACCATACATTTTTTCAAGGAGAATTGCATGCGTCTTTGTATTGTTGGTACTGGTTACGTGGGCCTAGTCAGCGCCGCATGCTTTGCTGAAATGGGCAATGATGTCCGGTGCGTTGATGTAAACCCTGAAGTTATTTCTTTGCTGGAAAGTGGGCGTATTCATATTTTTGAGCCGGGGCTGGAAAGTCTTGTTGCTCGTAACCATGTTGCAGGTCGGCTGACCTTCACCACCGATATAGCCCTTGGACTGCGTAAGGCACAGTTTGTGTTTATTACAGTAGGCACACCGCCCCGGGCAGATGGATCATGCGACCTTTCCTATGTGGAAGATGTCGCCCGGGGAATTGGGCAACACATGCAAGAGTCATTGATTGTTGTAGATAAATCTACCGTACCTGTGGGCACAGCCGATCGTGTGCGCAACCTTGTGGCAGCAGAGCTTGCTGCTAGGGGTGTGGATATTGACTTCCACGTGGTGTCAAATCCGGAATTTCTTAAGGAAGGAGATGCTGTTTCTGACTTTATGAAGCCGGATCGCGTGATTGTAGGTACTGATTCTGATATGGCGGCTGCTGCCATGCGTAAACTGTACAAGCCGTTTGCCCGCAGCCGTGAAAAGCTTATTGTTATGAGTATCCGCAGTGCGGAGATGACCAAGTATGCAGCAAATTGCATGTTGGCTACAAAAATTTCTTTCATCAATGAAATTGCTACACTGTGTGAAAAAGTCGGGGCCGATGTGCGCGATGTACGGGCAGGTATCGGCGCGGATCAGCGAATAGGCTATCATTTTATCTACCCGGGTATCGGCTACGGTGGGTCGTGTTTCCCCAAGGATGTCAAAGCGTTGGTAGATACGGCCCATTCAGCAGGTTTGACGCCGATACTGCTGGAAGCAGTGGAGCAGGTCAACGCACGGCAAAAGCGCTCCTTGGCACTGCGCGTTGCGGACTACTTTCACTTCCACGGCGGCGTGGCTGGGAAGACTGTCGCCCTGTGGGGGCTGGCCTTCAAGGCCAATACAGATGATTTACGGGAATCACCAGCATTGGTGATTATTGATGAGCTCACTTCCCGTGGAATAAAAATCCGGGCCTTTGATCCTGTTGCAGCGGATAATGCCCGACGACTGCTGGCGGGCAATTCGTTGGTATCCATTGAGGACGATCCCTATTTTATTTGTAACGGGGCGGATGCACTGCTTGTTGCTACAGAATGGAATGAGTTTCGCAATCCTGATTTTGATCGCATCAAAGCTGCTCTTGTCACCCCAGTTTTGTTTGATGGCCGAAACCTGTATTCTCCGGAGGCGATGGCCGGACATGGATTTACTTATTTCTGCATTGGCCGGAAGTGAAAGGTGTACACAAGTTTTGCGTACAGGGGGGGGGAACACCTGTCTGTTTACGCATGGTTTGCCTCAACTAGGTACTTATCAAAGCCCGAGGTGTACGTAAATCCCTGCCTTCTGGCTGACCAGGGTTCACAATTGCATATGGTATTGGCGTGGCTTCACGCCTGGCTTATTTTACCGGTTCATACCGCCGTGTCATTGTGCAGACAGATTGTCGCACGTTTTGCAAAATAGTACATGAAGGTAGGCACCGTATCGGAAGGAGGCAGGATGAAACTTTCCGAGCGTTCAATTTTGGGGCCGGCGCCTTGCTGGGGTGGACTTTTCAAATGGCTTGTGTGCTTCCCCATTGCTACAGCCGCCTGGCATCTGTATATGCGCTATCCTGTGGCTGGCCTGGTAGCTGTGGGTCTGACACCGTTTGCCTGTCTTTTTTTATTTTTTTATGGATTACGTCAGGTTGTACGGACAATTCCCTATGTAGAAACCATTGTGCGATCCCGGCGTATGGGGATAAACCCAACCTGGGGGAGTGGCAGTGGAGGATTTTTGCTGGTGGATTCTCTGGGAGGCCTCTGGGCCTCGGACAAAGCCGGGGGAATGCTGGCGGATATTACCAGGCTAAACCTGAATACGGATGGGGAAGCGTACCTGCTGGAAATCTTTACTCATGATGAGGCAGAACCGGCAGCAAGTATCGGTATGGGCAGCATACAGCTGCTTGAAGCAGTTTCTCATCATCTGCAGAAGGATATCCGGGCTGTTTCCGGCGGTACGGTGCTGCTGACGCAGTAAGAACATAACGATAAATAGGCGCAAACGGTGTGGGATTACGAAGCGCTGCACTGTGTTTTATCTTGCTCTCTCCAGAGGTTTGGAGTAAAAAAATCCAATGCCATGTTTTTTCTTTCAAGGAGCTGACATGAAACGACTGCTTGCTATGCTGACGGCATTGGCGTTTCCCGTGCTTGTGCCGCTTACCGCCCATGCATCGGGCGGGCATCTGGAGCTCAATGGAGCTGAGCTCTCCATTTTTTGGGTTATTCCCTTTGTGTGTATGTTGCTGTCCATTGCTGTTGGGCCTCTGGCAGCACCGCATTTCTGGGAACATAATTTTGGCAAGGTCGCGATTCTTTGGAGTTTGGCCTTCCTTATCCCCTTTGCCATTGGCTATGGCTTTGACATGGCCCTGTACCAGCTTGCACACGCCATTCTGCTTGAATATGTTCCATTCATTATTTTGTTGTTTGCCCTGTTTACCATTGCCGGTGGCGTCCGGCTGAAAGGGCAGCTGGTAGGCACACCAAGGGTCAACACCATTCTTTTGGCTATTGGGACGATTCTGGCAAGCTGGATGGGAACCACCGGTGCAGCTATGCTCCTCATCCGGCCTATGCTGCGCGCCAATGCGCACCGCCGTTACCGCGTCCACTCTGTCGTCTTCTTCATCTTCCTTGTTGCCAATATTGGTGGCTCTCTTACTCCGCTTGGTGACCCGCCATTGTTCTTGGGCTTCCTTAAGGGCGTGTCCTTTTTCTGGACAACCATTCATCTGTTCCTGAAAACTGCGCTGATCTCAGTTATTCTGCTCGCTCTGTACTTTATCATTGATACCATCCTTTACAAAAAAGAAGGCTCTCCGGCAGCTCCGGACAGTGAAAACAGTACTGAAAAGCTTGGCCTTGATGGTAAGGTCAACCTGATCCTTCTACTTGGCGTTATTATTGCGGTACTTGTATCCGGCGTATGGACATCAGATATCAATTTCAACGTGCTTGGTATTCACCTGGAGCTGCCCAACGTGGCCCGGGATATTTTCCTGCTTATCCTAGCTGGGCTTTCGCTGTTGCTGACCTCCAGTGAATGCAGAAAGCTTAATGATTTCACCTGGGGCCCCATTCTTGAAGTTGCCAAGCTCTTTATCGGTATCTTTATCAGCATGATCCCGGCTATCGCTATCCTGCGTTCGGGTACAGATGGCGCACTGGCCAGTGTTATCAATATGGTTTCTCATGAAGG
>CAYRKU010000002.1:0-17243 GCA_964425055.1 uncultured Lawsonia sp. | reverse complement strand
AAGGCCAGCCGGTGAATTACATGTACTTCTGGTTGACAGGCCTGTTATCATCCTTCCTGGATAATGCCCCAACCTATCTGGTCTTTTTCAATACAGCCGGTGGCGATGCCGTGCACCTTATGGGCGAATGGGCCGATACCCTGGCCGCTATTTCGGCTGGCGCCGTGTTTATGGGTGCCATTACCTATATCGGTAATGCGCCCAACTTTATGGTTCGCTCTATTTCTGAAGAACAGGGTGTCAAGATGCCCAGTTTCTTCGGGTATATGATATGGTCTGTGGGGATCCTTTATCCTTGCTTCCTGCTCATTACCTATCTGTTCTTCCTATAAGCTGTCCTCATTATTCTAATCTGCAAAACAACCACCGGTATCCACCGGTGGTTGTTTTGCATGAAGCAAAGGGTGATGTGCCCGGCAGTATCCTTTTCAAGACAAATCACGCATGCGCCAGCAACAGCACGCACAGACCTACCCCCAGTGCAAGCAATCCTATCCGACGCAGTGCGGCAGGATCCTGCTCAAGCAGTAGGCTTATGGTTTCCTTCATTCGTTCTGGAAACAGGATGAAGGGCAATGCCTCCAGAATAAAGGCCAGGCCAAGTGCACTGAAAAAAAGCGTACTGTTGAATGTCATAGAAACTCCTTGTTGTGTACTCTAGAACCAGAGCCGGGGTGCAAAGACATGCTTGCAGAATATCTAGCTAACAGCTATAAAAGCTCTTCATATTGAGGCAACTATAGAAAGCTTTAACTCCTGCATCACCATGGTTTCACTTACTGAATCATTTGCAAGGGAACAACCCCATATCAACAGAGCCTTGTCGGAGGCTGTTACAGCGCTTCCGCCTGCTGTGGTGCCTATTGCACGCTATGTTCTGGAGCATGGGGGGAAGCGCCTGCGCCCTTTGTTGACTGTTTTTACGGCCAGGCTGTTTGGGGACACTGCTGCCGATATTTATACACTGGCAGCGGCTATGGAACTGTTCCATGTAGCAACACTCCTTCATGATGATGTTATGGATAATGCTGACTTGCGCCGGGGGCAGGTGGCCGCACACAAACAGTATGGTGTTACCGAGGCCATCCTTACGGGTGATGCCCTGTTGGCCAAAGGAAACCAACTTGTTGCCTCCTTTGGTGATCCAAGGCTGACTGAGGCTGCCTCAGACGCTATTGCCAGGACAGCTTCCGGCGAAATCATGGAACTTGCCAATCAAGGGGCCTATTTCCAGGATCTGACAACCTATTTGGATATTATTACCGGTAAAACAGCCTGGATGATCCGGACTTCCTGCAAAATCAGCGCGCTTAGGGCCGGTGTTTCCAGCCAACTTGTGAGCCTGGCCGCTGACTATGGCTACAACCTTGGCATGGCCTTTCAAATAGTGGACGATATTCTGGACTTTGCCCCGGACAGCCAGACCGGGAAACCCGAGGGTGGCGATATTCGAGAAGGGAAGCTGACCCCGCCCATCTTTTTTTATGTCAATACATTATCGGCCAGTGAGCGTGAGTACTTCCTTTCCAGATTTTCCACGCAGTCTTTTGCTGCGGATGAACTAAACCGGCTGGTTGCTGCTGTCCGCCAATACGGATGCCCCAAAACATGGGATCTTGTCGATACATATCTGAAAAAAACCCGGGAAACCCTGGATAGAATGACCAGCGGAAGGGATGACTCCCCCTATCGTACTGTTCTTGCCATGATCATTGATCATGTCAGAAACCGGAACATCTGATCGCGCCTTTCGCGACAGGGTACTGAGCCATACAGAATCTTTTTGCAGGAGACATTCATGCTCTACCGCCTTGAAACAGCCCTTTTCCCCCATATTGATGACACTGTAGGCCGCAAAACCGCACTGTCCATTGGCGAAGCTCTCGGCATTCACGTGAATATGGTCCGTACAGTTAAAGTATTCACATTGGAAGGCTTTACTGTTGAGCAGATAACTGAGCTTATGCGCAAAAGCGCTCTGCATGATCCGGTGTTACAAACTATTTCCCTGTCGCCTCTGCCCTGTAATGCGGATTGGATTATTGAAGTCGGGTATAGGCCTGGCGTTACTGATAATGAAGGCCGTACTGCCCGGGATACAGCGGCCCTGGTGCTTGGCATCAAAAACAAAAACAGCCTGGCCATCTATACTTCCGTGCAATACCGTCTTACGGGTAGTTTGAATCGGGGCGAAGTTGACAGCATTGCCCGGGATCTTTTGGCCAATGAGTTGATTCAGCGTTTTGAAATAAAAAGCCGTGCCGAGTGGGCAGAGGTGCCCGGTTTCTCGGCCAGAGCAGCCAAAGTAACGGGGGTAGCCAGTGATCAGGTAACCATTATTCCCCTGTCAACCATGAACGATGCCGAGCTGATGGAGATTAGCCACAGCCATACGCTCGCGTTGAGCCTGGCAGAAATGACCCGTATTCGCGACTGGTTTCAGCGCTCCGATGTTGCTGCAGAGCGTAAAAAGCATGGCCTTCCGGCTGATCCTACCGATGCTGAGCTGGAGGTACTTGCTCAAACATGGTCCGAGCATTGTAAACATAAAATTTTTGCCGCTAAAGTGGATTATGAGGATACAACGACAGGTATCCGGGAAACCATCAACAGCCTGTATAAAACCTTCATTCAAGATACAACCAGACAGATTCGAGCCTCCCTGGGGGAAAAAGATTTCTGCCGTTCAGTATTTAGTGACAATGCGGGCGTGATTGCCTTCACCGATGATTACGATGCCTGCATCAAGGTGGAAACGCACAACAGCCCTTCTGCACTTGACCCCTACGGTGGGGCATTAACCGGTATTGTGGGTGTAAACCGTGATCCTATGGGGACAGGTCTTGGTGCAGAACTGGTTTGTAATACAGACGTTTTTTGTTTTGCTTCCCCGTTCCATACAGAAGCTATGCCACCTCGTTTACTCCATCCGCGCAGGGTGTTTGAAGGTGTCCGTTCAGGTGTGGAGGATGGGGGGAATAAATCGGGCATACCCACGGTTAATGGATCTGTTGTTTTTGATGAACGCTATCTCGGCAAACCGCTTGTGTACTGCGGTACGGTGGGCATCATGCCGCGGGAAGTCCCCGCGTCCAGACATGCATGTGACCAGACTCCGCGCAAAGGATATGAAAAAAAGGCTCTGCCCGGTGATATTGTGGTGATGGTGGGAGGCCGTATTGGTAAGGACGGTATCCACGGCGCAACATTTTCTTCTGAAGAGCTGCATGAAGGCTCCCCAGCCACGGCCGTGCAGATTGGTGACCCCATAACACAACGAAAATTATACGACTGTATCATGCGCGCCCGCGATCTGGGGTTGTATAATGCCATCACTGATAACGGTGCCGGTGGCCTTTCTTCTTCCATTGGAGAAATGGCGGAAGATACCAATGGTTGCAACATTGATCTGGCCAGAGCACCCCTGAAATATGATGGCTTGCACCCGTGGGAAATTCTTCTCTCCGAAGCGCAGGAACGTATGACCCTTGCCGTACCCCCCAATTGCCTTGCTGAATTTCTTGCCTTGGCCGAGCATATGGATGTGGAGGCAACGCCTTTGGGTGAATTTACCGACACTGGCTTTTTCCTGGCTACTTATGGCAATAAACCCGTCTGTTGCCTGGACATGACCTTCATGCATGACGGTGTGCCGCAGTTAGAACTTAAGGCTTTATGGAAACAACCGGAGTTTCCCGATACCCGGATCGATGATAATCGTGACCAGAATGCCCTGTTGCAACGCATGCTTGGCCGATTGAATATTTGCAGTAAAGAATACCTGATCCGCCAGTATGATCATGAAGTGCGCGGCGGCAGTGTGGTGAAACCCCTAACCGGGATAAAACGCGATGGTCCTGCCGATGCCGGCGTGCTTCGGCCTGTTCTGGAATCTGAAGCAGGCCTTGTGATCAGCCATGGTATCTGCCCTAAATACAGTGACCTGGATACGTATTGGATGATGGCAAACGCTGTGGATGAAGGCATCCGCAACGCTGTGGCCGTGGGGGGAGATCCGGATAGGATGGCCGGTGTGGACAATTTCTGCTGGTGTGATCCGGTTCAGTCGGAAAAGACGCCCGATGGGGAATATAAGATGGCCCAGTTGGTACGTGCCTGCAAAGCCCTGTCGACATTCTGTGCAGAGTACGGTGTTCCTTGTATTTCTGGTAAGGATTCCATGAAAAACGATTACACGGGCGGAGGCATAAAAATTTCTATTCCACCAACGGTTCTCTTTTCAGTGCTTGGCGTTATGGATGATGTAAAGCGGGCCGTTACGTCTGATTTCAAAAAAACTGGCGATCGTATCTATATCCTTGGCTTTACCGCTCGTGAACTTGGGGGAAGTGAACTGGCAGCTGAACTGGGGATCATGTGCAATACCGTACCAAAAGTGGATGCGGCAGCGGCCATTCGCCGCTATCGCAGACTGCACCAGCTGATCAACGCCCACCTGATTTCCGCCTGCCACGATTTATCGGATGGGGGATTGGCCGTAGCCCTCGCCGAAATGTGTATTGGCGGACGTCTGGGTGCTACTGTTGATATGAGGCGCCTTCCTGCTGCTGAGGGTATGTCTCTTACTGAATTGTTGTACAGTGAATCAGCCAGCCGTCTACTGTTGACAGTAGATCCAGGCAGAGCGGCACTTGTGGAAGATATTTTTGGCTCGGACGCTGCCCTTCTGGGGGAAGTAAATGACAGCGGCGCCCTGACGGTAACCTGTGCAGGGCAGCCAGTTATAGCACCCATAGCCGTGGAGGAGTTGGCCAGGGCCTTTAAAGTCACCCTGAACTGGTAACAGCAACGGGAGATTGTTGCGATTTAAGTACGACAGGCATCAGCAGATGCGCGGCAACTGATCCCCTTCCAGCATTGACAGTAGCCTCTGCCCTCCGATGCCTGTTTTTAGAACAACCTGTCCAGGATGAAAATGTGCTTTCGGGGCAAGTACTGTGCCGATACGGGCAGCTTCACGTCCATGTGCTTCTGAGCGCAATACGGCAAGGGCAGCCTCGGTTTTCCCCTCGGGCAGAATGCAGACCATTTTCCCCTCATTGGCAAGGTACAGTGGATCCAGCCCCAGAACACTGCAACCGGAGCTGACTGTCTCGTGTACGGGGATGGCCTCTTCCTCCAGAGAGCATACCACACCGGACTGTCCGGCAATTTCGTTGAGTGTTGTGGCTAGGCCGCCACGGGTAGGATCGCGCAGAACGTGAATATCGCCTACTTCAAGTATCAGGCGTTCTACAATTCGGTTCAGGGCTGCAGTGTCGCTTTCAATACCTTGCAAAAATGAAAGATTGTCCCGTTGCCCAAGTACGGCAAGCCCATGGTCACCTACAGCACCGCTGATCAGGATAGCGTCCCCAGGGCGGGCCCTGCTTCCGGACGGCGCTGGATCTGCGAGAATTTCTCCAATACCTGCTGTGGTAATGAACAGCTTGTCACAAGCGCCCCGGGGAACAACTTTTGTATCCCCGGATACAATCAATACTCCGGCATTTTGGGCAGCCTCGGCCATGGATAGTGTTATCCGCTCCAGTAGTTCTAAATCCAGGCCTTCCTCAAGGATAAACGAGCAGGTAAGGTATCTGGGCCGGGCCCCAAGCATGGCCACATCATTGACTGTACCGTGAATAGCCAGAGTGCCGATATTCCCACCGGGGAAAAACAGCGGCGTGACTGTATACCCATCTGTACTCATGGCGACAGGCCCATTGATATCCAGCTTGGCAGCATCGTCCAGAGCTCGCAGAACAGGGTTGTCAAAATAGGAGAGGAATACATCATTGATCAGTCGCTGAGAAGCGCGGCCTCCACTGCCACAATCAAGAAGAATTTTTTGCGTCATTAAAACTCCCTGCGGCCTGGCCGCACTATTGATGGTACAATAGCGATCAAATCGGCAAACAGACTACGTTCTAAAAGGGTTTGGGTCAATCATTCCACCAGAGCTACTTTCATCAAGATGCGTATCTTTACATTTATTGCGATCGGCTTTAGAAAAATTTTTCTGCAACACAACAGTGCATTTTTGCCTGTCAAGAGTGCCTGTAATATTTTTCAGGAGACTAACGTGCCCAGACATTTTATGAAAATACGCGATCTTGGCTATAGTGGAGCGTGGAGGCTTATCCAGCGGGCCAAGGAAATGAAAGACACCCGCTTTCGCGGTCAATGCATGAATGGCAAGGTTGCAGCGTTGATATTTGAAAAAGCATCCACACGGACGAGAGTGTCCTTTGATGTGGCTGTGCACCAGCTTGGCGGCAGTACCATATTCATGACTCCTAATGAAAGTCAGCTTGGTCGCTCTGAACCCCTGCGCGATATGAGCCGTGTGCTCTCCCGATATGTGGATTGTCTTATTGTACGTACTTTTGGGCAGGAAAAGCTTAACGAGCTTGCTGAATATGCGTCTATCCCGATTATAAACGCGCTTACCGACCAGGGGCATCCCTGCCAGCTTATGGCTGATTTGCTGACCATTTACGAGCTTACGCCAGATTTCTCAAAAATACGTGTCGCCTGGATAGGTGATGGCAACAACATGGCCAATTCCTGGATCGAAGCAGCCATGTACTTTCCTTTTGAGCTGTTCATGGCCATTGCCCCTGGCTATGAGCCAGATCAGCAACTTTTGGCTCTTGCTCTTCAAAGTGGGGCAAAAATTTTCCTTACTGATGAGCCTCGCCTTGCCGTGGATGGCGCCAATTATGTGTATGCCGATGTATGGGCATCCATGGGCCAGGAAGAAGAGCAGGCCAAACGTGTTGAAGCTTTCAAAAATTTCTGTGTGAGCAAAGAACTGCTGGCCAATGCTGCCCCTGACGTTAAATTCATGCACTGCCTGCCCGCGCACCGTGGTGAAGAAGTAACTGAAGAAGTTATGGAAAGCAGCGCCTCCATTGTGTGGGATGAAGCTGAAAACCGGCTCCATGCCCAAAAAGCCATTCTGGAATGGGTTTTTGCGGACAGTCAGAACGCCTGACGGTTTTGCTTTGTTTTATCAGACGTGCCGTAAAAGTTCTCCCTTCAGGGGGAGGATAACGTACCTTAACTGGATTTTTGCCTTTCTGCCTTTTGTTTGCCAACAGGTGAAGTGGCGGCGGGGTAGTACGTGTCAGCTGAAAGAAACTGAAATTTTGGGGAACAGCTTGGCTCGTACCCATAAAATCCCCACATGGGAATGATTGTGGCGGAATCAGGCTTTGCTCCTCCGGGCAGTCTTGTTGCAGTAGGAAGCGGATACAATTTTAACATCCGTTGCTAATTCCCTGTGTTAGGTGGGGAGAATATCAAAATTCCAGCCAGAATTGGCAAATATCTTCATGGAGGAAAACTGGTGCAGATTTTGACCTGTAGCCCCCATGCAGGTGGTAGTACGGATACTATTGCCGCCATTGTTGCTGAAAGCGTGGCTGCACGGGGTGTTATCCCCGGCATTGTTCCCCTTCGCGATCACATCATCCGCCCGTGTACGGGATGCGGTTTCTGCACGGAACATGCGGGGAGCTGCATCCTTGATGGCAACGGAGATACTGCCCAACATCTTCTCTGTTCCATCAGGGAAAGTGACCTCACCCTTTTGGTTATACCCGTTTATTTTTATGGACCTCCTGCTTTGTTTAAAGGTTTTATAGATCGGGCCCAACGCTATTGGATTCAGGCTCAGCACCAAATTGACGGCACTCCACGTCAGGCTATGGCCATTTTGTGTGCTGCCCGTACACGTGGCGAGCGCCTTTTTGAAGCCAATCTGCTTATTTTACGTTGTTTCCTTAACGTACTTGGATTATGCCTGTATAGGCCTCTGCTACTGCGCGGTATTGAGAACCCTGCCAGTATTCTTGGCAATGCCAAAGCGCTTTCCAGCTTACGCAGGATGGGATATACAGCAGCATTATTGGCCAAAAGGGGACTTTATGCCTGATCTTCGTCTGTTTCATATGCTGGGTACAGTTCTGCACGCAGCCTCATTGGACGAGCAGCGGTGCGCCCTGTGCCATGTTCCCTTTTCTCCAGTCAGATCTGTATCCAATATACCTCTTTGCCCTAAATGCCGGGAGCTGTTGATGCCCCGTAATGCTGGCTATTGCCCCAGGTGCGGTTCCCCCCATGCAATACAGGATGCGCCATTGAGTCTGTGCGGAGAATGCCTGGCTACGCCTCCTCCATGGGATCAATTTCGCTTCTACGGTGTATACGCCAATGCATTACGGACATTGTTGCTACACGGGAAATTTGAGGCAGATCCTGCCGCGCTCCACCTTTTAGGTGTTTTGTTGAGCCAGGTATGTCGCGATATGCCACGTCCCGATGCCATTGTCCCTATGCCTTTACATCCCTCCCGTCTGCGCGAACGTGGTTTTAATCAATGCCAGGAGCTGGCACGGCCTCTGGCAGCTGTACTGCAGGTTCCACTGCGGCCTGACCTGCTTTTGCGTTGCCTTCCCACGCCGCATCAGGTGGGTCTTAGCCGGGAGCAGCGGTTGGACAATTTAAAGAAAGCCTTCATGCCTTCTCCAGCGGTACGAGGCATGCGTATTCTACTTGTTGATGATACTTATACCACAGGCACAACGCTGCGCCAGGCAACTTTGGCCCTGTTGGGCAAACAGGGAGGGGCGCTGGCCGTGGATGTGGCTGTGGTGGCGCGCACTCCTTTGCACATATTGGATTATTGACGTAACAGCCCAGCTTTACGGAGGATATAATGCGTTTCCCCTGCGTAATAGCACTGCTGGTTGCATTAGCAACACCGGTTCAGGCAGCTGATTTTGGCCTGTTGCTCCCGGAACGAAGTATTGTGGACAATCCCAGGCAAAACACGCTTAAGTTGACTTTGGGCGCGGTGGATCCATTTTGGGGGCGGGGAATTCCCATTGAGAGGCCGCAGGCTTTTTCTGTTTTGCGTCGGCAGGGTGACGTAATTGACCGCAGCGAACATCTTTCAGTGCTGGAAGAAATAACAGCCTACGGTGCAAAAGCATGGTCAACCAGGATAAATCTGCCAATGCCGGGAGTGTATCATTTTATTATGCAGAGCAAGGCCATTTGGCAACCGGAAGAGAACCGTTTTACACAATATTCTGTTAAGGTACAGGTACCCGTACACGGATCATCAGAAGGGTGGGATATGCCTCTGAATACAGGGTTTGAGATACTTCCGTTGAGCCGACCTTTTGGTATGTACACTGGTATGAGTTTTACAGGGCAAATTTTGCATGACGGTAAACCGGTAAGTGGTGCTCTGGTTGCGGCAGCCAGACTTGATCCTGCTGCAAAAATCAATGCCCACCCCCCAGTCAGTAACAGGCCTAAGGGGAAAAATACCCCCAATACTTTAGCGCCTTTTTATGCTGTGCAGGAAGTGAAGGCGGACCAGCAGGGTATATTCACCTTTACCTGCCCCTTGTCTGGCTGGTGGGGATTTGCCACTGATATTGAAAGCGATCCTCTTAAGGATCCGAGCGGTAATGTCAGGCAACAGCTGTGCCGGGCTGAATTTTGGGTATATTTTGAAGATCGCTCATCCAACGGGAGGCGTTGAGTTAATACAGGGCAACGGCGTGCTCCTTGTTCCGCCTGTCTGGCCTAGTGTCTGGGGCAGCCTGTCTGTCAACTTTCCACAGCAGTTATATTCTGCGCATGAGGTTTGCGTACTCAGCCTTCAGACACACCAGTCCGGCCTGTCGCAGCGCAGGGCAGCAGGCCGGATTGAAGATAAGCGGATGCAGAATTAGAAAACAGGAAGCTCTTCCGGGTTGGGGCTCATGGTCCATATGCCACATGGGCATACCCCCGCACATACGCCGCAGCCAATGCACCGTTCCGGATCGGATACGTAACGGACTGTCCCATTGGATTGTTCGATCCGGGAGATGGCTTTTCCCGGACAGGACATGTAGCACATCTGGCAATCTCGGCAGGTACCGCAACTGATGCAACGGTTGTGGTCATCCTTTGGTAATGGCAGATCGGAACGCTGGAATCTGTCAAAATATTCCGTACTCAACTGGGCAGCAGGTATTTCCAGCCGTTTGGGTTTAGACTTAAAGGTAACCCCCCGTAGGAACGCATCTACTGCTTCGGCTGCTTTTGCGCCAGAGCCGATAGCGTCTACTAATCGACCTGGCCTGATCACATCGCCTGCAGCAAATACACCGGGCAGGATGCTCATATCGTTTTCCGGCACAATCCAGTCACGAAATTTTTTGACGCCTTCCGGCAGATATTCAAGTTCGGGAGCTTCACCAATAGTAATGATGACCATATCCCCGGGGATCAACCGCCCGTCTGTAGCAATGATACCCGCGTCCGTGATTTCTCTGGTTATTACAGGCCAGATCAATTCCCCACCCATGGCTTCAATATTGGCAATTTCGTGTGCAAATGCAGCTGGTTTTTGTACATCAATGCAGGTTACCTTTTCCGCACCCATGGCATAGGCCCCGGCAGCAGCGTCCATCCCCGCATTACCGCAGCCAATGACTATTACGTGTCTCCCAACCCGTGGGTGCAGGCCTTTGTTTACTTCTTTGAGAAAATCAAGCCCCTTGACGATTTTTTCGTTACCAGGCCAGGGGAATATCCGTGGTTTGTGCCCACCAGAGGCAACGATAACTGCATCATTTTCTGCCTGCAGGGAAGTAAAGCGTGCCGTATCAACCCGATATCCCGTAATAAAACGCACCCCAATATCCTCAATACGTTTCAATTCTTTTTCAAGAATTTCATGGGGCAGACGTGCCCGTGGGATAACCTGCTCCATTTTACCGCCCATTTTGTCATCGGCTTCATACACCACAACATCATGCCCTTTACGGGCCAACTGCCATGCCGCGCTTAAGCCACCAACGCCACCGCCGATCACTGCAACCTTTTTCCCGGTTCTGTTTTGGGGACGTTCTACCTGTACATCAATGGAACAGCGACCCAAAGGGCCTATTTGTACCGGAAAATCGATCCTGCCTCGGCTGCATGCGTCCATACAGGGATTGGGGCACACATTGCCGCAAACAGATCCGGGGAAGGGGGTAAATTGCAGTATCAGCCTGTAGGCTTCATCTACACGGCCTTGCCGCAGCAAATTATACCGGCGTTGCGTTGGAATGGATGCTGGACAGTTGAATTCACAGGGGGCAGCGCATGTGGCATTGTCCCAGGAAGGCACCCGTTGACGGTAAATTCCGTGTACTACTAGAGGATTAACTTCAAAATCATCTTTGAACACATCACTGAAAATGCCGCCTTTGACCCAATGCTCCTGCCTGAACTCAGCCACATGTGTGGCCGGAAGATCTCGTGATTCACTGTCCGCCGGGAGCAGCTTGTGCCACTCTGCCCACGTGGTCAGTTCCTGGCCCAGTTCCGGTTTATCTACGGCATTTAGAAAATCAGCCATCCTGGCATTCAGCCAGGCAATATCCTCGGCATCCAGTTCCTGTAGAGTTACATCTTTTTGCGCATAGTCTCCCACATCACCGCGAACATAGACTACGCCACCAACCATACCCACACAGGCTCGGTCGCCAAGCACAGAAAGGCCTTGCGCGCAGCCATGCCCGCATACAACAGCCCGGCCTCCCCCCATAAACTCAAAGGAAAAGCTGCCAACGCTCTCAAGTATCCAAAGCTCAGGTTCCGGATACATAGGGTCATGCTTCATGAGGGATCCAGAGCGCGTCCCCGCACGACCTCCAATATAGATAACCCCCCCGGCAGCGCAATGGCCGGCGGTATCACCGGCATCCCCGCGGATGACAATGCGACCGCCGGAATTTAACCATCCCGCATCCGCAGCAACAGATCCGTCTACAACAATTTCCGTATTATCAAGGCACATGGATCCAACACGTTGCCCTGCATTGGTAACATGAAAGGTCAGTTTCTTTCCTTCGGGATGCCATAACGGCCCGCCGATATCATGTTGCCCGGAAGCAGCAATATCAAATTCAGTTTCTCCTGCAGCAACAGCAGCCCCGATAGCAAGGAGCAGGTCCTGCGTAGACATGCGCTCATGGCCGTTTACTGTATTGATTTTAAACATATTTTCCTCCAATACAGCCTAGCAGACGTATTGAATCTCCAGCTTGTCAGCAACGGCCTTATCAGTCGTCACCAGCGCATCGGAGCGTCCAACAGGCAGGGAACTGTTGCCGATAGGGGCCATAAGTTTACGCAATTCACTGTCGAAGGCCAGTACATAATCCACAATATTCTGTGCACCGCGGTCGATATCCAGGCGTTTTACCAGCCGCGGATTCTGTGTACATATGCCCGTGGGGCAATTCCCTGTGGAGCATGCATTACACCTGCCGTGTTCATTGCCAACACAGCCAAGCAGTTGAATCAAAATTTTCCCCACAAACACGCCGTTGGCACCAAGGCAGATCATTTTAAAGGCATCGGCTGCAGCGTTACCAGTCATGCCTACACCGCCGCCGGCCCAAAGTGGAATCTGTCCTTGCAGTCCCTGTTTCACTGCTGCAAGGTAGCAATCTCTCAATTTGGAGACCACAGGATGCCCAGTATGATCCAGGGAAATTTCATTGGCAGCTCCGGTACCACCTTGAATGCCATCAATGAAATAGCCGCCACAAATTTTATACGGATCGCGCAGAAGATTATTGTAAACTGAAACAGATGTAGCCGAAGCTGCGCATTTGATGGCTACCGGCACACGGAAACCAAACGCCGCATTCAGGGACAGATGCATCTTTTGTACAGATTCTTCAATGGAATATAATCCCTGATGGTTTGGCGGTGAATGCAGGGTAAACCTAGGCACGCCACGAATGGCCTGAATATGAGGGGCTACCTTCTCGGCTGGCAGCAGGCCGCCATCTCCGGGTTTTGCCCCCTGGCCGATCTTGATCAGTACCCCAGCTGGATCAGTTTTCATATGTGGCATGGCCTTGATGATACGGTTCCAGCCAAAATGCCCGGAAGCGATCTGTAGAATCATATACTTTAACTGATCCGATTCCAGCAGCTTAACAGGAGTACCACCCTCACCAGAGGACATGCGCACCGGCAATCCGCAGACTTCGTTCAAATAGGCACAGGCCAGGGCAATAGCTTCCCACGCACGGGTGGACAGCGCCCCAATGGACATATCGCTGAAAATGAGCGGGTATATCCAGTTTACGGGCGGTGTTTTGGCAGTAAGACGTAACGTTCCGTTTTCCTGCACAAGGGGTAGTTCCTGTGGGAGCAAAACCCGCCCAAATGGCGCGCGAATATCAAAGGTATGCCGTTCAGAATCAAGGGCAGGGTCGGTCATTTGGCTGATCCTGCCCACAATTATACTATCTAGAGTTCTCTGTGTATTTAAATTTGTACGGCCGCCACGTTTGATCGGCCTATGTGCCAGCACATTGATGCGTTCGTCCATATTGCGTACAGGGCGGATGGCCTGATTAGGGCACACCTTTTCGCACATACCGCATCCAACGCAGAGGTTGGCATCATTTTTTGACTGCCGGATAACCGGGGTAGACGCATGTTCGTGTACCGGCCTCGGCTGGATAGAATGGGAAACAGTCACACTATGCCGACGCATGCCAACTTCAATGGCACCAAATGTACAGGCAGCCACGCAACTTCCACACAGCGTGCAGCGCTCCTGCTGATATTCGATCTTCCAGCGAAAATCGTTGATGCTCAGGTCCTGTGTTCTCACTGTTTCCATCTCTGTACCACCAAATCGTTATTGATAACGACAAGTTCACGTTCGTTGGGATAAATATCCCGCGATGCGTCACGGTCTGGAAGAATTTCATTCAAACCACATACTTCCGACGTGATGGCCACAGTTGTTTCATCACTGCCCACGACTACTGGTCGCAGTTTTTTGGAATCACAGCAGGTTAGCATTTCACCATCGGGAAGAACAGCAATGATGGAATTAGGGCCATTGATCTCTAGGTGTCCCAGAGACTGGCGGATCAGGGCCAATACGTCCCTGTCTTCCCGGCTGGCTGCTTCGGCAAAAGGAAGCGGCGTGATCACATGTTTATAATATTTGATGGGCCATTTCAGTTCATGAAGCACATAATGCAGGGTATATAGGAAATTCTGTGTGTCTGATTCAAAACCAATATAACCGCGGTGAAGTGACTTCTGGTATTCTTTATTCTTTGTGTAGAAGGTGTTTTCCCCATTAGCGCACAGTGTGTACCCCTGCAGAAAAAACGGATGCGCGGCATAACGGACAATATCATAATTGGTATTTTGCCGACACTGAGTCACAATACTTTTTGCCCGCAGAGGGCAGTCTTCATCCCACAGGCGGAAATACACAGCAATATCGCGAGGATCTCCGATTTCTTTCAGTGTCAGGACATCAGGCCAGAAGGAATAGACAAAGCCCTGTCCGCTTTCTTCAAGCAGTGTGCGTAAGCTCAGGCGTGTGTCCAGCAAAAGGTCTTCCCGTTCAGCCTTGGTTTTGTGCTTGTATTCTGGCGGATAATCGTAATTGCGGAACAGGTAACAGGGCATGGCTTCAATGGCCAGGCCGGGGCGGCGATCCACCTGTGGATCCCAGTCAAAAACCTGTATGAAATTGCGATCATGCATAAATTCTTTGACCATCTGCGCCCCCCGTTGGGTACAGGCTACAGATAGAAGCGGTTTATCTTTATACTCTTCAAAAATACCATACAGATCCTGCATGACCATAGCGTACCCCGAATTGTCGTGCCCTTCCTGCTGGGGGAGCATCAGGCGTAACGCCCTGGAAGGCTGGACAGGGCGCCTGCTTTTGATGGATCCTATTCTACACATGACCGCTCCTTATACCTCACGATACCAACAGAACGATTTCCATACCTGTTATCGTGGATGGAATACTGGATTCCCGGAACGGGCATCCCATACACTCTGAAACGTGGAAACGGATTCAACGTATTGGCACCGCTATTACAATTTTGTAATTTTTTTATTGTCCTATACAATTCAACTTAAAGGGAAATCTTTTTTATCACATCTATTCTTACCTGCAACTACTTGAAGCGCATTTTTTATTTACATTTTTGTAAAGTTAGCTGCGGATTGCTGCCATTTTCTGTTATAACAGTATATATGAATCATTACCGGGTGCCTACTGTGTAGTATCTGTGTTGCTTACCACCAGTTTGGTTATCCTTCCGTACATTGTATTGAATGGAATTTGCCTTGTTCGGTGATGAATATTGGCCAACATTCACCGTGCAGGGCAAGATGCACATAGGCTGACCTGAGAGGGCTACCTTTGAATATACGTATTTTGTCAGTAGCAGGCAAAAAACAGGCCGGAAATGTTGATCTCCGGCCTGTTTGCTGCAATGCGCGTAGATCGATTATTTGCTGGTCGTTGGTGCCTGCTCCGTTGAGCTTGTTTCAGGTGCTGGTGTTGAAGCAGCTGGTGCCTGCTTCTGCGTGTCGTTTACAGGCTTTGGTGTGTCTTCAAGGCGAATGTCCAGAATAGTTGATTCCTGTTTTGTGGCTGTACTGGAAAGCAAGTTAAAGCCAAGACAGGTGACAATAAAAAGGACCGCCATAAAGGCTGTCAGCTTGGCCAGCAGACCGCCCGCGCCAGAGCTGCCGAAAACAGACGCGTTTCCGCCACCGAAAATAACGCCCATGCCTTCTTTGCCTGCCTGTAGCAAAACAAGCACAACCAAGGCAACACATACAATAATATGCAGGGAAAGAATCAATGTCTGCATGGTAAAAACTCCTCGGCAGGCGCCATGCGCCTGCCCTGAATCGGCTGAGTCGATATACTATAATCTCTGTCCGAAACTACGCGGAGGCCTTTTCTATCTATTGATTTGCCCGGATAATGGCGGAGAAACTTTCCGCTTGTAAAGAAGCGCCTCCTACCAAAAGACCGTTAACATTGTCAAGCCCCAGAATCAATGGAGCATTATCGGATTTTACGCTCCCACCATACAGGATTGGGATGGTATTGGCAGCAGCCCCAAGCTGCAGGTCAAGCAGACTGCGTACCTGGGCGTGGGCTGAGAGAATATCTTCAGTGGAGGCAACTTTTCCTGTACCAATGGCCCAAACAGGCTCGTAGGCAATAGCAATACGGTGACAGGCTGTGGGGGGAATATCCGCAAGGCCTGCAGCCAGTTGCATCTGCAGCACGGATTCAAGCTTACCGGTTTCCCGCTCTTCAAGCGTCTCTCCAACGCATAGCATTGCCGATAAACCTGCTTTAAGGGCAAATACCGTCTTTCGGCCCACAAATTCTGGCGTTTCGCCTAAAATATGCCGCCGTTCGGAATGTCCGGTGAGAACCCATGTACAGCCGCAGTCCAGCAACATAGCCGGAGAAATTTCCCCGGTAAAGGCACCTTCAACAGCCGGGAAAAGATCCTGCCCACCGGAAAAAAATCCGGGTACACCGCTCAACGCAGTATGCACAACATCCAGTGCAGTAAAAGGTGCAAAGATGATAATTTCCCGCTCTGCCACCCCGTTTGGAAAGTAGTGCGCAAGATTCTGGGCCATGTTTCCGGCTTGGGCACGGGTTTTGTACATTTTCCAGTTGGCGGCAATAAGGCTGCGCATGTGCTGCCTCCATATGGTTAAAGATCCAGGACAAGGAGCAGTGCGTTTTCTCCATTATCTTGATAATAGGCCATGCGCACGCCCAGCGGGGTAAAACCCAATGATTTATACAGCTGGATGGCAGGCATGTTGCTGACACGTACGTCAAGCACAGCTTTTAGCATGCCCAATTTTTTGCCTTCCTGCAAGACGTTTTGGAGAAGTTGTCGCCCAATACCCTGGTGGCGTTTATCTGCCCTCACGCCCAAATTCAGTATTTGCAGTTCATCAACAACATGATAGATGGTAATATATCCCACCAGCTCAGAAGTGGAATCAGCAGATGTTTCCCACACGCCAAAGGCTGCAAATCTGGTATTTTCAAAGGCAATGGTAAAGTTTTGAGCCGTCCATGGCGGGTATAGGCATTGGGCTTCAATTTCGGCCAGTGCAGCTGCATGTTCTGGCCCCACGGGTACTACCGCGGCAATGCGCTGGGTGGAAGGAGGTCTGCTCATGGTACGTCCCTGTACTGCTGTTACTCACTGGCAGAGTGAAATGATTGAATATACCGATGCTGCCGATCGTCCGCTTATGGTTGCACCCTGGGGGACACATAGCCCGGGGCTGATGTACCGGGTTGCCGGGGTAGCTGTGTTTGATTCGCAGCGGCGTGTTTGTATCCGGAA
>CAYRKU010000001.1:60490-65324 GCA_964425055.1 uncultured Lawsonia sp. | reverse complement strand
ATATACTTTATATGAGGTTATCCCAAATCAAATTGTATGGCAGTATTTATTGAAACAGGTAACCGTAGCGCACGGCAATGCCATCAGTACGCTCCACAATTCTGGCAACCAGGCCATCTACTTCACCTGGAGTAAGCACGCCCACTTCTCGGCTGAGGAAGTGCCGTAAGGTGGATTCGGACTGGCTGAAGAGCCAGATCACCGAATAAGCCGACCCCACATTAGGTCTGTCCCTAAACTCGGGTACGGTGGCGATAAGAACGCGTATTTTGGGTGTATCTTTTTCTGTCAGAACAAATAAATTACTGGAATTCAGTGCTTCTTTAATCCGTGTGGCCAAACGGGATCCAAGATTATCATTGCCTTCAAATTCTACAGCTACGGATGTATTTCGCTCAACAATGGGGGCCGGTTTATCTGGAATAGCCGCTTTGGGGGTATCGGCGGCTATGGCCGGGGCAGCCAGCAGTAACCCTGCTACAAAGAACAGAGAACGGATAAGGTATTGCATAGAGAATTCTCCTTATTTTTAGCGTAATAGCAGTTTAAAATCCTGCTTCAATGGGCGGATGGATCAATACCCCTGGCACAGGATCTGCTAGAGTTCGTTTTGTAGGTAGCAGATGCAGGGTACGCCGGTTTTCATCCAGCTGAAGGCGGTCTTCGGCCAGCCATTGCAGTGCCTGGGGATAGATGCGGTGTTCCTGCCTGTGGATACGGTTTTGCAGCTTTTCCAGCGGTTCCCCAGCCAGTACAGGCACAGCAGCCTGGATGATCACTGCGCCGTGATCCATGATTTCGTCCACAAAATGGACTGTACATCCCGTAATTTTTACCCCCCATTTTTGCGCATCCGCAGCACCATGTGTGCCGGGGAAGGACGGCAGCAGGGCAGGGTGAATATTGATCACCCGCATGGGAAATGTGTTGAGAAATACAGGCGTGAGCAGCCGCATGTACCCTGCCAGGGCCACGGTATCCGCGCCTGCAGCCTGGATAGCTGCCACCACAGCGGCATCAAAATCTTCCCTTCTGGTCCATTGGGTATGGTCCAGCACAGTGACGGGAATGCCAGCCCGCTTTGCCCTGGCAATCACTCCTGCTCCGGGCAGGTTGCATACCAGCAGGCGGATGTCCACATCCAGTAGCCCTTTGGTCATATAATCAACAATGGACTGAAAATTACTGCCGTTACCTGAAGCCATAATGGCAAGGCGCAAAGTCATGCCTATTCTCCTGCATCTCTGGCCAGTGCGTTTACCAAAGCAGAGAGGGTAAAGGTTTCGGGTACAAGATGAGCCTCTAAGCCATAGTTGTGCAGGGTTTTGGCCGTGATGGGGCCAATACAGGCCAGACGCACATCAGATTGGCGCACCAGATCAGCTGGGATGGCTGAAAAAAAATTATCTACTGTGGATGATGAAGCAAAAGTGATATAATCCAGAGAGTTGTGTGTCAAGCGGTACACAACGGCATCTCGGCCGATCATGGCTGGAACAGTTTCATACAGGGGCAGAATGGTCAAGTCAGCCCCTGCTTGGCGTAGGGCATCGGGCAGTACATCCCTGGCCTTGGCGGCACGGGCCAAGAGAATTTTATGCCTGGCCATGCCCCGGGCTACAAGCCCCTGGGCCATATTTTCCGCAATATAATTTTGAGGGATGAAGTCCGGCTCGATGCCCCGTTGCCGTAATGCGGCTGCTGTACCCGGGCCAATGGCAGCCACTTTGACTGCTGCAAAAGCGCGGCTGTCTTTCCCTGCTGCGGTCAGATGCTGCCAGAAAATAGCCACACCATTAGCTGAGGTGAACAGTACCCAGGTAAATGCAGGCAGATCAGCCAGTGCCGCTGTAATGGGTGTATGGTCAAGCAGGGGACGTATGGCAATGGTGGGGAATTGCAGGACATCCGCGCCCAGATCACTCAGCTGTTGTACCAGGTTGCTGGCCTGATGCCGGGAACGGGTAACCAGAACACTGCGACCGAACAGAGGTCGCTGTTCAAACCAGTTCAGGCGATCGTGGAGAGTAACCACCTTACCTACCACAATAACAGAAGGGTTAATAAAACCATTGGCCACGGCAGCTGCCGGTAACTCTTCCAGCGTAGACACTAGGCTGCGCTGCTGGGCAGTGGTCCCCCAGAGAATCAGGGCTGCTGGGGTGTCTTTGGCCAGGCCGGCAGTAATAAGGCTGGCCGTAATATGAGGCAAATTTTTCATCCCCATAACAAACACCAGTGTCGAGCCGCTGCCCGCTAGTGCCTGCCAGTTGTGTGCCGATCCTGGCTTGCCCGGATACTCATGTCCGGTAATAAAGGTGACTGAAGAGGCAAAGCTGCGGTGTGTCAAAGGGATGCCAGCATAGGCCGGCCCGGCTATCGTGCTGGAAATTCCAGGGATTTCTTCAAAAGGGATACCCGCTGCAATAAGCTCTTCTGCTTCTTCACCACCCCGACCAAAAATATACGGATCTCCTCCTTTCAGACGGGCTACTGTTTTGCCACCTTTGGCTTTTGCCACAAGCAATTTGTTGATTTCAGCCTGCGGCATAGTATGCGCTCCCGCCTGTTTTCCCACGTATATCAGCTCAGCATCTGATCGGGCATAGGAAAGCAGGCTATCATTGGCCAGATAATCATAGACAATCACATCAGCGGCAGCGATGGCGTCTTTACCTTTAATGGTCAGCAGCCCCGGGTCCCCCGGGCCAGCCCCGATAAGGTATACTTTCATCCAATCCTCATTAGTTGTGGTCGGTTACGGCGTAGCCCAGGCCAAAATATCGTTGAGACTGGCGGAACTGCGGCGGATTTCCGTACCGTTGAACACAGCGCGTATCAAGAGCCAGGCATCCATATCCACCATGTCGATTTTACCATTGCTTCCTGTCTGTAGAAAGGGTTGTAGGGAAGCAAGCACATCATCCAGGGGGAAAAATACCCCTTCAACATTCAGATATACAGTATCCCGTTCCAGTATGGCACAGGGAGGAATCCCCCAACCCGTGCATACTGCATTAATCACTCTGGGCACTTCCATCTCGACAGGAGCAAGGTGTCCAAAGGCTTTGAATGGTTCTCGTCGCATGCTGCGTTGCCAGGCCACGGGAGATAGATATCCCCCCATCCCCGTTGGTTTACTTGAGATTATTCTGAATTTTTTTGGCTGTGGGGACAACCAGGTCCCGTAAGGTATCGGCCAGTAGGGATTCTATCGCTGAAGAAGAGGGGATAAACTGTTTATCCTGGCTGGCAGCAATATTTTCGGAATATACAACTGCCTTGCTGCTGGCCAGTTTGACCTTGGCTCGCATAGTAGCCGTAACGTGGGTGGCGCTACTTTCATTTATCCACACTTCAGTTACGGTACCACTCACAATATAGGCCGGTTTGTTGGCCTGGGCTTGGGCCATATTAGTAGCGTAAGATACCTGTACCCCAAGACGGGCCAGTTCATCCGCCAACGAGCGGCTGATCCAGTCAGCCACTGTAGATGTGGTGGTGAATACTGAGCCATCCTTCCGCCCTCCAATCATCTGGCACGAACGTTGATCTTCAAACATCACCACAGTAACCCTGGGGGACTGTGGCTGGGGCAGCACAGATGTCGTAGATGGGTTGTACATAAGGCGAACATTGTTGCTCGGCCCGCAGGCAGCTAAGGCAGCCATAAGGATCAGTGCCGAGAACAACAGCAAACAGAGCCGGACACGTGCGGACATGATAAACCTCCCAAGCAATATTCATGTTGTAGTGACTTTATCCTGTTTATGGTCGGGATGCAATCTCAGCTGGTTTTGAAGTATCTTATCTGAATAACGAAAATTTATCTAATAAATCAGGCTGATTGTGACGGACTTCTGCCAGAAAAGGTATCTTGCGAAACAGGCAAACCTGAGGCACAATGATACCATCTGTAACCAAGGAGGCCGTGTGTCCATTTTTTCCTTGAATACTACTCTGAGTGGCCTTGTTGATGCTCATATGGTCAGCTTGGCAGCGGAGGAGTGTCTGTCACCTGAAACGATGCGCAAGGCCATTGAAGCCGGAAAGATGGTTCTGCTGGGCAACCCCCTGCATAAAGGCGTACGTCCGGTGTTGGTGGGCCAGCCTGCCCGGATAAAGGTTAATGCTAATGTGGGCACTTCGCCCTTTTCCAATCACCCCGGCCGAGAAATCAAGAAATGTACCGTGGCGCAACGAGCAGGGGCAGATACGGTGATGGATCTGTCCATTGCCGGCAATCTGAATGCCATCCGTCAGGCTATGCTGGAGGAATGCCCCCTGCCTTTGGGAACAGTGCCTCTATATTCTGTAGCCCAGCGGTATATTGATGCTAACCGTGATCCTGCTGATATGGATCCGGAAGAACTCTTTGCCGAGGTGGAACTGCAGGCCGAGCAGGGTGTTGACTTTATGACACTGCACTGTGGCCTTACCCGGCGGGGTGCGGAGTGGGCAACCCACGGGGGGCGGGCTTTGGGTATTGTTTCGCGCGGAGGCTCGCTTCTTGCCCGCTGGATGTTGGCTAATAATCAGGAAAATCCCTTACTTACAGGCTATGATCGCCTGCTGAAAATTGCCTACCGTCATAATGTTACACTTTCATTGGGCGATGGCCTGCGTCCTGGTGCCGGATGTGATGCAGGGGATGCTGCCCAATGGGAGGAGGTGCTCACCCTTGGTCGGTTGGCCAAAGAGGCACTTTCTGCCGGAGTACAGTGCATGATTGAAGGTCCTGGCCATGTACCCCTGCATGAGGTGGAAACGCAGATTCGGGGGATCAAAAAACTTACCCACGGCGCACCCTTGTATGTACTTGGCCCGTTTACCA
>CAYRKU010000001.1:43161-60480 GCA_964425055.1 uncultured Lawsonia sp. | reverse complement strand
CATATTTCCGGCGCCATTGGTGGGGCATTGGCTGTGCGGGCCGGGGCTGATTTTTTGTGTTATCTTACACCTGCTGAGCATCTTACCTTACCGGATGAAAATGATGTCAGGCAGGGTGTGCTGGCTTCCCGCGTGGCAGCTCAGGCAGGTGAAGTGGCCTTGGGTCGGCCCCATGCCCTGCATCGCGAAGTAGCTATGGCCGCCGCTAGGCGTGGCTTGGATTGGGATGGAATGCGATCTGCCGCATTGGATCCGGATATGCTGGACAAACGGCGTGAAGCACACCAGCACGAAGATGCCTGTGCCATGTGTGGTAATTTTTGTGCGGTAAAGATGCTACGCGACATATGATCTTTAACTGCACCATTGCGTATTCTGGAAGGAAAGAGTAAATTTAAACGCTATCGGCATAGTCATCAATCGGCAACAGAGGAGTTTTTTTTGGACCGAAGTACGGACAGAAGTCTGTGGGGTCGCTTGCGTAGCTTGTTTGGTGGGCATTCCAGCGGAGATTCACTAGAACAGGCTGTATTGGAAGCCAGAAATGACGGTGAGCTGGATATTGCCGAAGGCTCGATGATTTTGAGTATCCTTCGGCTTGATGACGTGCAGGTGCAGGATATAATGACCCCGAGGACCGACTTCGACTGCCTGCCTTCTGGCACACCCGTTATCGATGTGGTGCGCTGTATTCTTGATACGGGGCATTCTCGCCTGCCCATTTACCGGGATACCCGGGATAATATTATCGGCATTGCTTATGCCAAAGATCTGCTGGAATTGTTAGTGGATCCAGCCCAGCACCAGGTGCCTGTAGATACGGTTATGCGCCCACCCTTTTTTGTGCCGGAAACAAAAATCGTCAGCGAACTGTTGCAGGAATTCAGAGCCCGCAAAAATCACATCGCCATTGCTGTAGACGAATATGGCGGTACCTCTGGCTTAGCCACTATTGAAGACATTCTGGAAGAGATTGTTGGCGATATTGAAGACGAGCACGATGCTCCTAAAGAAGAGGAAATTCATCCTCTGGGAAATTCTCGCTATAGCCTGTCGGGCAGGGCCTGTCTTGAAGATCTTAACGAGTTGGGCATCCACTTGGAATCTGATGAAGTAGATACTCTTGGCGGCTATTTGTGCCTTGAAGCCGGGCACGTGCCGACAGCAGGGGAAACCTTCGCTTTTGACGGCTGGAAGTTTACGATTGAAAATGCCGACTTAAAGCAGATCCGCCGTGTTTTGGTAGAGCCGGCTACCGCACATGCAGAGAACAACGGCTGACACTCTCTTTCCCTGCCTTGCATGATACTTGACGCAGTGCCCGGTGTGGTATATAGGATAACGTTTTCAAACAATATTACCTGTTCTTACGGAGGAGCATATGCCAACCATCAACCAACTTATCCGTACAGCGCGGAAGAAGGTTGTGAAGCACAAAAAGACTCCGGCGCTTCAATCCTGCCCGCAGCGGCGCGGGGTGTGCACCAGAGTGTACACCACAACCCCCAAAAAGCCCAATTCGGCTTTACGTAAGGTTGCCCGTGTACGCCTGACCAATGGATTGGAAGTGACGGCCTACATTCCTGGTGAAGGTCACAATCTACAGGAGCATTCTGTTGTAATGATCCGTGGCGGCCGTGTGAAAGACTTACCTGGTGTCCGTTACCACATTGTTCGTGGCACATTGGATACTTCCGGTGTGCAGGATCGGCGGCAGCGTCGGTCCAAATATGGTGCCAAACGGCCAAAATCCTGATTTATCGGCTGAGAGTGTTCTGCAATTTTGCGCACAGTGTTTTGCCAGGGGCGCATGTCCATGCCTTCCCGCAATGAGAGGCCGCAGTGGGAATACGTCCAGGCACCCTGCCGATTCGTATACTACCCGATCGCGTTGGGGGAATAACCTTGCACTGCAACCCTGATGCAACGCATCCACGTTGCCACGGAGAATTTTTATGCCCCGTAAAGGTCCTGTTCCCAAAAGGGAAGTTTTGCCCGATCCCATTTATGGCAGCCGCCTTGCTGCCCGTTTTGTAAACCGCCTGATGTATGATGGCAAAAAAGGTGCTGCTGAAAAAATTTTTTACGGTGCTTTGGCTTCCCTGGCGGAAAAAACCGGTGAAGAAGCCTTACATGCTTTTGAAAAAGCCCTTGAAAACGTCAAGCCACATCTGGAAGTAAAGGCTCGTCGTGTTGGCGGTGCCACCTATCAGGTGCCTATGGAAGTGCGGCCCGATCGTCAGGTCTCACTTTCTATCCGCTGGCTCATCACCTATGCCCGTTCCCGGGGGGAGAAGGGTATGGTCAATAAGCTTGCAGGCGAATTTTTGGATGCGTTTAACAACCGTGGTGGCGCTGTCAAGAAAAAGGAAGACACGCACCGTATGGCCGAAGCCAATAAGGCTTTTGCGCATTATCGCTGGTAAATGGGGGAAACAGTGTCGCGTTTAGCTCCCATTGAAATGATGCGCGATATTGGCATTATGGCCCATATCGATGCTGGTAAGACCACCACGACCGAACGCATTCTGTACTATACTGGTGTGAACCATAAGATTGGTGAAACCCATGATGGTGGTGCCACCATGGACTGGATGGAACAGGAACAAGAGCGTGGCATTACCATAACCTCTGCCGCTACTACTTGCTTCTGGCGTAAGCACCAGATCAATATTATTGATACTCCAGGTCATGTGGACTTTACCATTGAGGTGGAACGATCCTTGCGGGTTCTGGATGGTGCCGTTGCTGTGTTTGATGCCGTAGCCGGCGTTGAACCGCAGTCTGAAACTGTGTGGCGTCAGGCAGACCGCTACGAAGTGCCCCGAATTTGCTTTATCAACAAAATGGACCGGATTGGGGCGAATTTTTTCCGTAGCGTTCAGATGATCCACGATCGCCTGAATGCGAAGCCCATTTGCCTCCAACTACCTATTGGCGCAGAAGATAAATTTGAAGGCGTGGTGGACCTGATTGAGGGCCGGGCCATCCGTTTTGATAAAGAAAGTAAGGGCCTGCGGATGATCTACGGCCCTGTACCGGATGGTCTTCAGGATATCTATGAAGAAAAGCGGCTGGAAATGGTTGAAGCCGTTGCTGAAGAAGACGAAGAACTGCTGACAAAATATCTTGCCGGGCAAGAAATTTCCGGTGATGAACTGCGCAGCTGTATTCGCAAAGCCACAATCAAGCGTGCCGTAGTACCGGTACTGTGTGGAAGTGCATTCCGTAATATTGGGGTTCAGCCGTTGCTGGATGCTGTGGTGGATTATCTGCCGTCCCCCTTGGATATCCCTCAGATGATCGGCCATGATCCGGACAGTGGCGAAGAAGTTGCCTGCCACAGTGCAGACAGTGAGCCTTTGGCAGGATTGCTGTTTAAGCTTGCTTCAGATCCGTTTATCGGGCATTTGGCCTTTTTTCGTATTTATTCCGGCAAGATTGAGGCTGGGACTACCGTGTACAACGCCAATACCGGTAAGAAGGAACGCCTAGGCCGCCTGCTGCGTATGCACGCCAATAAACGGGAGGATATCAAATCAGCCGGTGCCGGTGATATTGTGGCTCTGGTGGGCATGAAGCAGGCATCCACCGGTGATACTATTTGTGATGAAAAGCGTCCCGTGGTGCTGGAATCGCTGGATATTCCTGAACCGGTTATTGAAGTGGCCATTGAGCCCAAAACCAAAAGCGACCGGGATGCACTTTCAGCTGCTTTGAACAAGCTGGCTAAAGAAGACCCGTCTTTCCGGGTAAAAGGCAATGAAGAAACCGGGCAAACACTTATTGCCGGCATGGGTGAGTTGCACCTGGAAATTATTGTGGATCGTCTGGTTCGAGAATTCAACGTCAGCGCCAATGTGGGCAAGCCTCAGGTAGCTTACCGCGAAACCATTACCAAACCGGCCAAAACGGATATGAAATATGCTAAACAGTCCGGTGGCCGTGGTCAGTACGGGCACTGTGTGATTGAAGTAGAGCCGAATCCTGGCAAAGGATACGAATTTGTCAATTTGATCACCGGTGGTGTTATCCCCAAGGAATACATCCCAGCTATTGATAAGGGTATCCAGGATGCTTTGAAATCAGGTGTGCTGGCTGGATTCCCCGTAGTGGATGTGAAGGTAAACCTGGTTTTTGGTTCCTACCATGAGGTGGACTCTTCTGAGCAGGCTTTCTATGTGGCCGGATCAATGGCCATTAAAGACGCTTCTAAAAAGGCTGGCCCCGTTCTGCTGGAACCGTACATGGATGTGGAAGTGGTTACTCCAGACGAGTATCTGGGCGATGTTATGGGAGATCTTAACGGCCGCCGCGGTCGTGTCCAATCTATGGAGGCACGCACCGGTGCTCAGGTGATCCGCGTTCAGGTGCCTCTGTCAGAAATGTTCGGATACGCAACGGATCTGCGTTCCCGCACACAGGGTAGAGCTACCTTTACCATGCAGTTTGATCATTATGAGCGCGTGCCTGCTACCCTGTCCGAAGAAGTGTGCAAAAAGGCCACAGCATAAAACCGAAATTGTTAGTTACAGTAAATTAAGCGTCCTCTGGAAAACCATGAGGGCGCTTTTTGTAGTACTTCCAAGCCAAGTGTGGGAATACTACAAAAAAGGAGGGATGAACAAACCATCCCTCCTAGGCGATATGTACTTAAGCAGTAATTCAGGCTACACTTCCGGCGGAAGCTCTTTAAGTTGCTTGTTGGAGAATACGGGGCCATCCACACACACCAGTTTGCCACCGATGTTACAGCGACCGCAGATGCCGATACCGCATTTCATCCGTTTCTCAAGTGTAGTGTAGATCTGCTCATCCGGGAAGCCTAATCCAACAAGTGCCTGCAAGGTAAAGCGGATCATAATGGGGGGGCCACACAGTACAGCAATTGTGTTGTCTGGTTTAGGGGCAAGCTCACGCAGTACATTGGGGATCAACCCCACTTTATGTTCCCAGCCTCCAGCCGGATTATCAATAGTAAGGGTTGTGTGCAGATCGGGGCGGCCAAGCCAATCAGGCATATCTTCTTTAAAGGACAGATCGCCCGGGGTTTTGGCGCCGTACAGCAGGCTGATTTTCCCATAATCACTGCGATTGTCCAGCATAAACATCAAAATGGTCCGTATAGGCGCCATACCTATGCCGCCGCCGATAAAGAAGATATTTTTGCCATGCCATTGTTTATAGGGGAACCAGTTGCCCAGAGGTGCCCGGACGCCGATTTTATCTCCGGCATTGAGCTTATGCAGAGCTGCCGTGTTTTCGCCAGCTTTCATAACGGAGAACTGTAAATAATCCATCCGGGTTGGCGAAGAATTGATCACAAAGGTTGATTCGCCCACTCCAAAGACGGATAGTTGCCCTACTTGCCCAGGCTGGAAGATGAAGGTCTTCATTTTTTCTTCATCATCAAAGCGGACGCGTAATGTCTTTATATTGTGTGTTTCCTGCACGGTTTCGATAACCGTCGCCATTTCCGGCAGGAAAGGATTATGTCCGCAGGTGCACGTCATAGGACCTCCTTATTTGGCTTCGGTATCAGGTGTAAGTGCATGGAGGACAATTTCGCGGATATCCAGTGAAACTGGGCACTGCCGGATACAGCGACCGCATCCAGTACAGGCAATTTGCCCGTTGGCATAGCCCGGAGCATACCAATATTTGTGCGAAACGCGGTTGCGCATGCGCATGGCCTTATCAACCCTAGGGTTATGGCCACTGGCTTCACGGGTAAACAGGGGGGACATGCAATTGTCCCAGCTGCGCAGGCGGCGGCCATCCATCTGGTTGCCCTCATCTGTAATACTGAAGCATTGGCAGGTGGGGCACATATACGTACAGGCACCGCACGACAGGCATTTGGCGGTTTGCGCTGTCCAGAAGTTCATGTCCGTAAAACGGGCTTCCAGACGCTGCGGTGCACTAGAAATGTCTGGAGCCGGTGCTAGCATGGCTTTGGATTGTTCTTTCACTGTATTGGCGGCATCTATTTTGTCCGCACCATCGAGCAGATCAAATTCAGCCAAGAAGGACTCGCCTCGTTCGGAAACAGCTTCCAGAACAAAACCATCCTGCACTGGGGTGAACACCACATCTGATCCAGTAGTATCTGTGGGGCCACCGCCTGTCCAGTGGCAGAAACAGGTGGAACAGGGCGCGGTACAGGTTTGGGTAACGATCAGCAGATTATCCCGACGGGTTTTATAGTACGGGTCCTGAAAACGACCTTTTAAAAAGGCCTGGTCCAGTACAAGAAAGCCGCGGGCATCGCAGGAGCGGCCCCCAAAAACAACCGTGGGCACGGCATCGATATTGGTTTCAAGGTTGATGCTGACTTTGCCCGGATCTTCTAGATCCTTAGTACCTCTGAAGCGGATCAATGTTTCGCAGGGGGGTAGCACTGCGGCTTTGGGGGATACGGTGGCACGGGCCAAAGATGGCGTTTCCCCGGCAATCAGGGGTCGAAACACCACCGATTTGCCCTCTTTGCGCGGAGCCAGCACCTGCCGTGTATCCGCTATCCGTGCCAGCCACCTGGCCAGCTCGTCGGCAGCAAGAAAGCGTATGGCGCTCATGGGTTATGCTCCCTCAATATGATGTTCATGAATATTCTTTTCTTCAAGCTGGAAGCCGAGCAACGGCGGGATTGCTGTTTCATCCATACCCGGATCGTATTCAAAAAGTTTTTGAACTATGCGGCCGAGTTGCAACTTCAGCGCACCCACGGGGATGCCCATAGGACAGGCCCGGTTGCATTCAGCACAGCCAGTACAACGACCGGCGAGGTGTATGGCGTGGATAAGCTGGAAGAACATCTTCTGGCTAGGAGAGTCTTCCTGAGTTAGCCAATGCGGATCGCGACTGTCGGCAACGCAGTGATCGCGGCATACGCACATGGGGCAGGCATTACGGCAGGCGTAGCAGCGGATGCAACGCTCAATATGCCCACGCCAAAAGCCCATACGTTCCTCCAAAGAAAGACCGTCCAGGAAGCTCATGATTGCAGGGAGTGTAGGTTCGGCGTCTTCCGGAATTTTTGTGGGGGTGCCAGCAAAATAATCGTACACAACCGCATTAGGCACGGTGCATGCTCTACATTTATCCTGGGCAATTTCCAGCATGGGCAAATCAAAGTCTTTTCCATCGGCTCGGACTTTAAGCGTGGCAGCAACGCCTTTTACTGATTCAATGGTGGACACATCACCAATCTTGTCCAGTACACGTCCAATGTCTACAGTTCCGTTACAGCCCATGCCAAAGATCACAACATCTTCCCGAGCAATGAGGTTTTCCTGCAACAGTTCTACAACCCCGCGTGAATCGCAGCCTTTTACGACAATCCCTGCTTTTTTGCCTTTAAGCCCGGGGAGGAAGGTGGCCAAAGAAGGCAGATTGAGCGGACCCCAAACCAGTTTTTCCACATCTTCAGGGGTACGCATGTACAGTGGAGTGGTATGCAGCGGATCGTACCCCTGCTGCCAACCAAGAACAAATTCCACCGCCCCATCAGTCAGTGCTGTGCGTATTTGCTCCTTCAACTCTGTCATAGCCTTAGGGTTTACACCACAACCAAGCGGCCGCATGGGAGTGAGCAGATCAAGGTTGACCGGTAAGTTATACAGTGGTTGCACTTCATCAAATTTTGGCGCAGGGCCAAGTTTGTGAATTTGTTCAGTGAAGGCGGTAACCACCTGTTGCCAACGTTGTCCCTCTGAGGCCGAAACCCATGTGTATTCAAAGCGTCTTGGGTCAATGCCCACAATGGGTAAAAATTCCTTTAGCACTTCCAGCCGGCGCCGGGCATAATAGTTGCCTTCTGAATAATGGCAGTCCCTCGGGTGGCAGCCGGATACAAGCACACCGTCCGCCCCAGATAGTAGTGCCTTGAGCGGAAAGAGCGGATTAACGCGCCCGGAACAGGGGACGCGGATAATGCGCAAATCAGTAGGTTGCGTGAACCGTGCAACCCCGGCGGTGTCTGCACCGCCGTAGGAACACCAGTTGCAGAGGAAACCCACAACCCGCAGTTCTTTACCTGTCAAAACCGACATAGTGCGTCTACCTCCGCAAGAATCTGATTATCGGTAAAGTGGGAGAGCTGAATGGCCCCCTGTGGACAGGTGGCGGTGCACAGGCCGCAGCCCTGGCAGACAGCCTCAATAACCTGGGCTTTCTTTTCTCCCCGGATTTCGGTTTCCACAATGGCCTGGAATGGGCATACTTTCACGCATTTGCCGCAGCCCACACAGCGATTGATGTTCACCGAGGATATTTGCGGGTCACTTTCCAGTTTAGGTCTGGAAAGCAAACCAATGATCTTGGCTGCTGCGGCACTGCCTTGGGCAACGGAGGAGGGAATATCCTTTGGCCCTTGAGCTACGCCGGCCAGATACACGCCGGCAGTATTGGTTTCCACCGGGCGCAGCTTAACGTGCGACTCGAGGAAAAATCCAAAACTGTCATAGGAAATGTGCAGTGTTTCAGCCAAGTTGTTTGCACCCTTGGATCCTTCAATGCCCACCGCCAGAACTATAAGATCAGCTTTAACTTCTACTTGGCGGCCCAGTAGGGTATCCACGCCACGTACAATGTACTGCCCCTTGCCATCTGGCTGAATAGCCGACACGCGACCGCGGATATATTCCGTACCGTATTCTTCAATAGCTCTGCGGGTAAATTCATCGTACAGTTTGGCATTGGCACGAATGTCCATGTAAAATACGTAGGACTGGGAGTCGGGGATATGATCTTTGGTTAAAACGGCCTGTTTGGCAGTATACATACAGCAGAACCCGGAGCAGTAGGGACGGTCTATTGACCTGTCCCGCGATCCCACACATTGAATAAATACAACGGTTTTGGGCTCCTTGCCATCGGAGGGGCGTTTGATATGCCCACCGGTAGGACCGGAGGCAGACATCAGGCGCTCGTACTGCAACGCTGTGATCACATCTGGGTAGCGACCGCTGCCATACTGTCCGTAAACAGTCCAGTCCATCAAATCATAGCCTGTGGCAGCCACAATGGCACCGACGGTTTCGGTAATGGTTTCATCCCGCATTTCATAGTTGATGGCACCCGTGGGGCATAGCTTGGAGCAGATACCGCATTTTCCGGAAGTGAGCTTGCGGCAAAATTGCGGATTAATGGCAGCCTTTTTGGGAATGGCCTGAGGGAAGGGGATATTGATAGCCGTGGTTGGGCCGACAAATTCGTTGAATTTGTCCGGTGTTTTTTTGGCAGGACATTTTTCCGTACAGGCACCGCAGCCGGTACACTTATCCCAGTCCACATAAGTGGCCTTTTTCCTGATTTCTACATCAAAATTACCCAGATATCCGGAAACCTTAGTCACTTCAGAAGCAGCCAGAATGGTTATTTTCGGGTGTTGGGCCACGTCCACCATTTTGGGGCCAAGGATACAGCTTGAGCAATCAACCGTGGGGAAGGTTTTGTCAAGCTTCGCCATTTTGCCGCCAATGTAGGTTTCGCGCTCAACCAACACTACTTCAAGGCCGGCATCAGCACAGTCCAGAGCAGCCTGAATGCCAGCCACACCGCCACCGATAACCAGTACGCGCTTGGTTGATTCAAAGGATTTGGAAAACAGAGGCACATCGTGGCGCAGCTTTTCTACGGCTATGCGTACCAACTCTGCAGCCTTGTTGGTATTGGCTTCTTTATCTTTGCCAATCCATGAAACGTGTTCACGGATATTAGCCATTTCAAACATGTATTTGTTCAGTCCTGCGCGTTCGAGCGTCCTCCTGAAGGTGGGCTCATGCATACGCGGTGTGCAGGAAGCCACCACAACACCATCAAGCTGTTTAGCCTTGATTACATCAATAATTTCTTCCTGCCCAGGCTCGGAACAGGTGTACATGGTATCTGTAGAGTAGGCCACATCTGGGTATGTCTTGGCGATGTCCGCAACGGCTTTACAGTCAACAGTTGCGGCAATGTTTGACCCGCAGTGGCAAATAAAAACGCCTATTTTCATGCCTGAGCCTCCTTGGCACTCTCAAGCTTTTGCAGCAGATCGGCCGGGCTGACACACAGCTTATCCAGACCAAGCTCATCGAAGGGTAGGTCCAAGGCCAGCCCCATGAACTGGGTGAAGTACAAAACGGGCATATTGAACGTGGTGTCACTGGCCTTTGCAGCCTGCTCCTGGCGCAGATCAAGGTTCATATGGCACAGTGGACAGGCCACAACAATGGCATCCGCGCCAAAGGTTCTGGCTGTGGAAAGAATACGGCCACTAAGCCTGGCAGTCATATCCCGACGGGGGATGCCCATAGCTGCACCACAGCATTCTGTTTTCAATGGGAAGGGTATCACCTCAGCCCCAAGCGCAGTCATAATATTATCCATAGCCATGGGGTTTTCTGGATCATCAAAGCGCATGATAGCTTTGGGTCGGCTCATTAGGCAGCCGTAATAGCAGGCAATTTTGATGTTTGAGAGAGGTTTTTGCACTTTTGCGGCAATAGCGTCTGTCCCGTACTCTTCTACCAATATCTGCAAAATGGATACTGTATCGGGCAAAATTTCCGGGCAGGGTTCATCCAGCAGTGCGTTGACCTTTTCCCTAAAGGCTGCATCGTTCATGCGGAAACGGGCAGTCTTGAGGTTGGCAAGACAGCTAGGGCAGGGTGTTGCCACGCATTCTGCCCCTTGGGCTGCAGCAAGGGCAAGGTTGCGGCTGGAAAGAGCTGCCGACAGTACATGGTCGCAAGCATGGGCAGGGGTAGACCCGCAACAGCTCCAATCCGGGATTTCCTCAAGTATAATATCGAGGGCCGAACATACTGCTCGAACAGAGCGTTCGTACTCGACGGAAGTCCCTTTACCGGAACAGCCGGGATAATACGAAATTTTCATTGGTTCTCTCTCCGGGCGTTGTTCTGTTCACCAAAACGTTTGAATATCCGTCCTACAGCTTCCTTGCCGGTGATGGTGTGTGGCATAAAAGGAAGTTTCTTTTTGGGTAGGATGCGGGGTACAAGATCTACATCAGTGAACACACGGCCTGTACGTGCCATAAACATGGCCATAATACCCAGTTCATAGCTGCGGCCAAAGTGCCTGACTGTGGTGAGGAAAGATTGCCAGAATGGAGCCATGGCCCTGTCCTGCCTGCCTTCTTTCATGGCCATATGGCGTAAAACATCCATAACTTTTGCCACATCAATGTTGTTGGGGCATCTTGACGTGCAGGTGGAACACGAAACGCAGAGCCACAGCGAGCGACTGGAGAGGGCTAATTCCTTGTTCCCCAGCTGAACAGCCCGCATAACCTGGCTTACTTGCAAATCGTACTCTGGCCCGCAGGGGCACCCGGCAGTGCAGTTGCCACACTGATAGCAGGTGCTTATTTTCTGCCCACTTTCCGCTTCCACAGCACGAAGAAAGGTCTTATCGCGCGTGGATTCGAGGTCAAGTGCTTTCATGATTCTCCCAGCGGTAAAAGGTGTGTTCGTTATTGTACTTTCTTTACAGCTGTACTATACCCTGTTTAACGCTTTTCGGCAACCTGGCCGCTGCGCATAAGTGTAATGAACCATTCCGGCGGCCGGATAGGGTGCCCTTCGCGGTTGGTGCAGGGGTGTACGGTCATGCCTTCGGCAAGCAACACCTTGCGTTCTGCGTCCATCACATTGTATACAAAGGTAAGAGATGCGCGGCCAAAAGCAGCAATGCCTGCCCGAATATACACCAAGTCATCATAGTGGGCCGGGCGTCTGTATCTGCACTGCGCTTCCCGTACAGGCAACATAACACCGCGGTGCTCAACCTCCGCGTAGCTCATGCCCATGGTGCGGATGAATTCACTGCGGGAACGTTCAAACAGATGCAAATATTCCGCATAATACAGGTACCCCATGGTATCCGTTTCTCCATAGGATACCCGGTGGGGAAGCCAAACATCCGGGGTGGGAAAGTTGTGCATATACAGCATTCCTGGCTGAAGGTTAGAGGTGGCGCGATAATCGCCCTGGCCTTGGTTATTTTGTTGGCAGGATGTACCGCAGGTTTTCCCTTGCGGGACGATATTGAAGGCCCGCCTTCTGTGGCTTTTTATACTGAAGAGCCACAGCCCGAAGCAGCTGCTCTGGCTACAGCGCTTACCCCGCCTGCCGGGCAGGGCTTGGCCTCGTGGATGGAGCTCAAGCCTGCCATTGAAGCTGCACTTGACTATGCCCAGACCCGTGAGGCAGACCAGGTGGCTGTAGCCCATGGCGATGTGGCTATTACCTGGGGCGATGTGGCTGTTACCCTAGCCCGTTTTTCAGCCGTGCTACCGCGCCTGGATGCAGATCCTGCCCTCTTGGCACAGCAGTTCCGCTGGGTTCGTTTGACAGAAGGTACTTCTTTTTCAGGCTACTATGAGCCCGTATTTATGGCAAGTAAAACCCGTAAGGGTGAATATACACAACCCCTGTACCGCCTCCCGACTGATCTCAGGCAGCTTGATCTGGGCCAGTTTCACCCTCTGTTTACGGGGCAGAGATTGGTATACCGCCTAGCAGGTGATAAACCAGTCCCCTACTACACACGTGCTGAAATTGATGGCAAAGCTGGCGTGTTGCGCGGGCGTGGGCTGGAACTAGCCTGGACTGACCCTATAGATGCCTATTTTTTGCAGGTTCAGGGTTCCGGCCATCTGTGTTTTGATGATGGGTCGGAAATGTCCCTGCTGTATGCCGGTACAAACGGGTTACCGTATGTGAGTATTGGTCAGTATCTTTCCGGGCTTGGTATTCTTCCGGCAGATACAGTCAGTATGCAGAGCATCCGTACCTGGCTGCGCGAAAACCCGGAAGAATGGAAAAATGTTCTGAACCGTAATCAGCGCTATGTGTTTTTTAAAAAGGGCAATGTCACTTCTGGTCCTGTGGGCAGTATGGGCGTTCCTATCACTCCATTTGTGACTTTGGCTGCAGATCGGGAAACGTTTCCCCTTGGTGCGCTGCTGGTATTTGATGTATATTTGCCCGATCCGGCCGCGCCACTTTCCTCCACCGGTGCTGTGAAGGAATTTTCGCATTTGCGGGGGATCGGCATAGTTCAGGATACGGGTGAGGCCATCCGCGGCCGACGCATTGACCTTTTCTGTGGCCGAGGGGGCCGTGCCGCGTTTATTGCAGGGCATCTCAACCGTATGGGCGAAACTTGGATGCTTCTAGCCAGATAGCCTCTACCTGAATGGACAGCCCGAAGCTTGACTTTTTTGTGGGTTGGGGCTTTGTTTTCTCATATGAACGTTATCCCCGCCGTCATATTGGGTGCGCTTGGCCTTTGGCTGGGCATGCCCAATCCTCTTGTACAGCTTCCCATTCTGGCAGTGTTGTATCCCGCTGCACTGTACCGGATCGGATTTGGAGTAGCCGATTGCGGGCAGGCTCTGCGTTTTGGCTGGATGTGCGGTCTTTTAGGTGCTGCGGCGTGCCTGTACTGGATAGCTATCCCCGTGCATGATTTTGGCGGGCAGGACTGGCTCCTGGCAGTGTGTTGCCCATTGGTTATGGGTGCGTATGTTGGCCTGTATGGCGGGGTGTTTGCAGCTATGGTACAGAAGGTGCGTGGCCTGCCCTTGCTGCGGCAAAGCATCATTCTTGCTATCGCCTGGTATCTGCTTGAGGTATTCCGGGGTTGGTTTTTAACCGGTTTCCCTTGGCTAACACTAGCTTCTGCTTTTGCGCCATGGCCCGCCTGTATTCAGGGGGCATCACTCATTGGTGCCTATGGCCTTAGTGGTATGTACGCAGGCCTTGCCTGCCTTATTGCCGGAAGTTTTAGGAGTTTTCCCTGCACCCGCCAGCTGCTGCAACTTGTGGCTTTTGTGCTGTCTTTAGCCTTCATTGCTCTGTTTACAGTGCTGGATCTGCGGGCCGGGGTGGTTGCGCGGTTTGTGGTAGGGGTTGGGCTTAGCCACGTGCTGCGCCGGTGGGAGGTGCCTTCCGCTAAGTGTGTCTTTGGGGTACTGTTGAGCTGTTTTGTGCTGTTCACGTATTCCTTTGCCCTGGTGCGAGAAGAGGAGCAAGGTAAGGTACAGTCGCTTTCCGTAGCCTTGATCCAGGGCAATCTTGATCAGAATATTAAGTGGGAGCCGACCATGCAACGGCTTACCGTGCAGCGGTATTTGCGCTTAAGCCGGGATGCGCTTACCTTTCCTGATACACGCTTTGGTCGGCCGGTTTTGCTGATCTGGCCGGAAACGGCCATGCCGTTTGACTATACAACACACCCCGTATTCCCCGCGCAAATTCAGGGTTTTGCCCGCCAGGAGCATGTGACGATGGTGTTTGGTTCCCCTGGCTTCCGGCGTAACCTCAGTGGCTCAACCGATGCCTTTAACCGTGCCATTTTGGTTGGGCCGGATGGAATGAACTACGGAATGTATGAAAAAACACATTTGGTCCCGTTTGGCGAATATATGCCGGCGTGGCTCGATATCCCCTTTTTGCGTCCTCTGTTGCAGGGAGTCGGCAATTTTGCCTCTGGTGAACATATTGCACCCCTGTCCATCCCTGTAGAAGAGGGTGCGTTTGCCATTCCGCCTGTTCAGGGAACACTGATCTGCTATGAGGCTATTTTTCCTGAATTGGCGTACAGGCAGGTTGCACAGGGGGCTACCTACCTGGTAAACATCAGCAACGATGCCTGGTTTGGCCGATCCTCCGCCCCGGAGCAGCATTTGCAGCAAAGTATCCTGCGGGCTGTAGAGCAGGGCCGCTGGCTTGCCCGAGCTACCAATACGGGCATTTCTGCCATTATTTCTCCCACAGGGAGAATAAGTGTGCAGGGGAGGCTGTTTCAGCCGGAGGTTATTGCGGGCACCATTGCCCCCATACGTGAACCAACGCTGTTTTTCCACATTCAGCCCTGGCTGCCCTGGTTTGCCCTGATTTGCCTGGCAATATTGCTGCCGTGGCGTTCCCTTCGCCTGCCCCGGCGATGAAACGGAGAATATTTTTGTGTGATCTTCATTAGTCGTGGATGGAAATAACCGTACAATCAAGGTAGATATATGCTTCAGCTTACAGATTTAAAAGCGCAGGCAACGGCTTTATCCAGACAATTTGCAACGCTTTGGGGGCGGCTTTGACCAGCCCGGTCTTACCAAACGTCTTACTGAAATAGAGCAGAAGCTTGCCGCACCAGATGCCTGGAGTGATCCGGAAAAGCTCACACCTGTGCTTAAGGAAAAAAGTGTGCTGGAATCTTCCCTGTCCCGTCTGAATACGCTTCGGACTACGCATGACAATATGCTGGAATGGTTGGCAATGGCCCAGGATCTGTCCGCTACTTCCGGAAGCACTGAAAGTGATGACCTTGCCGAAGCACTGGAATCAATGGCCGAGGAAATCACGCATCTTGGCGGGCTTTTGGAAGAAACGGAATTGAATCTTCTGCTGACTTCAAAAGAAGATCATATGGGCGCTATTCTGGAAATCCACCCCGGGGCAGGCGGTACTGAGGCGCAGGACTGGGCCCAGATGCTCCAGCGTATGTACCTTCGCTGGGCTGATCTGCACGGTTATGGCGTTGAGGAGTTGGATTTTTTGCCTGGGGATGAAGCTGGCCTGAAAAGTGTAACCATGCGCTTTTCTGGGGAAAACGTCTATGGTTTCCTTAAAGGGGAACGCGGTATCCACCGCCTGATCCGTATTTCCCCCTTTGACGCTTCTGGCCGGCGGCATACATCTTTTGCTTCTGTGGACGTTATCCCGGATGCGGGAGACGATATTGAGATTGAAATCAAGGAATCAGATTTGCGGGTGGATATTTTCTGCGCCAGCGGTCCTGGTGGCCAGGGGGTAAACACTACGTATTCCGCCGTGCGCATTACACACCTGCCTTCCGGCATATCTGTACAGTGCCAAAACGAGCGTTCGCAGCACCATAATAAGGAATCAGCCATGCGTATTCTGCGCGGCCGTCTGTACGATTTGGAACTCAGCCGACGAGATGCCGAGCGTCAGGCCGAATACGCGGGCAAAAACGCTATCAGCTTCGGCAGCCAAATCCGGACATATACCCTGCAGCCCTATCGTTTGATCAAAGATCACCGCAGTAATTGTGAGATTGGTGATGTCGAGGCAGTACTTGACGGGCATATTGATAAACTGTTGCGCGAGTATCTCCTGTCACGGCATGCCGGTGCGTGAGGAAAGTTGCCTGTTGCTGACGTGCCTGCCTTGTGCGGAAGAAAGTATTTTCCCGTTTTAAGCGTATAGGTTCCATAAGCTTCAGTGGAGAATGCGACTATCATATCGCTCAGGATACGGACAGACATCTCTATTTTTAGTGGAACACACTGCGTCCACGCAGCCTGGAGGTACGGTTATATACAAAGAAGATACTTCTTGTTCAGGGTATTCCCATCTACCCGTAAGTCAAAGTCATCTGCGCGTTTTATCCATTGTTTTTATTAGCCTGATTCTTGGGAGCGCATTTATAGGCAGGGCATTGGCGTATCTTCCAAATTGGCGCGGTCGGTCAGCCAGGGGTTGAAATAGCCATAGTGTATCCAGGGGCACGCCCGGCGAATGCGTTTGCGGAAATGGTTCAGGCCAATGGATGGGCCAAAGTCAATGCCTTTGAACAGAGTAGGGTAGTAATCCGGATCAATATTCAGGTTGCGCAGCTGAATCATGCTCACGCCCGTACCTGCCAGGAGGTCAATCATAGCTTCAGTTTCTGATTCCGTATCGGTAATACCGGGGAAATACAGCAGGTTGACAGCTACATGTACACCCCGTGCCCTAGCTTCGCAAATGGATTGGCGAACGTCATCAAAAGTATAGTTACGGGGCCTGTAGTAACGGGTATACACTTCGGGGCGGGCACTGTTCAGGCTTACCCGGAGGGACGTCAGCCCTGCTTCAGCCAATTTGGCTACAGCTGTTGGCATTGAAGCGTTGGAATTGAGATTAATGGTTCCATGTCCGTCTTGTGCACGAAATCGTCCTACTGCTTCCGTCAGCAAATCCGCTACAGTAAGTGGCTCACCCTCGCAGCCTTGCCCGAAAGAGAAAATGGGCTGGCGGGTTTCATTGCGTCCATGAAAGTGGAACAACTCGCAAATTTCTTCCACCGTTGGGGTAAATGCCATTCTGTTTTGCGGTGTTGCGCAGATTTTTGACTCATTGTCTTTGTGTGAAATGCAGCCAATGCAATGGGCGTTGCACACGCGTGAAGTTGGTACAGGGGCTTCGTACCTGCCAAGACACAGATTGCGGGCTGCCGGGCAGGCGTAGCGCAGTACACAGTTGTGCATCAAATGTTGTATAAGCAGGGGGAACAATAACA
>CAYRKU010000001.1:32928-43151 GCA_964425055.1 uncultured Lawsonia sp. | reverse complement strand
CATCAGCAGCCCTGCGGATTTTTCTGAGCGCAATGCCTGAAAAGACCTGCCGGATATCTGTATCCACACGTTTTGCGCACACATAAAAACGGCCGTTGGCAAAACCTGCCGCGCCATAGGCAAACAGGGGAAGCACAGGCGCGTCTTTCTCACATTTATATACAGGGTGGGCGGTTAATGTATGGGCAGGGGCCACAAAGGCTGCCACGGCCAGCTCGTCCATCACTTCACTTTCCCCCGTTTCAGGGTTCAATCCTACTGCATGTCTGCCCGGCAGCAGAAACAGTTCACTTTCTTCCGGCAGCGGAATCAGTTCATCAGGCCGGGGGAGGATCCATTCTTTACCTCTGCGGCCCAGCAGCAGAAGATCGGGGTGGTCATAAATATTCCCTTTAGCATCGGCAAACAGCATATGCGGGCGGATAGAAGGTAAAACCATGGGATAGTCCTTGCAGTTATGGTCAATGCGGGTTACCACTGTAGTTGAGGTACAGGATGACGCAATATCAGGCAAGCCCTGTACATCCACTACCTGCTGCGGATGCTGCGCACGATGCTCGGCTTTCGAAGCAATAAAGGAGTGCGCCATGCTGCGCAGCATGACCGGATTTGGGCGTTGCGTTGTGGAGGATTCTGACTGGGTGCAAACGTGGGAAATACACAGCGTCAACAGCCGCCATCTTGACATTAAGTGGAAGCTTCCGGCCCAGGCTCGGGGGTTGGAATCTCGCTTTGCACGTGTGGTGCGTCGTTTTGTCGGCAGAGGGCGTCTGGAAATTGGCCTGATGCTTCAGGCACGGGGAAATGCCCAGGCCAGGGTGTGCTTTGATGCAGCATCGGCCTCAGCCATGCTTGATGCCGTGGCTGACCTGGCAAGCGTGCATGGCTATACCTTTGAACCGGATTACAACACGTTGCTTGCCGTACCTGCTTTATGGGAGCGGGAGAGCGCCGATATCTATGAAGATATGGATGCCCGTCTTGAGGAAGGCCTGGTGACAGCCCTTGAAGACTGGAACGAATCGCGTGAAACGGAAGGTACTGCCTTGGCAGCAGATCTGCAATCGCGCATTGCCAAAATACAGGATTGGGTTGAAGAACTGGACCAGCGCGCCCCGGCTGTCCGGGAAGAGCGCCTTGCCCTGCTGCGGGATCGTCTAGCCGAGGCATTGGCCGCTGTTGGTGGTCCAGAGCTTGAAGAAGGCCGGTTTTTGCAGGAGATGGTTATTTTAGTGGACAGACTGGATGTGAGTGAAGAGCTTATCCGTCTTCATGTTCACCTTGAACGACTGAAGGATATCCTTGGTGGACATTCCGATTCTGCCGGTCGGCATCTTGATTTTACCCTGCAGGAATGCTTCCGCGAAATTTCCACCTGTGGTAATAAAATTCAGGATGCGCAGGCTTCCAGCCTTATTGTGGCGTGTAAAAACGAGCTCGAAAAATGCCGTGAACAGGCGCAAAATTTGGAATAATTATGCCGCACGAACGTTTTATCAATCTCGGTTTTGGCAATTTTGTTGTTGCTTCCCGTGTGATCAGTATCATCAATCCTGCCTCGGCACCCATGCGTCGCCTGCGTGAAGATGCCCGTGCTGCTGGTCGACTGGTGGACGCCACTCAGGGGCGAAAAACCCGCTCTATCCTCATAACTGATTCCAACCATGTAATCCTTTCCGCTATTTTGCCTGAAACGCTTGGCCAGCGTTTTGTTCAGGAGGAAGACATTAATGACTGAAACCCTGTCTCTCACACATCGCAGTGGTGTGGCATTTGTAATCTGTGCCCCGTCCGGTACGGGTAAAACCACGTTGATCCATCGCTTGCGTACGGAATTTCCACATTTTGGCTTTTCCGTTTCCTGTACCACCCGCAGTCCCCGCCCTGGCGAGGTAGATGGCAGCGATTATTACTTCATTTCCCGGGAGGAATTTCTAAACCAGCGCAACAGTGGCTATTTTGCCGAATGGGCCATGGTGCACGGCCATTACTACGGCACGCCCCTTTCTCCAGTCCGGGAAATGTTGTCATCTGGCCGAGATATGTTGTTTGACATTGATGTGCAGGGAGCGGCGCAACTGCGCCTTACTTTGCAGTATGGTCGGTATGTATTTCTGCTGCCGCCTTCCATGAGCGAGCTGAAATACCGTATCCAGGAACGTGGCGTAGATAGCCCGGAGGATATATCCCTCCGCTTGGCCAATGCTGAGCAGGAAATACGCCAATGGCACTGGTTTGACACCGTGATAGTTAATGATGATCTGGATATTGCCTACGATCATTTACGGGCAGCGTACCTTACAGCCACACTTGCCCCGGCATTGCGGCCCTGTCTGGCAACCTCAATCCTTGAGAGATAGCTAGTGGCCACACTTATTGTTGCCCTTGATTATCCCGATGCCGGGCAGGCCATTGCTATGGCCACAATTCTGCGTGGGCTGCCTGTATGGATGAAGGTTGGCCTTGAACTGTTCATCCGTGAAGGGCCTGATGTTGTGCGGGCGCTGCGGGCATTGCAGTTCAACGTGATGCTTGACCTAAAGATGTTCGATATTCCTAATACCGTTAAAGGGGGCATTGCTTCGGCCTGCAGACTTGGTGTGGATATTGTTACCGTACACACACTTGGTGGAGAACGGATGATTCGGGCTGCGGCTGAGGCCATACATGAAAGTCGTACTCAATACGGTACAGCGCCAAAGCTTTTCGGCATCACTGTCCTTACCAGTATGTCGGATGGTGATTTGCCCGGCTATAGCCTGCCCCTGGGTACCTTTGCCCGGGAGCTTGCCCTTGCAGGTAAAGCCTGGGGGCTTGACGGGGTAGTCTGCTCCGGGCATGAAGTACGCTCTATCAAAAGCCTGTCTCCGGATTTTCTTTGCCTTACCCCGGGTATTCGGCCAAGCGGCGGCAGTGCGAATGATCAGCGTCGGGTAATGACCCCGGTCGAAGCAGTACAGGCCGGCAGCGATTATCTTGTTGTGGGCCGGCCCATCACCATGGCTGATACTCCGGCTGTGACTGCTCAGTCAATCCTTGCTACAATGGCCTGAGTATTCCCGCAGCAGCTTGCAGTGGTCCGGGTACGGGACGGGCAGAGCAGCAGTCTGGCAGTGGATACGCAGCTTACCCTACCCAGCATACGTTATCTCTGCCTTTTATTTCTTCTTCAGTTATTGTGTGGCTTGGATTGGTTTTTACTTTCAGTCTGCAGGCAATATGTCGCCTCTGTGTGGGGCAGTGTCAATCCAGTAAATTCCAGCATATTGTTACCTAATCTGCAAGAAAAAGGTAAAAATTTATTGAAAGAAAAGAAAAATCTATATATTTCCTCAAAAAAGAAATTTGACTTATTGTCGCCAGCAGAGGCTTCCGGCCATGCAAATCAAAGTTGATGAAACCAATTTGGCTATTATCAAGGCGCTGCGCAGTGGGCAGGCGTCCTTCAGCGACATTGGCGCTGTTATTGGCCTGTCTGAAGTGACTGTACGCACTCGTGCCGCACGGCTTAAAGAAGATGGAGTTCTTGATATCTGCGGTCAGGTGGATGTGGATGTTGAGAAAAAATCCCCGGCATATATTGGCCATTGTGGCTATTAAGCTGGCTCCCCCGATTTGGTTGGGAAAGGGGAGATTTTTTCCAGATGAGCGGGGTGGTCCCCCCCCCCTAGCGTTTATTACCGGCAGGCATGGTTTTATTCTCACCGTACTGTTTAATGCAGAATTTGGCCTGCTTGATTTTACACCAATGAATTTTCCAAATGCCACGAACAGGTGGCATCTGTGGAAACATTCATCGTTTATAAAGGGTTTTCGGATTAAAGGCACCTTACGTGTTGTAAGCGTGTATCCTTGCAGGTACACACGTCGCATCATTTTCAACCGGATTTTCAGCAGAGGGGAGTATCATGTTGCATCAAACAGCCCTTCACGCAACACATCAAGCCCTTGGGGCCAGTCTTGTGGATTTTGGCGGCTGGGATATGCCGTTGTGGTATCCCAGTGGGGCGGTCAAAGAACATCTGGCCGTTATTCAGGCTGCCGGTCTGTTTGATATCGGCCATATGGCGGGGATCATGGTGTCTGGTCCGGCAGCGTTTGAAGCGTTACAATGGGCGTTTACCAAAGATTTATCCCTTTCTGGCCCCCGGGCAGCCTATGGTGCATTTTTGGATGCTGCTGGCGGAGTAGTGGATGATGCTATTGTCTATCCCTTAAGTGAGGGCAGATATTTTGTGGTGCTGAATGTGGGCAAAGGGGAGAGAATCGCTTCCCTGCTGCAGGCATGGAGCACACCGGAGGGCATATCACCGGCAGTACACAATCTGGAAGGAACATACGCCAAGCTGGACTTACAGGGACCTGCCTCGGTGCGGGTATTGCGCAAATTGTTACGCGATCCCGATACGGTTTTTGCCGGGCTGACGTATTTTTCCTTCAAAGGCGATATTGAGCTTGTGCGCAGCAGCGTACATTTTGTTGATGGAACACCGCTTTTCCTTTCCCGTACTGGATATACAGGAGAGCAGGGTTTTGAAATGTTCGTCCCGTACGAACGGGCCCTTACTGTATGGCAGGCCATCCTTGCAGCCGGTGAGGAATACGGTGTTATCCCCTGTGGGCTTGCTGCCCGGGATTCCGTCCGGGCCGGGGCCATGTTGCCTCTTTCCGGACAGGATATTGGCCCGTGGCCGTTTATTAACAATCCATGGATGTTTGCTTTGCCCAGGAACGGGCGGGATGGGTGGACCAAGAATTTTTTGGGTCGTTCCGCTCTGGAAGCAGCGCTGGCTTCGGGCAGTGCACCATATACCTGTGCGTATTGCGGGTTTGACCCGCGAAAGGTTACATCTGCTGATCATCACGTACATCCCAGGGTCCTGCTTGAGGGCACAGTAATTGGTGATGTTCTTACCTGCGTTGCTGATGTTTCCATTGGCCGTGCAGACGGACGCATTTTTAGCATTGCCAGCCCTGACAAACCGCAGAATTTTACCCCCAGGGGCCTTGTGTGCGGTTTTGTGCGCGTGGATCGCCGGCTGGAGCCAGGTACAGTGCTGATCCTGGCAGATCAGCGGCGTAAGCTTACGGTGGAAGTGGTTACGGATATCCGACCTGACCGTACAGCACGTCGCAAACTGGGCAGCCTGTAGATATTTGTGTTTCTGTTGTTGGTTCTTTTTTAACACTCCGAAAATGAGGTATTGATTATGGCTGATACGCATATCCCTTCTGATCTTCGGTACACCAGTGAACATGAATGGATCAGCACTGCTGCCCCTTGGCGCATTGGCGTTAGCGACTATGCGCAGCAGGCCCTTGGTGATCTGACATATGTGGAACTGCCCGCTGTGGGCGATAGCTTTGAAAAGGGAGCAGAGTTTGGCACATTGGAATCTACAAAATCCGTAAGCCCTTTGTATATGCCTGTATCCGGCACCATTATTGCTGTAAATGAGGCTCTTGCTGACGCCCCTGAACTGGTCAACCAGTCTCCCTATACGGATGGTTGGATTGTGGAAATTGAAAGTGCCGATGGCCTGGATAGTCTGCTTGATGCTGCCGGGTATAAGGCACTGTTGGAGACACTGTAATGCAGCACAGGTACTTCCCCCATACAGCGGAAGATGAAACCCGTATGCTTAAGGCTATTGGTGTGGCCAGTATAGAGGAGCTTTTTGCCTCTATCCCTGATGATTTTCGCCACCAGAGCCAGCTTCCGCTCACTGCTATGACTGAATGGGAGTTGACATCCCGCGCCGAATCTCTTGCGGCCTCGTTGCCGGCGGCGGGTGATGCGTGGATAGGTGCCGGCAGTTACCGACATTATATCCCGGCTATTGTCCCTGCCCTGGCCGGGAGGTCCGAATTTTACACAGCCTATACGCCGTATCAGGCGGAAATGAGCCAGGGTACGTTGCAGGGAATTTTTGAATTTCAAACTCTGATTGCCCGGCTTCTGGGCATGGAAGTGGCCAATGCCTCCATGTACGATGGTGCTACAGCACTGGCCGAGGGTGCCCTTATGGCCTGCCGTATCACCCGGCGCAACACCATAGCAATATCCCGCGGAATACACCCTCACTATCGGCAGGTGCTGCAGACCTACTGTAACGCAGCGCATATCCGCACGGTCGAGTTGCCGCTCGCCATAGAAGGATATACCGATATCCATGCCTGCCCGGATGGGGTTGATTTGGCTGCGCTGCTTGTGCAGTCTCCCAATTTCTTTGGCGTAATTGAACCACTTTCTGGCTGTGCAGATTGGATTCACTGCCAGAAGGGCCTGCTTGTTACCGGATTTACCGAAGCTATGGCCTACGGGCTGTTATGTAGCCCGGGCAGCCAGGGCGCGGATATCGTGTGTGGCGAGGGGCAAAGCCTCGGCCTTGCTCAGTCTTTTGGTGGCCCCGGGCTTGGGCTTATGGCCACGCGGAAGGCGTATATGCGCAATATTCCTGGCCGCCTTGTGGGGCAAACAACAGATGTTGCAGGTAAACGGGCCTTTGTACTCACACTGGCCACGCGAGAGCAGCATATTCGCAGAGAAAAGGCAGTATCCAATATTTGCTCCAACGCGGGGCTTTGCGCTATGACCTGCGCCATATACTTGGCCAGTCTGGGCAGTACCGGTCTGGTACATATGGCCAGGCTCAATCATGACAAGGCCGAATATCTACGCTCCGGGCTGATTGCCGCCGGGTTTACCCCTCTGTTTGAAGGGCCCGTATTCAACGAGTTTGCCCTAAAGGCTCCGGCTGGTTTTGCCCAAAAGCATGCGGCACTGCAGAAAGAGCGTAAAATCGTGTTTGGGCTTGATCTGTCTGGATATCAGGGCCCTGTCAACGGGTATCTTTTCTGTGTTACCGAAACCAGAACCCGTGCCGAAATGGACGCCATGCTGAAGGAGATCTCCCAATGAACAATCCTTCCCGAACCCGTTTGCCGCGTTGGCCAGGTATGACCAGTCTTGCTCTGGATGAGCCACTGTTATGGGAAAAGGGCAAACCAGGTCGAATTGGGGCCAGCCTTCCAACAGCCGATGTTCCCCCTGCGGCCTACACCCAGGCAGGGCTGACCAGAAATGATTTGAACCTGCCGGATCTGGGCGAACTGGACGTGGTGCGTCATTACACGCGCTTGTCTACGTGGAATTTTGGTGTGGACAGTGGCCTGTACCCGCTCGGTTCCTGTACGATGAAATACAACCCTAAAATCAATGAAAAACTTGCAGCACTGCCCGGTTTTGCAGGTACCCATCCGCTGCTTCCGGCGGAGCTGGCCCAGGGGGTACTGCGTATCCTGTATGAAACTGAACAGATGCTGTGCGCCATTACCGGTCTTGATGCTTGTTGCCTGCAACCTGCCGCCGGGGCACATGGTGAGCTGACCGGTATTATGCTTATCCAGGCCTGGCACAGGGCTCAGGGGAAGCAACGTTCTAAAATGCTTATTCCCGATACTGCGCACGGCACCAATCCCGCCAGTTCTGCTCTGTGTGGCTATACAGCGGTTAAGGTGCCCTCCGGGCCCAACGGCATCCTTACTGTTGATGCCGTAGCCGAGCTGATGGACGAAGATTGTGCCGGAATTATGGTAACCAATCCTAATACTCTTGGCCTGTTCGAGTCCAATTTCAAAGCTATCGCGGCCCTGGTTCATGCCCGCGGTGGCCTTGTGTACGGAGACGGCGCTAATTTGAACGCGGTTATGGGCTATGCCCATATGGGGCGTATCGGCGTTGATGTGATGCATTTGAACCTGCACAAAACGTTCTCTACTCCACATGGCGGAGGCGGGCCTGGTGCCGGGCCACTGTGCGTCAGCAGTAAATTGGTGCCCTTCCTGCCTGGCCCCCGTCTGGTGGAACGCGGCGGAACTCTGGCCTGGGAAGATACAGCCAGTCCTCTGTCTATTGGCCGCATGCATCCGTTTTACGGGCAGTTTGGGGTTATATTGCGCGCCTGGGCCTATATACGCAGCTTGGGGGCTGATCTCAGGCGTGTCAGTGAGCTGGCAGTGCTCAATGCCAACTATATTAAAGCACAGTTGCGTGATGTGTATGATCTGCCTTTCCCTCAGGCATCTTTGCATGAATGTGTCTTTACAGATAAAAAGCAGGAAGAGTTTGAAGTCAGTACCATGGACGTGGCCAAAAGGCTTATTGATTGTGGTTTTCATCCGCCTACAATCTATTTCCCCCTGGTGGTGCACGGCGCCATTATGGTTGAACCCACAGAGTCTGAAAGTCCGGAAGAACTGGATGCCTTCATTGAAGCTATGCGTTCCATAGCTGAACTGGCCAAAACTCATCCGGCTGTGCTGCACGATGCCCCGGTGCGCACCAAGGTACGTCGGGTAGATGAACTTACAGCCGCCCGACATCCAGTTTTGACAGGTGATATGTAACAAATACGATGCACCGCGCTGGGAGGGAGCATTCTCTTCCAGCGCCTTTTGATTCTTTTCTCAACTCGGTAAAAAAATTTTTTATCGAATCGGAGCGCCGCCGTTCATGCAGCCCCCCATACATTCTGCGATGCAGGCCCCGCTGCCAGCCATGCGCTGGATCGTAAACACTTCAACAGATCCTGCCTTCAACCTTGCCCTGGAAGAATATCTGTTGCGCTCGGTACAGGCGGGGCATTTTGGTTACGCCATCCTGTGGCAGAACAGGCCAACTGTTGTTGTGGGCCGGTTTCAAAATACCCAGGCAGAAATCAATGCTGATTATATCCGGCAACATGCCATCAGCGTGGTCCGCCGCATGACCGGTGGCGGCGCAGTGTACCATGATGCCGGTACGCTCAACTATACTTTTATTCATCATTTGGGCACAGACAGTACTCTGCCGGATTTCCGGGCGTCGGTAAAACCTGTTGCTGCGGCTTTGCGCAGCTTGGGTTTACCGGTAACCTTTTCCGGCCGTAACGATCTTATCCTTGATGGTGCCAAAGTGGTCGGGGTGGCTCATTGCCGCCTGGGGTCGCGTTTTTTGCATCACGGCTGCATTCTTGTAGATACTGATTTGGACGTACTTTCTCAGGCATTACAGGTTGATCCGGCAAAGTTTCGCTCCAAAGGGGCAGTTTCGGTACGTAGCAGGGTGAGCAATCTTGCCGAATGGCTTGCCCGGCGCAATCCAGCCAGTCCCAGGCTGACTGTGGCTACCGTACGCCAGGCTATCATGGAGCGTTGCCCCGGGGAAGTACTTGCTTTAAATGATGACGCTGCAGCTGCTGTGGCCATTCTGAAAGACAGCAAATACGCATCCCATGATTGGACCTATGGTGCCTCGCCCCCGTTTACGGAGCACCGGCAACGGCGTTTCCCCTGGGGAAGTGTGGAGGTATTTTTTGATGTTCAGAAAGGCAATATCCATTCGTGCCGGATCAATGGCGATTTTTTCATAACTGCCGCCGGCAATTTCAATGAGGAAAGGGATAGCGTAAAATACCTTGAAGATGCATTGACCCATATTCCCTATACTCAGGAAGCCATCATATCTGCTTTGGATAAACTACATCCTGAAAATCTGTTTTGCGGGTGCTGTTCAGAGGAGTTGAAGGCCTTTCTGGCCGGGAGATAATCCGGAGGATATGGGCCAGGCGCATTACTGTCCACTTTTACCATTGCTGCCCGGTATAATTTGGGTTCCTTGTATGAAATGGGTCAAAGTGTGCGGTACATACAGTACAAGCCAGAAGAGAATGGTGCGGCATGGTCTGCGATAACGGCGATCAACCAGACTGCGATGCGTGTGCTCGCTTAACTCGTTAGAGAAGAGAGCCAATCGGACCTGGGCAAAAGCGGGTCGCAGTGGTATGGGCCGGGCGCATCCGGAAAAGCGATACAATTTCGACAGGGTAAGCGGCGTTATAGAAGAACGAGTACGGCATCTCTCCGTACTTCTTGTGTCTCCTGGCCTGTTCCGGCAGCTGTTCCGGTGATGTGTGCCTGAAAAATCAAAGATGGCCCACAGACACGGCAGACCGGATTGATCAAAACAGCGACTCGGTTATTGCCAGACAGAAAAGGTTAATGTATACAGGAGGGAGACAGATGACCGCCGAGCTATATATACGGAGTTGGCATGAACAAAAGCGAGCTGATCAAATCCCTGGCTGAGGAAGCCAATATTCCCATGGATGAAGCAACCATGGTTGTGAATACGTTTGTGAACAGCATGAAGGAATCGCTTCTTGATGGCAGGCGTGTGGAGA
>CAYRKU010000001.1:28988-32918 GCA_964425055.1 uncultured Lawsonia sp. | reverse complement strand
GCTTTGGCAGTTTCAAGGTAAAGAAATACGAGGGCTATGCCGGCCGTAACCCCCGCACCGGGGAAAAGGTTTCCGTCCAGCCCAAAAGACTGCCCTTTTTCCGTCCCGGTAAAGAGCTGAAAAAATATCTTAATGCTTGAATTTGGGTGAGGCCGGTGCTGCGCGTGAGATTTGCCTGTTCTGTGTTTCGGTTCACCGCTTTCTGGTGTCTGTTGCTGTTCCTGCTGATGTCGTTTGATGCTGCAGCAGGTGTAGGCACGCCTTCTGTTCCGTCTCTGCGCATTGTGTATACTGCTAATACGCACGGTATACTTTACCCCTGTCCATCCTGAGCGCATTCATCCCTTGGCGGCGTGGCCCGGCGGGCCGCCGTGCTTCGTATGCTGCGCAGTGATGCAGCCATTCCTGTTCTGTATATTGTGGGTGCGGATGAATTTGCCGTGGATGCAGCCAGGCCCGATCTTCCGAAAAGCGGGGATGTTTCGTCTGTACAACGTATTTATACTGCCTTAAGGCCTGATGCCGGTTATCTTTCTCCGGTGGCTTCCCGTTGGTTTGGAGATGCCGCGCCAGCAGGATTTACCCCTGTCGCTGCTGCTCCTGTGACCCGGCGGCTTATGATGGCAGGTCTTTCCGTAGCTGTGATCTTTTTTCCGCAGCTGCCCCAGGGTAAGGATGAAGCGGAACCTTCCATGCTACGATCTGTCATTGCTGCTGCCAGTGCAGCTGCCGACGCTGATCTGCGGATTGGTGTCAGCCCATGGGGTTTTCGGGGAGAATATGCAGCTAGGCAGGGTCTGTCCCTGGCCTTTCACTTTGTGCTGGGGGCTGGAGAAGGTGCGCCTTTTGCCTTGGATGCTGCGGCCATGGAGCCCGCTCTGTGGGTACGCGCAGCGAAAGAGGGCCGTAGTGTGATGGTTTTGGACATGAATGTCTGCCCTGCCCGTGACCAAACGCCGGTTTGGACACCAGGCATTAACATCAGTGGCCGGGAAATACAGCTGGAAGACAGTATCCCGGATGATCCGCACATGCATAAGCTTTTGCCTACTCCTAAGCCGTAAAATGTTTCCGGCGCGTGGTTTTACTACTCCCGGCCTGCAGTACTGTGTTCTGTACGCATGGCTTCACGCACCGTCTGGAAGTCGGGGATACCCCAGGCAAGGCTGGTCTGGCGTGTGGGTGTGATATGTAACAGGCTTTTCCCCTGACCCGGCATATCCACCAACACGGCTGCCGTTGCATTGGGGGAAGCGGCATGGCTCATGGCTTTGGGTGAATAGGATGCAACCAGGGCCGCGGCATCCCGCACGGCATCTCGGGGCCATTCGTCCGCATAGGGCCGGGCAAGACCCAAAGGCCCGGTGAAGTCACGCAGATAAAAAAGGATATCACCTGCTTGCCTGACCTGTTCCAGGGCCAGATTGTCGGCCGCATTGCGCCCCAGTACCAACCACAGATCCTCAGCCCAAAACTGACGACCTATGTTGGCTAGCTCAAAATCTGCGGCTGACGGGGAGGGAATATTGGTCAATACAGGCCAATAGCGGCGGGCGTTTTCTTTTTCAGCAAGGCGGCAGCCCCCGGCCGGCGTGGGGATTTCAGAAATACCCATTTTCTGGGCAAGTTCCAGCTGATTGCGACGGCCACGGCCGGAAAAGCTCAGCAGGCGAGATCTGTCCACAACTCCTTCTCGCTCTGCACTGATTGGCTCCAGATGCAGGGCTGAAAGCGGGCGCAACAGCATATCACGCACATTGGCATCGCGCAGAATGATGTTGAGTGTATCCCGGCGTTGCGACATAGGCCTCTGCCCCATAACTTCACCGGAAATTAAAAATGCAGCGTTCCGTTCTTGCCGGATGGCTTCGGCCCGGCGCATCATTAAAATTTTGCAATCCACGCATGGGTTCATTACCTTGCCAAAGCCATGTGTCGGCCGATGCTGCAACAGGCTCACATAGTCATCACCAATGTCTACAGCCTCAATGGATAGGTGATACGCCTTTTCCCAATGGGGGATGCACTGTGGTCGGCCAAAAAAAGGCGAAACAAAATGAATACAGTGTACAGAAATTCCCTGATCCTGAACAAGCCGAGCGGCAAGGATACTGTCCAGTCCGCCGGAAAAAAGCGCTAGGGCAGTACTCATAGCTTTTCCTGCATCATGCGCATAAGCATTGCAAAAATACCATCGGCATCCAGCCCAAGGTTACCCCGTAGCACAGATTGCGCACCGTGCTCAATAAAAGTGTCGGGCAGACCCAAACGGGTAATGCGTTGGCCATTCAGGGCAGTATTGTCTGCAAGCAGCTCCAGCACAGCGGAGGAAAATCCGCCTTTAAGGGCATTTTCTTCAATGCAGAGGATGCGTCTGAAGCGTCTGGCCAGCTCAAGCAGCTGTCTTTCCGGCAGAGGCTTCACCCAACGTGCATCAAATACCGCGGCCTGGAGGCCGGTTTCCGCAGCAAACCTTTCCGCTGCGGCCATTGCCGGGATAACCATACTGCCTATGGCAAAGATTACTGCATCGTTGCCATCCCGCAACAGTTCTCCTGCACCGGGTTGCAATGTGGGCAGGGTAAGTATGGACCCGATTTCGGGCAGTTTTCGGCCTGTAGCCGCGCCGCGCGGGTAACGGATCACCATAGGGCTGTTGAGGGCCAGGGCAGTAACCATGGCAGTCTGCAGCTCAACTTCATCTCTGGGGGCAATGATGCGTATATTGGGGATATGGCGCAGGAAGGAGAAATCAAAGGCCCCGTGGTGTGTTGCCCCGTCTTCCCCTACCAGGCCTGCCCGGTCAAGGCAGAGGGTTACCGGCAGGTTTTGCAGGCAAACATCATGGACAATCTGATCGTAGGCACGTTGGATAAAGGTGGAATAGACAGCAACAAAGGGACGAAATCCCTGTGAGGCCAGGCCGGCTGCAAAGGTTACTGCGTGTTGTTCACAGATGCCAACATCGACAAATCTGGTCGGGAAGAGGGTTTTGAACCGCCTCGTGCCCGTACCATCGGTCATGGCTGCTGTAATAGCTACAATTCGATCATCTTCGCGGGCAATCTGGCAGAGTGTATCGCCAAAAATTTCCGTATAAGTTGGGGGAGTATCTTTGGTTTTGGGAAGAATTTGCCCTGTCTGTACATCGAACTGTCCCAAGCCATGAAAGAGGGAAGGGTGTTCCTCGGCCGGAGGGTAGCCTTTGCCCTTACGGGTGAGCACATGCAGAAGTACAGGCTGATCATCAATGGATGCAGCCATACGTAAATGCCGTTCCACCTTTTCAATATCATGCCCGTTGACCGGACCAATGTAGTTAAAGCGCAGCGCTTCAAACAACATCCCCGGCGTAAAAACCGTTTTCAGGCTGCTGTGCGTTCTGTGTACGTATTCGGCCATTTCATCGCCAATACCCGGGATCGATTTAAGCCAGTCTTTCATTTCCCGCCGCATACGGCGGGCCCAGCCGCGCTCCATATTACGGCTTAAAAAAAGCGATAGTGCCCCTACGTTTTTGGAGATGGACATCTCATTGTCGTTCAATACCACAATGAGCCTTCGCCCCTGATCACCAGCTTGATTGAGCCCTTCAAACGCCAGTCCTGCCGTAAGTGAACCGTCTCCGATAACGGCAAGCACATGGTGGTGCTTTCCCAAAAGATCTCTGGCCATAGCCATACCCAGGGCAGCGGAAACAGATGTGGAAGAATGGCCTACCCCAAAATGGTCATAGGGACTTTCGCTCTGGCGTGGGAAGCCGCTGATGCCGCCATAACGGCGCAGTGTGTGAAAGGATTCGGCCCGACCGGTAAGCAGCTTCCAGGCGTAGCTTTGGTGACCGACATCCCAAACAATTTTGTCTTCATCCGGGTTGAAAACCGAAAGCAGAGCCAGTGTCAGCTCCACAACACCCAAAGATGGAGCGAG
>CAYRKU010000001.1:0-28978 GCA_964425055.1 uncultured Lawsonia sp. | reverse complement strand
TGTGATTATGGTGTTTCGCAGTTCTTCAGCAAGGATTTTTTTTTCATCAACGGACAGGCCGGCGACAAGCGATGGCCGCGTAATCCGGGCCAGAAGAGGAGGTATTCCGGGGATATCGTTCATGCTGTACCTGTACTGTCTGTTTGACACATTGCTATATCTTAACCTTGGATTATAACTTTGACAAATGAAAGTTCATAGAAGAATATCTACCCGTTATGAGGCACGCTCAGTCAGGGCAATGGCAAGCCCCCGCAGAAAAGCTGCATCTGGCCCGGAAAAACACGCCAATGCATCAGATGCGTTTTGGGCATACATGGTCATCATGATGCGGCTGCGTTCCAGTCCGGCAAGGGAAGGATAGGTGTTTTTTCCTTTTGAGGCATCGCTGCCGTTGGGTTTGCCCAAGGTTGTAGTATCAGCGGTTTCGTCCAAAATGTCATCCATAATCTGGAAAGCCATACCAAAGGCTTCTCCATAAGCTTGCAGTGCGGCAATATCCCGTTTGCAGGCTCCGGCCAGCAATCCTCCGGTAACGCAGGCAGCCCGGAACATGGCTCCTGTTTTTAAAGCGTGCAATGTTTGTATAGTTTCAAGGCAACTACCTGTCTTTCCTGTATATTCCATGTCCATCATCTGCCCTCCCACCATACCTGCTGAACCAGCGGCAAGGGCCACCTCCCGGATAGCAGTGAGGAGTTGCCCCGCGGGGATATCGCACGATGCCATCACCTCAAAGGCATCCGTAAGCAAAGCATCACCTGCCAAAATAGCAGTGGCTTCGTCAAAGGCTTTGTGGCAGGCGGGACGGCCCCGGCGCAGGTCATCATCATCCATAGCCGGCAGATCATCATGGATCAACGAATAGGTGTGGATCATTTCCAGGGCACAAGCAAAGGGCAAAATCTTTTCTGCAGTAAGGCCAGTCAGGGAAGCCGAAGACAGACACAACACAGGCCGCAGCCTTTTGCCACCGGCCAGAAGGCTGTACTTCATGGCATCGGCCAGAAACTTGCGGGCGGGCAAGGTATCGAGGCAGGATGCCAGCCATGCGTCTACCTGATTTTTACGTCTGGTGAGAATTTCCCGTACAGCAGCCAAGGGGAGGGGCGCTGTCATGCTTCATCCTCTGTTTCATTCAAGCTATGCTCGTCAAAGGGGATTTCCGTGCCGTCCTCTGTAAGCAAGCGCACCTCATTGCGAACATTTTCCAACTGTTCCCGGCAGGCGCGGGAAAGTTCCAAACCTTCTTTGTACAGCCGCACACTGGCTTCCAGTTCCAGATTTCCCTTTTCCAGCGCGGTCACAATATCCTGGAGTCGATGCAGGCGATCTTCAAAAGTTGGGATTTTTTTTTCTGGCATGGGTACCTCTTTACTGTTGATTTGCAAAAAGTGAAAGCGCATCCACCGGCACACCTAGAACAGACATACCCAAGTGCAAATGGGGGCCTGTAACTCGGCCTGTTGCCCCAGACAGGCCAATCTGCCTGCCAGCGGTCACCCTTTCGCCAGGGTAAACGTCAATGCGCGACATGTGTGCGTAGCTGCTTACTGCCCCAAGGCCGTGGTCAATAAACACTGCTTTTCCGGAGTAATACATGTTTTCTGCCAGAACAACTTTCCCGTCGGCCATTGCTAGAACTGGAGTACCCAGGGGAGCACGCAGATCCACCCCACGGTGCCACGAGCTCACCTTGCCGTTGAAAAGTCGTCTGCAGCCAAAAGCACTGGTAACCGTCATGCCGGGTACCGGATGCTGGAAAGGAGCTTGCCAGAAACGTTCCGGCGAAATATGTCCTAAAGCAGCCGTTGTTTTGCGACTGTCTGCGGCAATACGATCCTGTATGGCCTTTGGGGGGAACACATATGCTGTATCGACGGCAATATTCCGTTGGGGCCAGGCAACGGGACTGATGTGAATGACAGCCTCAGCAACGTTGCTTTCCGCTACAGCGTGCAGATGTATGCTCCTGCCGGCGTTTACAGGCACTGGCAGCAGGATAGCTGCTTCCCAATGGTCTTCAGCCGGGAGCAGAGGGGCACTGATGCGTTTATCCTGCCAGGCAAAAGATACTGCCGGTAGTGGAATATCCACCTGTGCAGTCACTACCACAGCAGTGCCCTGCCTTGCCGAAGCGGGCGCAAAAAGTTGCAGATTGCCGGCAAGGGCAGGGGCTGCCAGAAAGAGAAAGACAGCAGAGATCCAGCCAGAAAAGGGTAGAGTACGCATATTACTTTCCGGAATGGCGGGTGGCAGCTACCATGGTATCAGCCTCGCCATCGTGAATTTTTACAGTCAGGTGCATACCAGGCTCTAGTTCCTGAATGCTGCGCACAATGTGCCTATCTGAGGTAAGTAACAAGGCAAATCCTCTGGTCAGCTGGGCTTCCGGGTTGAGTGCTGCCAGGCCCAGTTCGCAACGTTCAAGCCTGCGTTCGATCCGCTCAATCAGCAGGGGAAGTGCAGCGCATAATTGGGTTGTGCTCAACATTACAGAGTGTCGTTGCCGTTGTTCAGTATCCATCTGAGCCTGTTTTAGGCACAGTATAAGGGCATTCAGCTGTGCCTGGAATAAGGCGAGCCTGTTACCGGGAATATGACTGCGTAACCGCACCTCCAGTCCGGAAAGCAGCGATTCGGCGCGGACTGCAGTCTGCGCCTGTGCATGTTTAAGACTGCGGAAGATATGAAAGAATCGTTCCGCCATATGGGCTAGTTCCTGTTGGGGTGATAAGAGGTACAGGCTGCGACCTACAGCGTTCAGGTATTGCTTTTGTGCCGCAATGCGATGCTGTACAGCAGTGGTGGAACGTGTTTCCAGGTCATCTATAAGCTGTTCGTATCGTTGTCGCTCTGGCCAAAGCAGCTGTGCTGCATGGCTGGGGGTTGCTGCGCGCACATCGGCTACCATATCCGCAATAGAGGTATCCACTTCATGTCCAATGCCCGCCAATACGGGAATGGCCGAAGTGTACACTGCTTCGGCAACTTGTTCATCATTAAAGGCCCAGAGATCCTGTAATGATCCGCCACCCCGGATGAGCACAAGTACTTCAGCCCAGCCTTCCAGATTTTCAGCGCGGATGGCGTTTGCAATGCATGGCGGGGCTTCATCCCCCTGTACAGGCACGGGATGGATGCGGAGGGTACTGCCCGTGCCCCGTTCCCCGGCCAGGCGGAGAAAATCCCGAATGGCGGCCCCGCGTGGAGCAGTGATCACCGCAACTTTTCGTGGTTGTTCCGGGATCGATCGCTTGCGTTCCAAGTTGAAATATCCCTTCGCATCCAGTTTGCGGCGCAGAGCTTCAAGTGCCAGATGCAGTTGGCCTGCACCACTGTCCTGTGCCAGATCCACCACCAACTGGTACATGCCACGTGGCTCATAGATACTGAGCCTGCCCGCGCAGATTATTTGCTGTCCGTTGTGCAGCGTTGCTGCAAGGCTTAGCCGCGGCCCGTCTGTAAAAATTTCCCCGGTCAGCGGATCAAAGGTTTCACGTTCGCGCTGGTTGCCCCTAAACCAAACCGCTTGAAGCATGGCATTTTCATCTTTAAGCGCGAAATAAACATGCCCGGATGCTGGCCGGGATACATTGGTTACTTCCCCTTGGATCCAGACGTATGGGAAACCAGTTTCCACTGTCTGTTTTATTTTGGCAGTAAGCTGGCGAACCGTAAGTATCACTGACATGGTTCTGGCCCTGCGGGCTATACGGCACTGCCCGCAAAAAACTTATTATACCAAGGGGCAAAGGCTTCGGCAAATCCGTTCAGCTGCAGCTCGCTTTTTTCACCGGTTTTACGGTTCTTCAGCTCAACAATACCGCGGGCAAGCCCCCGGCCGCCAAGCGTGATCTGTACAGGCAGGCCAATCAGGTCAGCATCTTTGAATTTTACCCCGGGGCGTTCTTCACGGTCATCAAACAGTACATCGAACCCAAGGTCAGTAAGGCAGATGTACAGTTCATCAGCCTGGGCTGAGACAGTTGCGTTGCCTGGATCGAGGTTGATCAACTCAACATCAAACGGAGCAAGTGCGGGAGGGAAGATGATGCCGTTATCATCATGGCTTTGCTCAACACAGGCTGCAACCACACGGGAAACGCCAATGCCGTAGCAACCCATAATAATGGTCTGCTCATTTCCGGTCTCGTCCAGATATATGGCCCCAAGTGCTTTGGAATATTTAGTGCCAAGTTTAAATATATGCCCAACTTCAATACCTCTGGCCAATTTTACGGGGGCACTACAGTGCGGGCAGACATCAGCTTCGGTAATCACGCGTAAATCAGCATAGTCCAAATTTGCAACATCACGTTGCAGGTCCACATGCATTATATGTGTTTCAGCCATATTGGCCCCAACAACCCAATCGGTGCCGGATAGCAGTTCTTTATCCGCCACAATACGCCCGGCAGTAAAGCCCACGGGGCCGGCAAAGCCAACTGGCGCCCCTGTCCAGGCTCTGATCTGCTCTGGTGAGGCCATGCTCACTTCATTGGCCTTAAGCAGTTTTTTCAGCTTGATTTCGTTCAGCTCACGATCGCCGCGCACCAATGCGGCCACGGGCTTACCATCCGTTACATACAACAGAGTTTTAACTACTTTTTCAGGAGGAATTTGTAAAAAAGAAACAATTTCTTCCACGGTATGTTTTCCGGGCGTATGTTCCGTTTCCATAGCCGGGCTGTCAGTTCCCTGATACTGTATAACCGGATCGGTTATGGGTGCGTGTTCTACATTGGCGGACCAGTCACATTTTGTGCAGTAGGCTATGGTGTCTTCTCCTGTTTCTGCAACTACCATAAATTCATGGGAAAAATTGCCGCCAATAGCACCAGAGTCCGCTTCTACTGGCCGAAAGAGCAGGCCCATGCGGCTGAAAATACGTTTGTAGGCGTCATACATTGTTTTGTAGCTGATGTTGGCGCAGGCATCGTCTCGATCAAAGGAATAGGCATCCTTCATGACAAATTCGCGCCCGCGCATGAGCCCAAACCGGGGCCGGATCTCATCACGGAATTTTGTCTGAATCTGATACAGGCACAAGGGCAGTTGGCGGTAGGAGCGAACTTCGCCGCGTATCAGATCCGTCACAACTTCTTCATGTGTGGGGCCAAGGCAGTAATCGCGATCATGCCGATCCTTAAAACGAAGAAGTTCCTTGCCATAGTGCGTCCAGCGGCCGGATTCTCTCCACAGATCCCCTGGTTGTACCGCAGGCATAAGAATTTCTAGGGCACCTGCCCGGTTCATCTCTTCCCGCATAATGGCTGAGGCTTTGTTCAGGGCGCGCAGCCCCAGGGGCAACCAGGTATAGATGCCGGCCGTAAGCTTGCGGATCATGCCTGCCCGAAGAAGTAATTTGTGACTGATCGTTTCTGCATCACCGGGTGCTTCCTTAAGTGTGGGGATATAAAAATGGCTCCAGCGCATGGATGATACCTCTAACAAGTTGAAAAGGCGTTATGTATTGTGTACGCGTTTTACGTGAGCATAACTAGAATAACAGTAAAACGCAAAGATATCTAGGCAACGTATATACAATTGTTACAATAAGGTATAATTGACATCGGTCAAAGGCTGTAGTTTTAACCAGGTCAGCAGTACGGGGAGAAGATGATGTTCGTGTTCAGGAAAATACAACAGGCAGTTCTGCTCATAGCGTTTTTGATCTTTGCTTTGTCACAGACAGTATTGGCGTATACAGATGAAGGGCCGCACTTTGGGTTTGATGCCCAGACATACAGTAAGGCTGATGTAGACAGTGGCGGTAAATATTCGCGTACCGACATGAATTTTCGGGCTGGGTACAAATGGTTTACGTTTGCGTATACCCGTTCTGACTATGATTGGAGCAGCGTAAGCAATACCGGCATAAGCCATGGGCGTAACCCATGGGATACGCTGCACCATCTGTCACTGGATGCAGCTTTTGATGGCTATCTCAGCGAAAGTGTGGATTGGTTTGCCGGGGTAACACTTCTTTCCGGGTTTGAAAGCCAGGTGTGGGATTCGTTCAGCCTGGCACCGCGGGCAGGATTGAGCTTTCGGGCCACACCCGATTTGAAATTTAATTTAGGTGCAACGGGCATTATTGCTCCGGCGCATTCTATGCTGTTGCCTCTGCTTGGGGTTGAATGGCGCGATGCCTATGATATGGGCCTTTCTGCCAAGGTTGGCTTTCCAGCCACGCAGGTTCAGTACCGATTTAACGATATGGCAGCAGCCAGACTTTCCGCCAAATGGTCACGTAATCTGTACCGTCTTGCCAGTGATAGTTCCGTAGCCCGTAAAGGGTATATGGAGGAGGAATCCATCACTTCCGGAGCCTACCTTGATCTGACCCCTCTTGATCACCTGAAATTTACTGTTGGTGCGGAAATGATGGCGTGGCGCAGCATGCGTATTTACGACAAAGACGGGGACAAAATGTCTAAAACAGATATGGACCCTTCAGTGGGTGCTGTCTTCCGGGCAAGCTATAATTTTTAGTCGTAACGTTCATTCACCCTTTCTCCCGCTCGATGCATTTTTTGTGGTAGGTGTGTTCGATCGAGCGGACGATATCCCCTTTACGGCTGGCCCAATCTGGTGCGACAAGCTCGCCCGGGGTAGGGTCTGCTACAACTCTGTGGACGATGATGTCCGGCCGAAGGCAGAGCAGGGTTGCCACTGCCCAGTCCCGATACATGGCTGCAGTGAGTGGTGTGTAGGCACCTGCCCGGTACTCTCTTTCCAGAGCGGTCCCACAGCAAACATACGTATTGTGCAGCTTAACGCCGCGAATAGGCAGTGCGTTCAAGCATTTTACGGTATGGAGAATATCTGAAAGCTGTTCCCCAGGGAGGCCAAGCATGAGGTGTGCGCAGACCTGGATCCTGGATTTTGCTGCCAGCTCAATAGCATAGGCCGACGCTGCGGCCGAATGTCCACGGTTGATGCGGGTAAGTGTGGCGTTGTTCATGGTTTGTACGCCCAGCTCCAGCCATATTTCCGGCCAGGACCGTGTTGCAAGTATATTGACTTTTTCGGCATCAATGCAGTCCGGCCGGGTACCTACGGATACTCCGGCTATATCCGGAAGATCTTCCAAAATATCAAGAAGTGCCGCCAGTCGGGCAGCCGGGCCATAGGTGTTGGAAAAAGACTGCAGGTAGGCCAGAAAGAGTGATCCCCTGTTGGAGCGGCGAAAGTGCTCTCGCCAATATGCCCACTGTGCAGGTAGATCCATGCCCGCAAGCCCCAGCCCTGATCCGGAGCCTGCAGCGTTACAGAAGGTGCAGCCAAAGCTGGAAAGTGTACCATCTCTGTTGGGGCAGCCTGATCCTGCATCCAGGGGAATTTTCTGCACGCGTTGACCAAAGCGTTTGCGCAGATGTGCCGTAAATGTATTCCATACATACATGCTAGACCTCTTGCGTTCGATATCAGCTTAAGTAGGTGTCCTGCTTTTTAAAAGGCATCTCCTCTTGACAGTGAAGTCCTTTTGGGCCAACAATTCACCATCCAATTCAAAATGGCCTAAACAGCATTTTTCTGGAAATCGGCGGTTTGGGCATTGGGGTATGCAGCCAGATAGTTACTCTATGTACATTGTACCTCCCATCATCCCTGTGCATGTTTTCATGTTGCGTTTCGTACGGGGAGGGAAACTTATATACATTATGTGGTGAAGCCACATAACCAAAACAGTCTATAGAATGAAGCAGGCATACAGGCTATGTCAAAAGTTTTGAATTTTATTTTAAGTGCCTTTTCTAATGATTTGGCCATTGATCTTGGGACGGCCAACACCTGTGTTTATATGAAAGGGCAGGGGATTGTTCTGCGTGAGCCATCCGTTGTGGCAGTGAAAAAGGATTCACGGGGCAACAGTGTTGTCTTAGCCGTGGGGCAGGACGCGAAACGCATGCTGGGACGTACACCGGGTAACATACAGGCTATTCGCCCTATGAAAGATGGTGTGATTGCGGACTTTGAAGTAACGGAAGCCATGTTGCGACACTTTATTTCCAAGGTGCACAATTCCCGCCGGCATCTGGTACGCCCCCGGATCATGGTATGTGTGCCTACGGGGATCACTCAGGTGGAAAAGCGTGCAGTGAAAGAGTCGGCCCAAAGTGCCGGAGCACGTGAAGTATATCTGATTGAAGAACCCATGGCAGCAGCCATTGGGGCTAATTTGCCCATTCAGGAGCCTACATCCAACATGGTTGTGGACATTGGCGGGGGGACAACTGAGGTGGCGGTTATTTCCTTGTCTGGCATTGTGTATTCCCGTTCAGTGCGCGTGGGTGGCGACAAGATGGATGAAGCCATCATGACGCATGTTAAACGTAAATATAACATGTTGATAGGTGAATCCTCAGCAGAAGAAATCAAAATCAAGATCGCTTCAGCCTACCCGATGGATCCGGAGCAGCAGATCGAGGTTAAAGGCCGCGATTTGGTGACAGGTATCCCGCAGAACATTATCATCACATCCGAAGAAGTGCGTAAGGCAATTTCCGAACAGGTGGACAGCATTGTGCAGGCAGTGCGCGTTGCCTTGGAGCAGACACCACCCGAGCTGGCCGCGGATATTGTGGACAGAGGTATTGTGCTTACGGGCGGCGGGGCGTTGCTTAAGGGGCTGGATCAGCTTCTGCGGGAGGAAACCTCTCTGCCGATTATTATGGTGGATGATCCCCTTTCTGCAGTGGTTATGGGAACCGGTCGTGCCTTGGAAGGCCTGAACGAACTCGGCGATGTTTGTATTGATTAAGTCACGCATTTCCATGTTATTTCCCCAAGCGGAAAGCCCGTTCCCGGACAGGCCATGTCTCCCCGGCATCTTTTGCTGATTCCGGCGCTTGCTCTGTTGCTGTACCTTGGTATGTATAGCTGGAATCAGCGTACACATACTCTTGATACTGCTGCATCCAACACCGGTCTGGAAGTTGCTGGGATGGTGTTAAAGGCAGTGCATTTTGTGGAAGATACCATTTCCGGTACCTGGCACCGTTACCTTGATCTGTTCAATGTACGGGAAGAAAACGATTCCCTGAAAAAACATCTGGCACAGATATCCCTCCGCCTGGCACTTGCTGAAGAAGAACATGCCGAGCTGATACGCCTGCGGCACCTTCTTTCGTTTGTTCCACCAAAAGGGTGGAATACTGTAGGCGCGCGTGTACTGGCCGGCCGTATGGGTCCTAACGCAGCAATGGGTACAGTGCTTATTGGGCGGGGACACCTTACTGGGGCAGAGCAGGGTACACCGGTTATGACACCAGAGGGTGTAGTCGGGCAGGTGTTGCGGGCCGGGCCATCTACCGCTACCGTATTGTTGATTGTAGACCCGAGAAGCCGTATTGCTGTTGTTTCACAGAAAACTCGGGTGCAGGGTATCCTTGTGGGGGCAGGTCTTGACAAGCCGCTGAAGCTGCAGTTTGTTTCATACAACAGTCAGCTTGATCCCGGAGAACTGTTGATAACTTCCGGGCTGGACAATGTTTTTCCCCGGGGCATCCCTGTTGCACGGATTATTTCCGCAACACCTTCTGATCTTTCTCCTTTTCAAATTGTTCAGGCATCGCCCCTAGCTGTTTTGAGCAATCTTGAGGAATTGTTGCTTATCACCCCCGTGTCGGAGGAGCAAACTGAAGGGAGCCGGCAATGAAGTTGCCGGGCCTCTTATGGTGGTTTACCGTTCTGGCAGTTGGCCTTTGCCTGCAACAGCTGGCCCCGGGTGTGGACTGTCTTGTACCGACACTGCTTATTGCTTTGCAGGAGAAGCGTATTGTACAGACAGCTGCGATTGTACTGATACTTATCCTTTTGCAGGAAGGCTTGGGAACGCTGGATTTTGGCAGTTCTTTGCTGTGGTATACCTTGATCATTGGTCTGTTTTTTGCCGGGCGTTGGTTGTTTGAGACGGAAAACTGGCTGTTTATTCTGCTGTTAAGTGTTTGCCTGGGGGTAACGCACTACAGCATATTTCTGCTTATGGCCAGACTGCAGTATATCCCCGTAGACTTGGTACTCCTTTTTGATGAGTCTATTTTGCAGGCATTGCTTACAGCCATTATCTGGAAAGTTTGCATATGGTTGCGGCGTTGGTTAGCTCCCCATGAAAATTGAAGTTGATACCGAAGCATATCAGCCCCGTAAAAACGGGCTTTTCCTGTTGCTTACACTCGTGGGACTGTTTTTTTTTACGTTTATAATCCGTTTTTGGTATTTGCAGATTCACCGGGGGAGTGAGTATACCCAACAAGCACAGGCCAATCGCCTGCGCCAGGAGCGGATTTACGCCTCACGGGGGATTATTCGCGATGTAAACGGCGTTGTGTTGGCTGAAAACAGGCCTGCCTTCGGTTTAGCACTGATCCGGGAAGATTGCCCAGATATTCCGGCTACATTGGCTGCTGTCAGCACCTGGCTTGGAATACCGCAGGAGCAGCTTGATGCACGGTTTCAGCAGGATAGGCATCGCATAAAACCCTTTGAACCCATCCTGTTGCTTTCTGACATAAGCTTTGAACAGGTGGCCCGCATTGAAGGGCAGCTTGTCCACTGGCCGGGAATTGATGTCATTACCCGGGCCAGAAGGTTTTATCCTGCCGGGCAGGAGTTTTCGCATATCCTTGGCTATGTGGCTGAGGCCAACGAAAAAGAACTGGCCGAAGATTCGTATCTGTCTTTGGGCGATAATGTTGGCAAGCAGGGCGTTGAATATGTGTTTGAGCAGCTGCTGCGTGGCCATAAGGGCTTAAACAGTGTTGAGGTAGATGCCCTTGGGCGTTCTTTAGGCAGGACATTACAGGAAAAACCGAAAAATGGCGAAAGTCTTCGCCTGTGCCTGGATGCCGAACTTCAGAAAAAACTTTTTGCCTTGCTGGGAAATCAGGCGGGCAGCATCGTTGTGCTTGAACCGCACACGGGACGTTTGCGTGCCCTGGTAACTGCCCCTTCGTATGACAACAACAGGTTTACGAGCGGTCTTTCCCAGAAGGATTGGGAATCTTTACGTGATGATCCGCGCCATCCTCTGCAAAACCGGACAATCCAGAGTGTGTACCCGCCGGGATCCGTCTGGAAACTGATGATGGCAGGGTTGTTTTTGAAAGAAGGTGTTTCACCTGGGCAAAAGGTTTTCTGCTCTGGATCTGTGCAGATGGGGAACAGAGTTTTCCGCTGCTGGAGCCGTTGGGGGCATGGAAATGTTGATCTTGTACACTCTCTCATGCAGTCATGCGATGTTTATTATTATACCTTGGGTGAAAAAATGGGCATTGATAAAATCAATGCCTTTGCTGAATCTTGTGGTTTTGGAATCATAACTGGTATTGACCTGCCCTATGAAAAGGCGGGGATTGTTCCCTCCCGGGAATGGAAGAAACGCCGTTTCGATGATACATGGTATCGCGGGGAGACGTTGAATGTTTCTATTGGCCAGGGGTACACGTTAACCACACCTCTTCAGGTAGCCACTTTTGTTGCTGCCTTGGTGAATGGGGGGAAATTGCTGAAGCCGCAGTTACTTGAAGATGCTGAACCCGAGGTACGAGGCATTATTCCCTTTTCTGATGCACATCGTAAATTTGTGTTGGAAGGGATGCGCCAGACAGTGGATAAAGGGACAGCCGGTGTTTTGCGGCGTGCAGATGCTGTGATCGGCGGGAAAACCGGTACGGCGCAGGTTGTGCGATTACGTATGGTTGGTGAACGGCGACAACGACGGGACGAAATGGCCTATCTGGAAAGGGACCATTCCTGGATAGCTTCTTGGGGCAGTAAAAATGGTGAAGATGTTGTGGTTGTGGTGATGATCGAACACGGTGGTGGGGGCGGTACCGTTGCCGGTCCGATTGCTCGCGATGTATATACTGTTCTTTACGGAACACCTCCTGTCCGGACTGTAAAGCCATAGGTTGCTCGGTAAAGTTCAATACTCCTCCGGAGGGGGAATGGCATCTATCGATCGTAGGCTTATCACCAATATCAACTGGGGGCTTCTGGCCGCTATGTTGGCCTTGTTTTGTGTGGGTATTGTCAATCTCTATTCCGCAAGTGGTGTGCGCATGGAAGATGGGATCAGCCTTTCCCCCTATTATGGGCGACAGCTCATTTGGGGTGGTATCGGCCTGATATTTATGCTCATCTGTATGAGCTTTGATTATCGATTCCTGCAGGTTGTAGCGCTGCCTTTTTTCCTGATTGTGCTGTTTTCTCTCGGGTTGATACCTTTGTTTGGTAAGGTCATTTATGGGGCCAGGCGCTGGATTGATTTGGGATTTTTCCATTTCCAACCCAGTGAAATGGCTAAAATAGCGGTATTGCTTATGGGGGCACAGGTACTGGCTGGCATTGGTGAACTATTGCGCTGGAAGCGCCTTTTCCAGGTGGCCAGTGTGGGCCTTATCCCGGCGGCATTTGTGGTGATGCAGCCGGACTTAGGTACCGCTATGACCATTTTGATTATCCTTGCAGGGATGATTTTGTATCACGGGGTACATCGGCGTGTGTTGCATGTTTGCCTGGTAGGCATACCGTTAATTTTACCCTTTGCCTGGTATTTTTTGCTGCACGACTACCAGAAGCAGCGCATTTTGACTTTTTTGGATCCGACTAAGGATCCGCACGGTGCCGGATATCATATCATCCAATCACAAATTGCTATAGGATCTGGTCAGTTATGGGGAAAAGGCTTTTTGCGGGGTACCCAGAGCCAGCTCAGCTTTCTGCCAGAAAAACACACTGATTTTGCCGTGGCTGTGTTTGCGGAAGAATGGGGGTTTATCGGCTGTGTACTTTTGATAACAGTGTATTGTCTGTTTTTGTTGTCCATATATAACACTGTCCGCGATGCACGCGATCGGTTCGGCAGTACTTTGGCAGCGGGGATTTTTATTTATTTTTTCTGGCAGATATTTGTCAACATCGGGATGGTGGTAGGTATTATGCCTGTGGTGGGCATACCACTGCCCTTTATCAGTTATGGAGGCAGTGCAACGCTGGTCAATATGGCTTTGATTGGATTGGTCCTCAATGTTTCCATGCGTCGCTTTTTGTTCAAAAGCTAATAAATAAGTATCGCAGATAAGTTTTATGTGCTGATATTCCCCTCCTGGGAATCTTTATCTATCTGTCCTAGAAAAGGCTTTGACAGTGCTTTGGGGCCGGTGTATATTATCAATTCGTGGTCAGCCGTAAGGTGCAAAGGAGTTGCTGAGTGATAGACATCAATATGACATTGTGGTTCCAGGTGGTGAATTTTTTCATCACGCTGATTGCCCTCAACTATCTGCTCATAGCTCCCATCCGGAAGATTATCCGTGAGCGTAAGCAGAAAATGGACAGTTTTTCCGGGGCGATTGAATCGTTTACCGCAGAGGGACAAAAGCTTCTGGACGGGTATGAAGCTGAGCTTGCACAGGCACGCGCTGATGCCAGTCAATACCGCAAAGAAGCAAAAGCCGAAGCCGAAGTTGAACAGCGTGCTATTGTCGCGGCTGCTGAAAAAGACGCGCAGATTAGCCTTCAAACTGCCCGAGCCACTGCCCGTACTGATACAGAAAAGGCCCACAGTGAGCTGCAGGCTGAGCTAAAATTGTTTACGGATGCAGCAGTCGCTAAAATTCTGGGATAGTTGTTCACGCTTCGTACGGGGGAATCCTTGAACGCGTTTGTTTCTTTTTTCAAATCCAAAGATGGGTTGGTAACAATCGCAGCATTTGTGTTGCTGGCGGTAGTTTCTCATTTTAGTGAAGAGTACAATGCCTGGGTCAACCTGCTGGCCCGTGTGGGCAATGTATGCTTATTCCTGTATATTTTATGGCGAGCTGGCGGGAAAAAACTTATTACATCCCTTGCCAGTCGCAGGGGTGATATTGCTGCTGAGCTGGAAAGTCTTGCCCAGAAGCAGCGAGATGCTGAAGAGCAGCTTGCAGAGCTGCAGCAGCGTATATCTGGTCTTGATGCTGAACGTGCTGCCATTCTTGAAGAAAGTCGTCGGCAGGGTGAAGCTGTTAAAGCCAGCCTGATTGCAGCAGCTGAGGTTGAGGCGCAGCGTATCCGTGCGCAGGCACAGCTTACTGCTGCTAATGAAGATAAGAGCATGGTTGATGATCTCCGCGCCAGAATGGCAGATGAGATTGTACAGCATGTGGAAGCGGCATTGAAAACCCGCCTGACAGGTAAAATGCATGCCAAGCTTATTGACAGGGCGTTGAAAAGGGTGGTGCTCAATTGAACGGCGGCAACATTGTAGCACAACGGTATGCACAGGCCCTCTTTGCCGTAGGCCGGGCAGAGGGTATTGCAAAGTTAGAACTGTTTGGTGAGGCACTGTCCGCAATTAATGGTATGCTTACCGAAACCCCAGAGTTGGAGCGGCTGTTTCGGGCTCCGGTTATCAGCATTGCTGAAAAGCGCACTGTCTTTGTAGAACTGCTCGCCCAAATCGGGGTAGACCCTATCGTGGAAAAATTTTGTCTTTTGTTGGCCGATAAGGGGCGGCTTTCTCTGTTTGGAGATATTGCCACTTGCTTCGGCAAACTTTTGGACAAGGCCAAAGGCATTGTCCGCGGCAGGCTCCTGACTGCTGTTAAGGTAAGCAGAGAGCGGCAAGCCGATATTCTTGCCAGGCTTGAGCAGCAAACTGGCAAACAGGTGATACTGGAGTTCGCTGTGGATCCATCCATCCTCGGCGGGGTTGTCCTCCAGGTAGGGGACAGGGTGCTGGATGCCAGCCTCCGGGCACAGTTAGACATCCTCAGAGACATCATCAAGAGGGGTGAATAGGACATGCACATCAATGCAGGTGAGATCAGCAGGATCATCCAGGAGCGGATCCAAAACTACGAGCAGCGCGTAGATGCCACGGAAACGGGTACCGTGCTCTCCGTAGGGGACGGGATTGCCCGTGTTTATGGCGTTGAAAATGCCATGTCTATGGAGCTTCTCGAATTTCCCGGCGACGTGTTGGGGATGGTGCTCAACCTTGAAGAAGACAATGTCGGTGTTGCTCTTCTGGGCGATGATACCGGCATTAAAGAAGGGGATCAGGTTAAACGTACTGGTCGTATTTTCTCCGTGCCGGTTGGCGATTCGGTTATGGGCAGGGTTATGAATCCGCTTGGCATGCCGCTGGACGGGCTTGGCCCGGTAGAAAGCTCCATGTACAGCGCAGTCGAAGTCAAAGCCCCAGGTATTATTGCCCGTAAAAGTGTACACGAGCCCATGGTTACCGGGATTAAGGCCATCGATGCAATGACGCCTATTGGCCGTGGTCAACGTCAGTTGATTATTGGTGACAGGCAGACTGGTAAAACAGCTATTACCATTGATGCCATCCTTGCTCAGAAAGATTCCGATGTTCACTGTTTTTATGTGGCCATTGGGCAGAAACGCTCTACAGTTGCTCTTGTTGCGGAAACATTACGTAAATATGGCGCAATGGAATACACCACCATCATTTCTGCCACAGCTTCCGATCCAGCGCCGCTGCAGTATATTGCCGCGTATTCTGGTTGTACGATGGCTGAATATTACCGTAATAATGGTAAGCATGCGCTTATTGTGTACGATGACCTGTCCAAGCAGGCTGTGGCCTATCGACAGATGTCCCTGCTTCTGCGGCGTCCTCCAGGACGTGAAGCGTACCCCGGCGATGTCTTTTACCTGCACTCGCGTCTGCTTGAGCGCGCAGCCAAGGTGAATGACAGCTTGGGGGCAGGTTCGCTTACGGCTTTGCCGCTTATTGAAACGCAGGCTGGCGATGTGTCCGCATATATTCCCACCAACGTGATTTCTATCACTGATGGTCAGGTGTATCTTGAGCCGAACCTGTTTAATGCCGGTATCCGGCCGGCTATTAACGTTGGCCTTTCTGTATCCCGTGTGGGTGGTGCTGCTCAGGTTAAAGCTATGAAGCAGGTAGCAGGTACCATGCGGTTGGATTTGGCCCAATACCGCGAGCTGGCCGCTTTTGCTCAATTTGGATCGGATTTGGATAAATCCACTAAAGCTAAACTAGAACGTGGCGCCCGTCTTGTGGAATTGCTGAAGCAGCCACAATATCAACCCATGAGCACGCAGGAACAAGTTGTTTCCATGTATGCAGCTACCCGTGGTTATATGGACGATGTGCCTGTGGCTTCAATTCAGGCTTTTGAGCATAATCTGCTTGATTTTATGCGCAGTTCCAAGGCGAGTATTCTTGAGGACATCAAAATCCGTGAAAAGTTGGACGATGATCTCGAAACTCGTCTGAAAGACGCCATTCTTGAGTTTAAAAAAAGCTATACTGCCTAAGAGACGGAGTGGCGCATGCCTTCGTTGAAAGACGTAAAACTAAAGATCATTGGGGTTGGCAAAACCAAGCAGATCACCAAGGCCATGAATATGGTGGCCTCGGCCAAGCTGCGCGGTGCTCAATCCCGCATTGAACGCTTCCGTCCCTATGCGGAAAAGTTTCAGGCAGTTCTTGCCGATCTTGCGGCCAAATCCGATGGTTCCGGCCATGTTCTTCTTGAACATCGGGAAAATGGGCGAAATGTGGTCATTATTTTGATGACTTCAGATCGAGGCCTGTGCGGTGGCTTCAACGCCATGCTTATTGCCAGGGGTATTGATCTGGCTTGCCGCAAAACGGCTGAGGGGAAAACCGTCAAATTTATCTGCGTGGGTAAAAAAGGGCGCGACGCTATTCGCAAAACCGAATACGAGTTGCTTTCGGACTATGCAGATGTGATGGGCAACTTTGATTTCAGCCTTGCCGCCAGCATAGGTAAAGATGTTGTGGGTGGTTATACTGCTCGCACAATGGATGAAGTGTTCATTATTTATGGCGAATTTGTGTCTGTAGCACGGCAACTGCCCACTGTTCAACTTTTGTTGCCAGTAGAACCTGCCGCGTCTGCACCCACAAATGAGAACCCCAAAGGTGAAGAAGCAGCAGAGTATGTTTACGAGCCGGAAGTTTCAAGACTCCTTGCAGAAATTTTGCCCCGGTTTGTCAATGTACAGTTGTACCGTGGTCTTCTTGATACTTCGGCCAGCGAAAACGCTGCCAGAATGAGCGCAATGGACAATGCCACGCGCAATTGCGATGAAATGGCAGATACCCTGACGCTTTTGTACAACAAAACGCGCCAGGCATCAATTACCAACGAGCTTATCGATATCGTCGGCGGCGCGGAAGCTCTGAAATAAGGGAGCCTCAATACAATGAGTGAAAATATCGGAAAAATCGTTCAGGTCATCGGTGCAGTCGTTGACGTGGCGTTTCCTGACGGTGAATTGCCCAATATTCTAACCGCTCTGGAAATCAAAAACCCCAACAACAACGATGCCCCTGATCTGATTTGCGAAGTGGCGCAACACCTTGGTGATAATGTGGTACGTACCATCGCCATGGACGCTACCGAAGGTTTGGTCCGCGGTATGGAGGTTGTGAATACCGGCAAGCCGATTATGGCACCGGTAGGTTCAGCATCTCTTGGACGCATCATGAATGTTGTGGGCCGCCCTGTTGATGAAATGGGCCCCATTAACACTGAAAAATATCTGCCCATTCACCGTGAAGCTCCAAGTTTTACCGAGCAGAACACCTCAGTTGAGCTGCTTGAAACCGGTATCAAAGTTGTGGATTTGCTGGTGCCCTTCCCCAAGGGCGGTAAAATGGGCCTGTTTGGTGGTGCGGGCGTGGGTAAAACCGTTATCCTTATGGAGATGATCAACAACATCGCCAAGCAGCACGGTGGAATATCTGTGTTTGCCGGTGTTGGTGAACGTACCCGTGAAGGAAACGACCTGTACCATGAAATGAAAGACGCCGGCGTACTTGAAAAAGCAGCGCTGGTTTATGGCCAGATGAACGAGCCTCCAGGAGCGCGCGCTCGCGTTGCGCTCACTGCACTGACCTGTGCGGAATATTTCCGTGATGAAGAAAATCAGGATGTGTTGCTGTTTATCGACAATATTTTCCGTTTTACTCAGGCAGGCTCTGAAGTGTCCGCTCTGCTTGGCCGTATGCCTTCGGCTGTGGGATATCAACCCACTTTGGGGACGGACCTTGGCTCCCTGCAGGAACGGATCACCTCTACCAACAAGGGGTCCATTACCTCGGTGCAGGCTGTATACGTACCCGCTGACGACCTTACCGACCCAGCCCCGGCAACTACTTTCTCGCACCTTGACGGAACGCTTGTACTCTCTCGCCAAATTGCAGAATTGGGCATTTATCCGGCGGTGGATCCGTTGGACTCTACATCCCGTATTCTGGATCCAAACATCGTTGGGGAAGAGCATTATACTGTTGCCCGTGGTGTACAGCAGGTTTTGCAGAAATATAAAGAATTGCAGGATATTATTGCTATTTTGGGCATGGACGAGCTTTCGGATGAAGACAAGCTAGTTGTGGCGCGCGCCCGTCGTATCCAGCGCTTCCTTTCACAGCCTTTCCATGTGGCTGAAGTGTTTACCGGTAGCCCTGGTGTGTACGTAAAGCTGGAAGATACAGTAAAAGACTTCAAAGGTATTTTGAACGGTGATTATGACCATCTGTCCGAAGACGATTTCTACATGGTAGGCGATATCGATATGGCTTTGGCCAAATACCAGAAGCGCCAGGAAAACTAGGAGCTAGTCATGGAATCCACGCTTCAGCTTGAAATCGTCACGCCTGACCGAATGGTGGTCAGTCAATCCGTGGATTACATCGGCGTTCCGGGTGTGGAAGGCGAATTTGGCGTACTGCCGCATCACGTTCCGCTTCTCTCAGCACTGGCCATTGGGCGGTTGTATTTCCGTGCCGATGGTACAACGCATCAGGCATTTATTTCCGGTGGTTTTGCTGAAGTAAGTGGGAATAAAATTACTATTTTGGCCGAAGCAGCTGAACTGGCTGAAAATATTGATGTTGCCCGTGCTCGTGCTGCTATGGAGCGGGCGCAGGCACGCCTTGCTACATCAGCCGACAATGTGGATATGACCCGTGCCCGTCTTGCCTTGCAACGGGCTGTATCCCGCCTGGATATTGCCACAACACGATAACTGTCCAGTAATGGTGGGGTTGCATTGATTTTCCTAAATCCCAGTTTACCAAGGGGCATGGTTTTGGCCATGTCCCTTTCCTACGCAAATATTATTGTGTGATGCGGGATAGGCGGCCTTCCAGTTCCAGATTGGGAGAGCCAATGTATATGCCTGACAACGTGATAACTTTATGGGAAAAGACGATATAACCTGGGATTTAGGTTATTGGGAAAAATGCTAATTCTGTTGACAACAAATATGAAACTGAAAGAGGGAGCTGTGTAGGTCCCTTTTTTGTGCAACTGCGCCAGAGGTTGGGGCGATCCACAGGCTAAAAGTCCAGCCTGCAACCTACTATCCCTTGACGGTCGTTTTCTGAAGACCTATTCTTCAATTGACATTGGAGTTGACATACGGCTTTGTCAAACCATGCCGGGTATTCGTGCAGCCGTATCGCACTAAGACTACCAGAGGGTAAGAAGGGGTGCCTCCTTTTCTTCCCTATTTTTCTTCTGGCCCACAGGAGCTTGCCTTGCCGTTGTCTTAACAGAGATGGCCGACCGGTTCAGAGGAGGTACAAACGTCCAGTCCCAATCTGCCCCTTGACCACCTACGTCAGCATATAAAGCCCTTTGCTCTTTTCAGTATTCTGTATTCTTTTTATGTACATCTTACGCAATTCAACAAATCCTTTTTCACCTTCCCGCAGAACCATCCAGACTTCAAAGGGATTAGCCAGAACTTCGGGAACAAAAGGAACGTAGGGGTTTGTCCAGGTGGAGCAGCTTTCCCATGGTCAAAAGCCCCCGTCCGCCGTCGGAAAAAGCGCTTCCTGCCCGTCCAGCATCTTCTCCAGAATGGGACGCAGTTCCTCCGTGCTCTTTGCCCTTTCCGTAAGCGAGGCTTTGGGCCTGTCCACGGGAATATCCCTTGGTATGCCCAGGCTCTCCCAGGTTTACATCGTCCTGCTTCCCAGGGAACGGGCCGTCACTTTTTTCGCGCCAGGTAGGGCGTCATCTATGCCGTGGTTGGAAATCTGTAATTGTGTCGGAGGAACAGCCTTAATACCAGTCATATTTTTTATTACGGTTAAGTGCGTTAATCCTGTCCATTTCTTCATCTGTCAGGGCACAAACAAAAAGGTCCAGAATTTCTCTGATATGGGCTGGCGTGCCTGAACCAGGTATAGCCACCACATATTTTTGCAGATCCCAACGGAGAATTACTTGGGCTGAAGATTTTCCATGGGCTTTTGCAATCTCAGCTATAACAGGGTCACGTAAAAGAATGCCATTACTTTTGCGTCCGCCAAGAGGATACCAGGCCTGAACGACAATTCCCTTGCCTTGGATATAGGGTATTACATCCTTATCCTGATAATACGGGTGTATTTCGTTTTGGACAAGCGCAGGTATGATGGTGATTTTAGGTAAAAAACTGTTCAGCTCTTTAATATAAAAACAGGAGAGACCTACAGAACGGATTTTGCCTTCACGTACGGCACGTTCCATAGCTTTGTAGGCTTCAACATCATGCGGGCCAGGATGGTGGAGAAGCATCATGTCGATGTAGCCAATGTCGAGCTTTTTCAGAGCCATTTCTATGGCTTCTTTGGCAGTTGCATACTGGGTGGGGTACAGTTTGGTGATCACGAAAACGTCTTTTCTGGGAATTCCGGACTGGCGAATCCCTTGTCCAACGCCTGTTTCATTTCCGTACATGAACGCGGTATCGATCAGGCGGCCACCTGCTTTTAAATGTTCGGAAACTGCCTTGGCGCACCCCTGCTCTGACAGGCTGTAGGTGCCCAGTCCCACGATCGGCATGGAATAGCCACTGTTGAGCAAAACCGTTTTTGTTTCAAAGTTGAATTCACCGATATTTTGCATAGAGTTTCCCGCATTGCAGTTTGATGTACATTTCAAGCTTATAAAGAACAACATGAGAAAGGCAAAAATTATGCTCCAGGATAGTCTGCATTTCATCGCGCAACGCCTTCGAATATTGCAGTATAGTTTGGTTTACAGTGCATTGTACAAGGTCGCGTCATAAAGAGGCTGATTCCGGCCATACGCAGCAGCTCGTCCAGAGCAGGGATTTATGGAAGTCCAGTCAATTAGTTGTATAGCATTGTATGTTTTTCAAACAGCAGTCTGGAGCATTTGAAATTTGTCTACTGCCTGTGCGTCACTAACCCATTATAATCGCACTACAAAAATATATTCACCATATCTGGATTATGGGAGAGTATGAGGTCACTGTACATACAGGAAATATTTTCAGTTCAATAGCGTAGAGGGATACCGGATTGCATCAATAACAATTTTTAACTATGTTCTTGCTTTCCTCTCCAACGTTGCAGTGGCTGCCAGCGAGATCGCAGGGCGGATTTTGCCAAAAATTGGTCAGGATAACATGAGCGGGCCTTTCTACAGATTGTTGATGAGGGCCTCACCAAAGGCACGGCAGCCAAGAGTTGTAGCGCCTTCCATCTGGCAGGCAAGATCTTCAGTAACTGTGCGTTGCGCAATGACTTTGCATACAGCCTGGTAAATGCGATCCGCAGCTTCCTTCCAGCCTATATGCTCCAGCATCAACGCACCACTCAGAATCAGGCTGCCAGGGTTGGCACGGTCCGTACCAGCCAGTGTGGGGGCAGTACCGTGTGTGGCTTCAAAAAAGCCTAATGTGTCTGACATATTTACCCCTGGGGCCAGGCCGAGCCCACCCACCTGCGCTGCCAATGCGTCTGAAATATAATCTCCATTCAGATTGGGTGTAGCCAATACACTATATTGTTCCGGTCGGATCAATGCTTCCTGAAACATGGCATCGGCGATACGATCTTTGATGATCAGTTTACCCGGGGCGGCTTCAGTTTCAGTAGTTGTAATGTTGGCAAATTCTTCTTTAGCCAGTTCATAGCCGTGTTGACGGAATGCGCCTTCGGTAAATTTCATAATATTGCCTTTGTGAACTAATGTTACACTGGGCAGATTATGGACAAGGGCGTGCCGAATGGCTGCGCGTACAAGGCGTTTGGATCCATGTGCTGTCATGGGCTTGATGCCTATAGCAGCTGTTGTGTCCACATGGGCACCCAGCTCTTCATGCAAAAAGGCAATAAGCCGGGTAGCTTCAGGCGTACCTGCTTTGTATTCAATTCCGGCATAGACATCCTCTGTATTTTCCCGGAAGATAGTCATGTTGACTCGCTCTGGATGCTTTACTGGCGATTCAATGCCCTGAAAATAGCGTACGGGCCGAATGCAGGCATAGAGATCCAGTGTCTGCCTCAGGGTGACGTTGAGGCTACGGAAGCCTGTCCCTACAGGAGTACCAAGGGGACCTTTAATGGCTAGCTCTGCAGTGCGCAGTGTGTTTAGAGTTTCTTCTGGCAACAGCTGGCCTGTTTCTTTAAGTGCTTTTTCCCCGGCAAGGAGTTCCTGCCAGTCAAAGGAGCATTCATCCCCATAACTGCGGTGAATTGCTTCATCCAAAACGGGACGGGCGCTTTGCCATATGTCCGGGCCAATACCATCACCTTCAATCCAATAAACTGTTTTGCGCATGATAGTAGTCCTTCCGATCTGTTGCTTGGCCGTATTTATATATTGCGCCATCCATCTATGATGGCGTTGGAAAATCAGTTAAACCAGTTTTATTGTACTGTCAAAAGAGAGGAAAAGATTTCAGCCAGTTTGCGGTGGGGTGCCGGCATGGGATATTTTCCCACAGCATTAGTGGCTATCCAACGCCAGTCCTTATCGATTATGACGGGCGGCAGTGGGTGCCACATCTGCGCAGGCTGGGAAGGCCGTACTAGAAAACAGTGGAGTGTGGTGTGAAAAGACGTATGGCTGTGCCGGAGGGTACTTATTTTTTGCAATATTTCAACTGTCAGGCCAGTTTGTTCCTCTACAGCTCGGCGAATAGCTTCTTCTGGCCTTTCCTCGGGCATGATATCCCCTCCGGGGAATTCCCACAGGCCTCCCCACAAGGCTCCTGCCGGTCGATGATGGATAAGCAGCGTAGCGTTTTGCTGCAGTACTCCGCAGACTTTTTCCTGGTATATACGGAGTTGCTTTAGCCCTGGTACAGGCCGTTGTTCCGCTATGCCCAGATTGTGGGCACGGCACCATTGACTGACGGGACAGCTGGAGCAGCAGGGCTTTTTGCGGCACACCAGAGCACCCAATTCCATAAGGCTTTGGTTGAAATTACGGGCTTTCCCGGCGGGGATAAGTGCTGCGGCCAAGGCATGAATGCGGCTTTTGGCAGGCTCTTCCCGCACGGGAGTGGCAATATCAAATAGCCGGGACAGGACGCGTTCAACGTTACCGTCCACACAGGGAATGTTTTGGTTAAAGGCAGTGCTGGCGATAGCCCCGGCCGTATAGGGTCCAATGCCGGGCAGGGCACATATGGCGGTATGATCCGCAGGGAAAATACCTCCATGATCACGCATGATAATGCGCGCTGCAGCCTGAATGTTGCGGGCCCGTTGATAGTAGCCCAGACCTTCCCAGGCTTTTAACAGATCGTCTTCTTCAGCTGCAGCCACAGATGCAATATTGGGGAAACGTGCCATCCAGCGCCTGAAATAGTGGACACCGCGCTCCATTTGCGTCTGCTGGAGCATGATTTCAGCAATCCATATAGCGTAGGGCGTGTATTTCTGCCGCCAGGGAAGATGACGCCCGTGGCTGGCAAACCAGCTGAGTAGGGTCTGCTGCAAGATGGAGAACAGAGTTTCATCCATGGTGTGCGTTGTATGGCCCGCTTACAGCAGCTTGCCAGCCCAGTTAAACAGGCCCGGCCGCGTGGCCTGCTGCAGGTTTTGTGGCGGGTTTTCCTGAATTCGGGCAAAAAAGCAATAGCCGGCAGCCTCTAACTCCGGCCTGTGTTCACTGATATTCAGCGGCCAGGCAGGATAGATCCAGGTGTTCTGTCCGTAGCGACGGGTCCAAAACAGCTCGCCCATGGGGCTTTTAAATGGTTCATTGGTTTTGATGCCCACAGGATCGTGCCGGCTAATGCCCACTGGCCAGAATCCGGACAGGACGATACCCAAAGGTAACGGGCTTTGCCTGGGGAGGGCAAGCAGCTCTGGACCGGTAAGTTCCGGGCTGGCAAACGCGGCCCTGAAGCCCAGTTGGGCAAAGGCAGCCAAAGCCATGGGATTGGCCGCGTTGCAGAAAGGTCCTGCAATAAGCTCCGGCAGCTCTGGGCCAAACAATGCAATTTGATACGGTGCGTTGCACACAAAATGTTTGGCACCATTGCGCAGCGTTTCGCGCACAAGGCGTTTCCACAATTTTTCTTCATTTGGCCAGATAACTGGGGGGAGCCACCAGACAATATGTGGTGCAACAGTACGCGATACTTCCCGTGCTGTACGGGGAGAAAGCCACAGGCCCATCATACCTGTACGTTTGCGCCTGGTTTCCCTACCGCGTGGCAGGCTGGATCGGAGGAATATATCTGGTCTGCGTTGGAAATGAATGGGCGTTGGTTGAACAGGGGTAAAGTGTATTTCAGTGGGGTGTATGCCCCGACATTGGGCAAGATTACGTTGCCATTCTCCAATGATGCGCATCAACTCTGGTTCGCGGCGGTCAATAAGGAATACAGGTGTACCACTTTTAGGTGTTTTATGTCTGGGCAACCGTAAAGTTAATGTGCCGGCTTTTGGCGTACGGCGAAATATAGGCAACGTAGTATGCCAGGGTTCATCCTCATAGCCCACGCGCAAGTAATCCTGAGGTAGCAGTTCGCAGTGTGGCTTGAAAAAGGGGAGACCTTCCTGGTTAAACTGTATTTTACCCACTAATTTGCCGGAACTGGTTTGCCTGTCAGCCGACGTGGGTTCTGTGCTGTGCTGGGGCAAAAATCCGGCCCGAGTAGTCGGTCTGCCCAGTGCCATTTCCAGTAATTGTACTGCGTCCTTGCGGGCCTGAGGATTATCAGGATTATCCCGCAGCATCTTGTAGGCTGTGGTTATATGGTAGACATAATGCGGCCCTTTTTTGCGGCCTTCAATTTTCCAGCAACGTATATGTGGGATTTTGAGTACTGTTTTTGCTAAGACATCCAGAGAAAAGTCCATACAGGAGAAAAACCGTCCTGTATGTCCCCGTTGGGTATACATGCGGCGGCATGGCTGTACGCAGCGGCCGCGCAGTCCGCTTTTGCCGCCCATATAGCTGGACCAGTAGCAGCGACCGGATACACACCAGCATAATGCACCGTGCACAAACAGTTCCAGGTCAAGATTTTCCGGACAGGCAGTGGCAAGAGTACGTATTTCATCAATGGACAGTTCCCGCGGAAGGATGACCCTGTCTGCTCCCATGGCCCGTGCTGCCTTCAATGCTTCGGGATGGGTCACATTGGCCAGAGTGGATAGAAAAATACCTCCACTAAATCCGGCCTGGCGGGCCAGATCAATAACCCCTGCATCCTGCACGATCAACCCATGGGGGTGGACATCGCGAGCCAGCCGGGTCAGCAACCTGCCTGCTGCGTGAATATCTTCCGGTTTGATCAGTGTGTTGAAAGCAACATATATTTTGCGACCATGGGCATTGGCCAGTTCAACCATATGTGAAAGTTCGCCAGAACTGAAATTTTCGGCCTGCATTCTGGCTGAAAAATGTTTAAGGCCAAGGTATACCGCATCGGCGCCGGCAGCCATAGCCGCCAAAAACGAGGGCACATCTCCAGCTGGGGCAAGAATTTCCGGTTTGCCTGATGCAGTCATGAGATTACTCAAACAGGCTGATATTGGTGATCAGCACTGCTGAAACAGGCACATCGTCATACGTGCCGAGTGTGGTTGTTTTTTCTTTTGCAATTTTATCCACCACATCCATACCATCCGCAACTTGTCCGAACACACAATACCCCCAGCCCTGCCCGGTAGGGGAGGAGAAGTTCAGAAAATTGTTATCAACTGTGTTGATGAAAAATTGTGCCGTTGCACTGTGCGGATCGCTTGTACGGGCCATAGCGACAGTACCACGGGTATTGGCCAGGCCGTTATCCGCTTCATTGGCAATAGGCGCGTGGGTGGGTTTTTGTTCCATGCGCATGGTCAATCCCCCGCCCTGGATCATAAAGTCTTTGATAACACGATGGAAAATGGTGTTGGCATAAAAGCCTTCTTTCACGTAGGAAAGAAAGTTTTCCACAGTACGTGGAGCCTTGTCCGCAAATAATTCCAGAAGGATATCCCCGGATGTAGTTTCGATCAAAACGCTGGGATTGGCCATATTATTACTCCTTTTGACAGCCTCTTGCAGGGAGATGAGTGTTGGAAATGCGTTCTAGGCATCACAGCAGGCGGCGTAGTCAGCGCCTGCCTTCCATCGTGACGCTTATATCCATTTGCCCCTTGGCTTGTACCTGCACATCTTCCGCACATCCTGCAACCAGGCAGGCTATACATACAAGCACAATAGATATAAGGCGTGACATCAGGCTTTACCTACCAGTCTGTCATCAGAATCCTGGCAGAAGGCAGTTTGCTGGACACGTTTTTCCCCGGCTGGTATGTCTTCGGTCACCCAGACGTTTCCGCCGATAATGGCACCTGTTCCTATAGTGATGCGGCCAAGGATAGTTGCCCCTGCGTATACGGTGACGTTATCTTCCAGAATGGGGTGGCGGGGAATACCTTTAACCAGCACCCCTGCATCATCTTTTGGGAAAGACAGTGCGCCCAACGTAACTCCCTGGTATAACCGGCAACCTTTGCCGATGATGGATGTTTCACCAATTACCACACCGGTGCCATGATCAATAAAAAATTCTTCGCCAATGTCTGCTCCTGGGTGAATGTCTATACCTGTGGCCGAGTGGGCCATTTCCGTAATAATGCGTGGGATAACAGGTACGCCGAGCAAATACAGCTCGTGGGCGATGCGGTGGTGAATCATAGCCAACATAGATGGGTAGCAGAAAATGGTCTCTCCGGCACTGGAGGCAGCAGGGTCTCCCTCATAGGCAGCTTTGGCATCTGCTGAAAGCATACGCCGCAAATAGGGCAGGCGTTGCATGAACTGCAAAGCCTTTTGTGTGGAAAGCTGCTCGCAGTTACTGCAATCTGTGGCATAGCCCGCACAGGCAAAGCAGCCGCCTCGCCGGATCTGCTCAGTTAACAAGCGGAAAACTGTATCGAGATTGGCAGCGGTATGGTAGCGAACAGATTCAATATGCACATTAGATACGCCGAAAAAACCCGGGAAAATTGCTGCCTTAAGCCGGGACATGATTTCGGCAAGTGTTTCCAGAGAAGGCATGGGGGTATTGTGTAGTGATTGATGCAAAACCGATTCAAGTGAAGAAGGCGCACACAGCATATTCACCACGTTGTCCAACTGGGGCATAGACGTGGGATCAGGAGAAACAGTTTGCATGGGTAAACTCTGACAGCTGAAGGTTATAGAAAAAATATCAAAAATCAGTTTCGGAAGGCCTAGGGTTCAGGCCAGGCTCCAGGTCTTCAAATGCTGTATAGGGGGACAGAAAAGCCAGATCTGCTTTACCTGTAGGGCCGTTACGCTGTTTGCCGATAATGATTTCAGCCTTTCCCATATGCGGGTTGGGGATTTTTTTCTGCTCTTCGCTAAGGTACACTTCTCCACGGTAAATGAACATAATCACATCTGCATCCTGTTCAATGGCACCCGATTCCCGTAGGTCAGAAAGCTGGGGCCGTTTGTCTGCCCGTTCTTCCAGCTTACGGTTTAACTGAGAAAGGGCCACAACAGGGATGTTCATTTCTTTGGCCAGGCTTTTGAGGGAACGGGATATTTCAGAAATTTCCTGCTCGCGGGAGTCGGTGCGCCGCGCCCCGCGCATAAGCTGCAGATAATCCACCATCACCATGCCTATGTTGTATTCCGCTTTCAGCCTTCTGGTACGGGCGCGCATTTCAAGCGGAGTGAGCGCTGGTGTATCGTCAATATAAATGGGTGCGGCTTTCAGCTGTTCCGCAGCCATGTACAGTCTGTTCCAATCGTCCTGCTCCAGGTTGCCCCGGCGCAGACGGGAAAGCTCCACCTTGGCCTGTGTGCTGATCAAACGCATGATCAGCTGATCTGTGGACATTTCCAGAGAATAGATGCCGACAGGCGTATTTTCGCGTGTGGCCGCGCGCAACGCAATATTAAGGGCAAATGCCGTTTTGCCCATGGAAGGCCGCGCCGCAATGATGATCAGGTCAGAGGGTTGCAGGCCAGACGTAAGATTGTCCAGCTGATTGTATCCGGTAGTAACGCCGGTGATATTGCCTTTATGGTTGACGCGTCGGATCAGTTCATCAAACGCCTGTTCAATCAATTCAGCTGTGCCGCGGAAATTTTTGCCGGATATACGTTCAGATACGGAAAAAACAGCCTGTTCTGATTCATCCAGAAGGCTGTCTACAGAACGAGTCTGGTCAAAACAGTTACTGATGATAGAGGAACACACCCCAATGAGCGAACGCTGTAGGGATTTGTCGCGTACAATGGTGGCATAGTATTCGGCATTAGCGCCGCCCACCACAGTTTGCGCAAGGTCGGCCAGATAAGATGCTCCACCTACGGTTTCCAGCTCGCCCCGATCTTTCAGTGCAGCAGCAGTAGACACCAGATCGATGGGCGCGTTTTTGCGGTACAGATCCAGAAAACAGGTATACAGTACCTGATGTGCGGGGAGATAAAAATCTTCGGCTGTAAGTATATCCACCAGAGAGTGAAACACCTCGTTGCGGATAAAAATACCCCCCAGTACAGCCTGTTCAGCTTCGACATTGTGCGGAGGAACCCGGCGGAGCAGATCATTGGATGCACGATCAACCGCAGTGACATTGTCCCTAGAGGAGGCTTCAGTGTGTGCCATTGGGCCTCTCCTTACGCAGACCCACCGCCCCAGGCGGGGTGGTGGGCACAGGAGACGATAT